>QNBX01000112.1 GCA_003644265.1 Planctomycetota bacterium
ACTTGCCCCCGATGTGAGCCGATTCGGGGACCCAGCCTCGAGTTCAGCACGGCAAGCGCGGCTGTACCGTCTCACTCAATCGGCCGTCATCCCGGGAGCTGCGCATTCCGCCGCTCCAGCCCCTCAGTTCCCACCGGAGAAGCGAGCGAAGAATGGCGAGGGTGAAGGGACTCGAACCCTCGGCCTCTAGCGTGACAGGCTAGCGCTCTAACCAGCTGAGCTACACCCCCGCAGTCTCAAGGCAGAGCCTCAAGACGGGAGGGCGGATGATAAGGACGCCTCCCGGCCGGGGCAAGGGGGCGAGCCGGCCCCGCCATCTCAGCGCCCGACCCTCCCGGCCCCGTGCGCCGTGGCGCGGCGCGTGGCACTCTGGAGACACCTCGTCGCCCGTCGGGCCGCCGCCACCGGACCATGCCACGCCGCCGTCTCCTGCCTCCCACCCTGCTGGTCCTGGCCCTGTGGCTGCCCCTGGCCTGTGGGGAGGGCTCCGCCGGCCGCGGGCACCACGCTGCAGCGGCCTTCCCGGTGCGGCTGCTGGCCCTGCCCGATACGTCCGGGCCCGCGGCGCTGCTCGACGATGATCTGTCGGACCTGGGCCCCTGGTGGCTGTTCGACACGCTGGCCGGCACGCTCAGCGGGGCCGCGGACAACCCGGCACTGCGGAGCGACGACGGCGGCGTCACGCTGGCCCGGGCCGACACCATCCTGGTGCGCTTCGTGAAGGTGCCCGCCGGCGAGACCGTGGTGCTGGAGGCGCGCCTGGACACGGGCGCCGAGCCCCGCGTGGGCGCGCTGTGCCAGCCGCTCACCCTGGCGCTGCTGACCGAGAGCGAGCAGCCGGGCGACGCGGCCCTGCTGAGCGGCGGCGCGGACGGGCAGGCCCCGGCACACGACGCCCTGGCGCAGCGCGTCCTGCGACTCATGCGCGAGGCGCCGGCGGTGCAGGAGGCCGACTGGTCGTCCCTGCCCGACGCCGCGGGCCTGGCCCAGGCGCGGGCCCTGCAATCGAAGCGCGACAGCCCCAGCCTGCGCGCCATCATGCTGGGAGCCCCGCGTGCGGGCGCGCGCTTTGCGTCGGTGTCCCTGCGCCCGCGGGCGGCCGTGGCCCGGCTGCACGCCGGCGGCGAGGCGGGCGAGGTGCTCGACCCCGAGGCCCTGGCGGACGGCCCCCTGGCCCTCTCGTTACGCATCCATGGAGAGCGGCGCAACGCGCTGGTGGTGCCGCCCGGCCGCACGGCCACCCTGACGGCCCACGTCCCGGCGGGCGCGGCGCGGCTGACCTTCGGACTGGCCCTGCGCCCCGGCAGCGAGCCCGGCGCCCGGGCCGCTTGGCGCGTGGAGCTGCTCGAAGAAGACCAGGCCGCCGGCGATGGCGGCAGCCTCACGCTCGGCCCGCCAGCCTCCGGCTTCGGGAGCGCCCCGAAGCCTGCGCAACCCGCGCCGGCGACCGGCGGCGCGACCCATGGCTCCGACGCCGGCAGCTCAGCGCACACTCCCCGGCCGGCCCCCCTCGGCGCGGGCGACATCGCGCACCCCACCGGCGGCCCGCTGCTGTGGCGCGACGTCACGCTGCCCTGGCCCGACGATTGGAGCTGCGGCCCTGTCTCGCTGCGCCTGAGCGTGCAGGGCGACGACGCCGTGGCCTTCGGGCAACCCATGATCAGCGGCCCCGCGCGTGCCCGGCGTCCCAACCTGCTGTTCGTGTCGCTCGATACCGTGCGCGCCGACCGCCTCTCGGTCTACGGCTACGAGCGGCCGACCACACCGTTCCTGGAGCGCTTCGCCGCGCGCGCCGTGCTGTTCGAGGACTGCTCCAGCGTGGGGCCCTACACCCTGCCCACCCACGCCAGCATGCTCAGCGGGCTGCTGCCCCTGCGGCACAACGTCGTCGACTCAGGCGCCGACCGCGTCAACGCCGCCGCCATGCCCTGGCTGCCCCAGCTGTTGGCCCGCTCCGGCTGGAGCACCGCGGCTTTCACCGGCGGCGGCTTCCTGTCGGCAGACTACGGCTTTGCCGCGGGCTTCGATCGCTTCGGCATCGTCGACCCCATCGTGCACCGCGGCTCCGACTACGCGCGCCACCGCTACGCCCGCGACGTGCCGCCCTACCTCGAGCAGATCGAGGAGCGCGCTCAGCTGTCCCACGTAATCGACTGGATCGAGGAGCAGCGCGAGCAGCCCTGGTTCGCGTTCGTGCACACCTACGCGGCCCACGACTACCTGCCCCCGGAGGCCGACCGCGCGCTGTTCGACTCCGCGCCCGACGACACCTGGGGCCGGGACTGGCGCGAGGTGCAGAGCTACCTGGCGCCCGACGGCTGGCCGCAGCAGGGCCTCGACCCGGCGCGGGCGCGCCGGCTGTCCGACCTGTACGACGCCACCCTGCGCTTCACCGACCGCGAGCTGGGCGCGTTCCTCGACGCCCTGGACGCACGCGGCCTGCTGGACGAGACGGTGGTGGTGATCACCTCCGACCACGGTGAGGAGTTCGGAGAGCACGGCGGCCTGCGCCACTCCACCACGCTGTACCAGGAGATGCTGCACGTGCCGCTGCTGCTGAGCGCGCCGGACGTGCCGGGCGGGCGACGGCTCGAGCAGCCCGTGTCGCTCACCGACCTGCTGCCCACGCTGCTGAGCCTGCTGGGCCTGCCGCCCCTGCCCGACGGCGCCGTGGACGGCCGCGACCTCTCGCCCCTGCTGCGCGGCGAGTCCGCGCGGCTGCCGCCTCCGTTGTTGGTGGGTCACGTGCGCACGCTCAACGCCCGGCGCACGTCCCTGCGCATCGGAGCGCACAAGCTCATCCGCGGCGACGAGGGGCAGGTGCGCTTCCCCGCGTCGGACTGGGAGCTGTTCGAGCTGGCCAGCGACCCCCAGGAGCTGCGGGAGCTGCTGGCAGGCAGCGCGCGGCCTGGCGAGCCGCACGACGCCGCAGCCGGTGACGCAGCCGGTGACGCAGCCGCAACCGACGCCGCAGCCGACGCAACAGCAGCCGCAGCTGGCCCCGCCTCGAACGCGAGCGCGCCTGCCCGCGACGCCGAGCTCAGCAAGTGGCAGGCGCGACTCGCCGACGTGGAGGCCGAGCTGCGCGCGCGCGCCGTGGAGGCCGGGGCATCCGACGTGGGCGACGCCGTGCTGCAACAGCTGCGCGCCCTGGGCTACATCCGCTAAGGCTGCCGTGCGCGTCCTGCTCGTTCAGCCGCCCCATCGCGACACCTTCGGCTACTCCATGCCGCCGCTGGGGCCGCTGCACCTGGCCGCCACGGCGCGACGGCGCGGGCACGAGCCCCTGTTCCTCGACCTGGCCCTGCTGCTGCGTCGCGGCGAACTCTGCGCCACCGACCCCGAGCTGATGCCACGCTGCGCCGAGCGCGTGCTGCAGGCGCGGCCCCAGGCCGTCGGCATCACGTCGATGGTGAGCTCGCTGCCGGCGGCGCTGCACCTGGCGGCCTGCGTGCGGCGGCGGGCGCCGGACGTGCCGCTGATCCTGGGCGGCCAGGGCCCCGAGCAGATCGAACATCTGGTGCTGGCGCGGCATCCCGCCGTGGACGCCGTGGCCGTGGGCGAGGCCGACGAGAGCTTCAGCGACTGGCTCGACGTGCTGCAACGCGGCGGCGACCCGGCCAGCGTGCCGGGCCTGGTGCTGCGTCGAGGCTGCGAACCCCTCCGCACCCCAGCGCGTCCGCCGCTCGCCGACCTGAACCGCGTGGACTCCCCCGCCTGGGACCTGGCCGAGAGCCCCGCCGCCTACGCCGCGGCCGCGGGCGGCGGCGAGGCGCTCTTCCCCATCGATCTCGGGCGCGGCTGCACCTTCGTCTGCAGCTTCTGCACCACGCCCATCTTCTGGGGACGGCAGGCGCGCCAGCTCTCACCCGCCCGCGCCGCCGACGAGTTCGATCGCCTGGCCGCGTTGGAGGGCATCGACTGCGCCTACGTCACCCACGACCTGTTCACCGCGGACCGCACCAATGTCCTGGCCATCTGCGCCGAGAAGCGCGCGCGCGGCAACACGCTCGCGTGGGAGTGCCGCACGCGCCTCGACCTGGTGGACGAGCAGCTGCTGACCGCCCTGGCGCACGCCGACTGCCGGCGCATCCTCTACGGCGTGGAGAGCGACAGCCCGCGCGTGCTCGAGCTGGTGAACAAGGGCGGCCGCGCGGCCACGCTGGACGTGCGCGGCCGCCTGGCCATGGCCTCGCGCGTGGGCATGGCGTCCATCGTGGGCGTCATGGCCGGCGTGCCCGGCGAGAGCGCGGCGGACGTCGAGGCCAACCTCACGCTCATGGCGCAGCTGGCGGTGATCGACGGCGTCTCCCTGTCGCTGCACTGGTTCAATGTGCTGCCGGGCAACGGGCAGGCCGGCGCCCTGGGCGAGTCCCTCGTGCTGCGGCCCGGCGTGCACGCCGATCTGGTGCGAGGGCACGACCTGACACCCGGCCAGGTGCCGCCCGAGCAGGCGCAGATGATCGCCGACGACCCCGAGCTGTTTGTGGCCTTCCGCGTGTTTGCACAGCCCTGGGCCGAGCCCGAGGCCCTGCACCTGCTCACGCGCAACGCGCACCTGCTGCTGGAGGTGCTGCCGCGCAGCCTGCGCGCCCTGGCCCATGCGCGCGGCGAGACCCTGCTGAGCACGCTGCTGAGCTTCCTGGTGCCAGCCTGGCGCCAAGCGACAGCGCCCAGCCTGCAGACGCGGCCAGACGCGAGCAGCTCTCCGAGTCAGCACGTCCAGCCGCGCGCCTCGGACGCGCAGGCTGCGTGCATGGCGCCGCTGCTGGCCGACGAGCGCAGGCAACACGGCGAGCCCTTCGTCGAGCCGCGCGTTCTGGACCGCGCGGCGGGCGTACGCCTGGCCGCGGCCTGGGCGCGCGCTCACGACGACGAGCAGGTGAACGCGCTGGTGAGCTACGAGCGCGCCCTGTTCGAGACCGAGCGCACGCAGCTGCTGCGCCTGCCGCGCGACCCCGTGCCGCTGGTACGCAGCATGGACGCGAACGCCTGGCCGCCGGACGCCTCGCCGCCCCGCCCGCGCGCGGTCCTGTTCGTGCGGCGTGGCGACGCCGTGCGGGCCCACGGCCTCAGCGCGCTGCTGGCCGACGTGTTCGAGTGCTCCAGCGACAGCGACCTGGCCGGGCGCCGCCCCGAGCTCTCGCCAAGCACGCGAGAGCAAGCGCGCAGGCTGCTGGAGCAACTCACGCACACGACCAGGCGCTGACGCCGGCGGCACACGCGCGGCGCCTGGCGCCGAACGCACAGCTCACCGCGAGGGCGGGGCGTAAACGGACTCTCGTTTCCGGGGTAGTTGGTGATTCCGCGAGTTGCCGGCAGCCTCCATACTGCAGCGGCTACCGCGCGGAACGGGGTGCCGGCACTGAGCCGGCGGGCGGTCCGCGCTCTTATCAGGAGTCGTTCCTCATGCGCATCGCATTCCGGCCGCTCGCTCTGGCCCTGCTGGGGCTGTCCGGCCTGACGTCCCCCTCGCTCGGGCAGACCCTGCTCGGCAGCGACGGCAGCAGCATGTCGGCCTGGGAGTTCACGCCCGCTCAGGCCAACCCCTGCCCTCAGCCCACGCCGCTGCTGGCCAACTGCGCCTACAACCTGCCCTTCTGCGGCACCCCAGGCCCGTCCTTCGCACAGCCCGGCACGTTCCTGGGTGACATCGCCGACGACCCCATCACGGACAGCTTCTATCTGACCGATGGCTTCATCATCGAGCAGTACACGCTGGACGCGCCTTGCGCCACGCCGCTGGCCTGCGCGCCGCTGAACGCCTTCTTGGCGCCCTCCTTCATGGGCCCGCTCTCGGGCATGGGCTTCGACAACAGCGGCGGAGTGGTTGCCCCCTCCGGCACGCCGCTGCTGTGGCTCACGGACGGCATGAACATCGCGGCCATCGCGCCCGGGCCGCCCGGGAGCTGCGCCTACACGCTGGTCTTCGGCCCTTGCGTCCCCTTGATCCCCGGCGGGGGCCGCATGACCGACATCAGCTGGGACCCCACCACGGGCACGCTCTGGGTGTGTGACGCCTTCGGCATGGTGCACAACATCCTGCCCACGCCCTGCACCGTGCTGTCGAGCTTCAGCGCCCTGGCGGCCTGCGGTCTCACGCCCGGGCTGACCGGCATCGCCTACGACGGCGGCACGACGCCCGCCCCGCCCACGCCCCCGGCCCTGCCCGCGCTGTGGCTCACCGACGGCCTCTCCATGGGGCGAGTCGACATCACCGGCGCGCCCGCCGCGCCCACCTTTGGCGCGCCCAACGCGTGCTTCCCCACCCCCGCCTTCCTGAACGGGCTGGCGCTGACCCAGCACAGCTTCGGCTACGGCAACCCGCGCATCTTCGCGCGCTTGGACAGCTACGGGCAGGCCAGCACGCCCGGTCCGACCTTCGGCCTCGAGGTCTACGGCGCACCGACCGGCGCCAACGCCTGGCTGATCCTCAACTACAACGTGCCCGGCCCAGGCTATCTGTGTCCGTCGGTGGGAGGCGCCGGCACCAAGCTGTGGGTCGACCCCACGCCGCCTGGCAGCATCTCCAACCTGGGGCCCCTGGCCGGGAGCTGCGTGGCGCTACCCGCGCCGGTGCCCGGGTCGCTGCCCATCGGCGCGGAGGCCTACGCGCAGATCGTGTTCGTCCCGTTCGGCGGACCGCCGGCCGTGGACGCAACCAACGCCATCGCCGTGACGTTCATGCAGCCGTAGCAGCCGGACGCGCCAGGCCGGGACAGCGCACGACGTCCCGGTCTGGCTTGCCAGCTCCAGCCCAGGGCGCCAGCTCAACCTGCGGGCGGCAGCTGCAGCCGCAGGCGCCAGCTCCACCTGCAGGCGCCAGCGCCACCTGCGGGCGCTGCCTCACTCGGCGGGCGCGGCGTCGCGCGGCATGCTCACGCCGACCCAGCAGTCGGGCGTCCAGATCTCGTCGTTGCCCGCGGCCTTGGCGTAGAGGAAGAGCTGCATGCGATAGCCCACCAGCCACTTGAGCGCCGTCTCCATGAGCGCGCGCTCAAGGGACACCACGGTGCCCACAGGCAGGGTCGCGTCGCGCAGCATGTCGTCCTCGGTCAGCTGCGCGAAGGCCTCGGTGAGAGCGGCCTTCTGCTCCTCCATGGTGGACACGAAGTCATCCACGGAGCGCTTGCCGAGGCGCTCGGCCCAGGCCTGGTACCCGTCCCAGTTGCCGTCCGTCATGGCGGACAGGGCGCCAATGCCGCAGAAGCCGAGGTACTGCAGCAGCTCGCGCGTCGTGCGTTGATTCTCCGACGGCCGGTAGTCCATGGCCCCGGCCGGCAGCTTGCCGAACAGATGCACGGCGATATCGCACTCCGCCAGCAGCGACTGGAGCAGGTCGTCCTTGGTCAGCATGGGATCTTCCTGAGGGGCAACTCGGGCAGCCCAGCATAGGCCCTACAGCGAGGTCGGTGCCCGAACCCGCCCCGCTGCCGCCATGGATACAACCATTCGCGCCATGGGGAGCGTATTCTGGGTTCTTGGCGCGTAACGACCGCATCAGAGACGTCGATCTCCGGTTGAATGCGGCTCAGACACACCACGATCCCACCACGATCAACGCTCCGGAGGACCGATCATGCGCTCCCTCACCCGCAGCCTGACCCTCGCCGCCGCCGTGCTGGCCCTCGGCGCCGCCACCAGCGCCCAGCGCTCGGAGCAGCGCGAGCCCGCCAGCCCTGAGGCCAGCGCCACCCGCGCCGCCCAGGCCAGGCCCGGTGCCGCGGCCAGCCAACCCGGTGCCGCAGCCGGCCAACGCAGCGCCGCCAGCAGTCAGCGCGGCGCGACCGAGCGCAGGGGCGCTCGCGCAGCCGCCGCCCGCACCGCCGCCGAGGGCGAGACCACCCATCGCGACCGCATGGGCCGCATCAAGCGCCTGCGGCAGCTGGCCTCCGAGAGCGGTCAGAGCGAGCGGCTGAAGCAGATTGACGCGCTCGAGTCCAGCGAAACCACCCGGCATGCCCGCCGCACGCTGGCCCTGCGGGAGCAACTCGGAGGTCGTGACTTTGCGGGCGTCGAGGGCCGGCTGAAGCAGGGCCGCGAGCGGCGTGCCCGCTCCACTGCCGACAGCCAGGGGGCCCTGACTGAGTGGGCCCTCCGCAACCCGGACCGTGCCCGCGCCATGCGCGCGCGCAAGGGGGGCCAGCCAGCCGCCGCCGGCGAGGCCAAGCGCGAGGTCAAGCGCAACAAGCAGGCCGCCGAGCCCACCCGCTCCCGGACGGGAGCCGGCGCCAAGCGCGCTGGGTCCAAGCGCGGAGCCCCCAAGCAGGGTCGCAAGGCCGACAAGCCCAGCAGATCCCGCGCCAGCCGCAGCGGCATGCGCGTCAAGAAGAACAAAAAGCAGCCGGCCCGTGACGGCGGCGGGCGCGATGGCACGCTCAAGCGCTGAATCGGGAGTTGGCTCGACCGCTCCAGCCGTGGATCATCGCCTCGCGTCTCGCCTCGACGGCAGCGCCCCCTGGAGACCGACCATGCGCCTCGCCCGTTGGACCCCGTCTGTTCTGATCGTGGTGCTGGGCCTGCTGCCGGCGGCCTGTGATGGCGGCGGCCAGGTGGGCTCGAGCCCAGCCTCACCCGTGCCGGGTGTCGCCCACGAGGCCAGCGCCCCCGCGCTCGAAGCCCTGGCTGACGCCGCTGCCGAGCGTGCGGTCGACGACTCGGAGCAGGACGCCGAGACCGCGCTGGCCGAGATCGACGCCGCCGACATCCCCAGCCAGGACGCGGCCGACGCCGCGGCCGCCGAGGCCATCGACCAGGACAACGCCGACGCCGCCTTCGAGGCCCTGGCCGCGGAGATCGAAGCCGACGGCTAGCCTGGTCTATTCATGAACACCTGCTGCGAGCGCGGCTGGGCCTCCGTGGACAGCCACGCTCTCGCGACGACCTTCATGAATAGACCAGACTAGCAGCACCCATGCCGAGCGCTCTGTCCCCCGACGACCTGCGCGTCCTGTTGGTGTTTCCACCGCAGGGCCACCCGACCCAGCCCTACCTGGCGCTGCCGTCGCTCAAGGCCTGGCTGGCGCAGCACGGCTACAGCGACTGCACGGTCTGGGACCTCAACCTGGAGGCCTATGATCACCTGGTGAGCGGCGAGCGGCTGCGCCTGTCCCTGGAGCGCATCCGCGAGCGCGCCGCCGCCTCGGGCCTGCTGGCGGCCGGGTCGCTGCAAGGGCAAGACATCGCGCGCTATCGCCTGCTGGCCGACGCCCTCGCCACAGGGCCGTATGTGGCCGCCCACGTGGACGAGGCCAAGGACGCCATCCGCGATTCGACGCAGTTCTATGACCGGGCGCGCTACCTGTGGGCCATGCGCACCTTCGAGGCCGGGCTCAAGCTGGCCTCGACGGAGTGCCATCCATCGCTGCTGAGCGCGCACAACTACACCCAGAGCACGTCGATCGACTCCACCGAGGATCTGTTCGCCGGGGTCGACTCGCCCAGCGAGAACATGTTCCGGGAGTTCTACCTGGAGCACGCGCTGCCCCGCATTGAGCGGCAGCTGCCCGACGTGCTGGGCATCAGCGTCACCTACGGCAGCCAGATGCTGCCCGCGTTGAGCCTGGCGTCGGAGGTCAAGCGGCGCTGGCCCGGCATCCATATCACGCTCGGTGGCGGCATGCTGGCCTACGTCGGTCAGCGCCTGGCCCACGCGGCGCCGCTGTTCGAGCGCTGCGACTCCATCATCGTGTACGAGGGCGAGCGCCCGCTGCTGGAGCTGTGCCGGGCCGTGGCCGCGGCGGGCGGGGTGTCACGCGCAGAGCGCGACGCCAACGCCAACGCCAACGCCAACGCCAACGCCAACGCCAACGCCAACGCCAACGCCGACGCAGCTCCTGCGTCCCAGGCGGCAGCCCAGGCCGGCTCCCGGTCGCGGGGTCATGCGCTCTCCCCGCCCGACCTCTCGGGCGTGAGCAACCTGGCCTATCGCGGGCCCGACGGGCAGGCCGTCACCAACGGCGAACTCGCGCCCCTGCCCATCGACGAGCTGCCCACCCCCGACTTCTCGGACCTGCCCCTGGCCCAGTACTTCTCGGGCGAACTCGTGCTCCCCATCGCGCCGGCGCGCGGCTGCTACTACGAGAAGTGCGGCTTCTGCACGCTCTACACCGCCATCGGCCCGACCTTCCGTGAGCGCAGCGTCGACAAGCTGGTCGAGGACCTGACCACGCTGCAGCGGCGCCACGACACGCGCTACTTCTACTTCATCATGGACGACCTGCCGCCGCTCATGGCCAAGCGCATCCCGCCGGCGTTCCAGGCCGCCGGCCTGGACGTACGCTGGTGGTGCGACGCGCGCATGGAGGAGCGCATCTTCCACCCCGAAAGCCTGGCGGCGCTGTACGAGGCCGGCTGCCGCAAGCTCATGTTCGGGTTCGAGGCGGGCAGCCAGCGCCTGCTCGATCTGGTGGAGAAGGGCACCGACCTGTCGGAGGCCGAGCGCGTCGTGCGCCACGCGCACGAGGCCGGCATCAGCGCCACGCTCTACACCATGGTGGGCCTGCCCACGGAGACGCGCGCGGAAGCCGACCTGACGCGGGCGTTCATCGTGCGCAACGCCGACCACATCGGCGAGATCAGCCTGCAGATGTTCAACCTCGACATGGTCTCGCCCATGTATCGCGAGCCGGCGCGCTTCGGCATCGCGCGGGTCGTCGACGACCCGCGCGAGCTGCCGCCGGGCCAACGCCCCGCGCAGGACCTGGCGCGCTACCTGGAGCACGAGAGCCAGAGCGGCATGACCCGCGACGAGGTGCGCGCGGCGTTCGTGTCCATCCTGGGCGCGGCGTCCGACGCGCTGCCCGCCCTGCGCGGCGACAACTTCACGTACTACCGCTACAAGAGCCACATCTTCCTGTACCTGTGTCGATTCGGTCGCGACGTGTTCCGCGTGGAGCACTCCCCGGCGCTGCGCGGCGAGCGGCCGGCACGGGTGCTCTCCAGCGCGGAGTTGCCGGCCCAGGTCGATCTGGCCGCGGACGCCTCGCTCACCCCGCTGCCGTTCCCCTACGGCGAGGCCCTCGACCGCATCGAGCGCGCCTGGTCCGACCCGACGCCGCTGGGCGGGGTGGCCGCCAGCTCCAGCCCCGTGGACGCCTCCGCCGCGCCGCTGCCCCGTCGACCAGGCGCCGTGGCCTTCCTGGGCGCGGAGCACCGGCTGGTGGAGATCGGCGCCGACGCCGCGCGTGTGTTGCAGACCGCGGCCGCCGACGGCACCGACGCGGCCCTGGCCCTGCTAGGCGAGCAGCACCGCTCGGCGGCCGGCGCCCTGCTGGCGCGCGGCCTCGACCTGGGCCTGATCGTCCCCGCGGGCGCGGACCCCTAGCTCAGGGCCATGAGAAGGTGTGCACTCCCACGGGCACCTTGAACTCGTGGCGCTGACTGTCTCAGGCGCGTTGGCACGGAGGGATATTAGGTTGGACTTGTCGGCTCCCCTATTGCACTTTGCGGGGCGCTTCCGGGGCGGAGAGCCGGCTCTCTTGCACCCCGGACCGAAGGACTGACCATTCAAGACTCCGATCCATCCGAAGCACACGCCACGTTGTTCACGCCTGGTCCCGTGCCCATACCCAGGCACTTGCTCGCCTTAGGCAATCAGCAGCCTCCGTACAGCCGCACGCGCGAGTTCTCGCAACTGACCTACTCGATTCTCGAGGGACTCGGGTACATTTTCCAAACAGCTGGGCCCGTCATGCTCCTGACGGGCTCGGGAACGGCCGCCATGGAAACGGTGGTGCTGAATTTCCTGGAAGACGACGACAATGCGCTCGTCCTGAACGCCGGGACCTTTGGCCAGCGTTGGTGTGATCTCTGCACGGTGCACGGCCTCTCCCATGAGTCTCTTCGGCTCGAAGCAGGCGAAGACCTGGACCTGGACAGCCTGGCCACGGCTCTCTCGAACAACGTCAGCATCCTATTTGCAACCGCCCACGAAACGTCCACCGGTGAGTTGTTCGACCTCGAGGCCATCGGTCGACTGACCCGCCGGCTCGGAATCCTGTTCGTCGTCGATGCCATCAGCACGGTGTGCGCTGACCACTTCCTGATGGACGAATGGAATATCGATGTTGCGGTGCTGAGTTCCCAGAAGGGGCTGGCGCTGCCTCCCGGCCTCGCATTCGTCGCGATGGGTGACCGAGCTCTCGATCGCTTGGAGAATGTGCAGCCCCGTACCCTTTACTTCAATGTTCGGGAGTACTTGAACGACCAGAAACGAGGGCAAGTTCCGTTCACCCCGGCGACCGGCCTGTTCCTGCAGTTGCACCAGCGACTCCTCGACATCACGGACATGACCCTTGAGCGCCTGATCGGGCAGCATCAGGAGAAGGCCCACGACTTTCGCGAAGCGCTGAGGGCCCTGCCCATCGATACGCTTCCCACGCGGCCATCGAACGCCATCACAGCAGTGACCTGTGGAGACTTCGACGCATATGAAGTCGTGCAGGCTCTACGAACCGACTTCGGAATCGAGGTCGCTCCGAACAGCGGCGCTCTGAAGCACCGGGTCTTCCGCGTGAGCCACATGGGCGAACACAGCCCTGAGGATTCAACATCACTGATCAGAGCCCTGGCGGACATCACGGCAAGACTGTCTCGTCCTGAGAAGGCGGCGACTGGAGGAGTTTCCTAGTGCGTGCGATCATCATGGCGGCAGGAATCGGCTCACGGCTTCGGGGCATCTCGGGAGGGAAGCCGAAGTGTCTGATTCGAGCGGGAGAGCAGACCTTGCTAGGGCGCATGATCGGCCAGCTGCAACACCGTGGGATCGACGACATCTGTGTCATCACGGGCTACAACGCCGGGTATATTGAAAGAGAGCTCCCCGTGGGCGTTCGCTCTCTTCACAATGCCTTCTACAGCGTGACAAACAGCATTGCGTCCTTGTGGTTGGCTCGGGAGCGACTCACCGAAGACACGCTGCTGATGAACGCCGATCTCTGCTTCGAGCCGGAGGTCTTGGACATCGCTCTCGTCCAAGATCAGCCCGTCGCCATGCTCTCCGATTGTCGGCGGATCGAGACGGCTGACTTCCGCTTCAGAACGAGAGGCGATCGCATCGTCGAGGCCGGCAAGCACATCAGCGATCAAGACACCAGCTGCGAGTATGTCGGCATCGTTCGCTTGGACCGCAGCTTCATCGAGGTGTTCCGGCAGAGGCTCGAGTCCATGATCGAGTTGGGCTGTTTCTCGGATTGGTGGGAATCGGCCCTGTATTCGTTCCTGGACGAAGACCCGGACGTTGACATCAAGTGCGCCGATGTGAGAGGCGCATTATGGACAGAGGTAGACCACGCTCGCGACTATGCACGCCTTGTCGACTGGTTTGATGGCCGGCCTGCAACTGCGCTGGACAGCAGAGAAAGAGGCATCGTCACGGGCTCCGCGCATTCCTCGCCCTGACTCGGAATAGCCCATGGCCGGTAGCAGCAAACTCGAGCGACTATGGGCAACCAAGAACCCCGATGATGAGTGGTGGTCGTCATTCGTCACGTCCCCGGCAGCGATCCTGATCAACTGGGTCGTCGTCGAATGGCGTTGGCTCTCCCCCAACCTGATCACGCTTTTCTCGCTGGTCACTGCCATCACTGCCTCGGTGTTGATCGTCGTCGGCGGTTCCACGAATTTCCTGTGTGCTGCCGGTCTGATCCAACTCAGTCACGTACTCGATTGCATGGACGGTCAGATGGCGAAGTACCGCGGCGCGTCCTCGCGCTTCGGCGACTACTTCGACAAGGTCACGGACCAGTTTCAGGTGTTCGTATGGTTCTCTGCGCTGGCTTACGCTGCCTACCTGCAGACGCAGAGCGTTACGCCCGTCTTCTTGGCTTTCGTCGGCGTGTCCTTCTACTCGCTGCGAGTCTACGTCAAGTACGTCACGATCTTCATCCAGGTCCGACACGATCGCGACTATCTTGAGAAATCGTCTGAGCGGGCCGTTTCCGCCAGAGCCGGCGAGAGCCAAAGGGCGGGGCTCGGATCCGGCTGGAAGGTGAACCTCGTCTGGCTTCTGAGGGAGCAACGCAAATTCCTGTTGTTCAACGAAACTGTCTTTGTCTTCCTGCTGTCGGCTGCGCTGCTCACCGGTCAGCTCGTACCCATGCTGTGGCTGTTCGCTTCGAGCCAGGTCTACTTCGGCTTCGCTCGCAGTTGGCAGAGAGGACGTCAGATCCACCTGAACCAGCAGGCAGATCTCTGGAAGCCCATGGAGAAGTAGTCGAGTTCGTGGCATGACGTTTCAGCAACGACATCGACGCCTGCGCGAGACGTCCAGGCCACGGGAGGAGTGGTGGTCCCGTGTGTTTGCGACTCCCATGGCCTTCGGCGTTCTGCTCCTCGTCGCGGACTGGCGGTTGATCAGCCCCAACCGCTTGACGCTCGCTTCACTTGCGACGGCGCTGGTTGCGTGCTTCTTGATCACAATGGGCGAAGCGGCAAACCTCATCACGGCGGCAGCGGCCATCCAGATCTCCTACGTGCTGGATTGCATGGACGGGCAACTTGCCCGCTACCGCAAGGTCACCTCACGGTTCGGCGCCTTTGCTGACAAGTGGAGCGACTACGTCAAGTTTCCGGCGATCCTCTTGGCGCTGACCATCGACGCCTTTCATCGCGACCCGTCTCTCACCTCGGTCGTCCTGGGCCTTTCCTCTGTTCTGCTGGTCGGCTATCTGCCGTACCTCAAGTTGCTTGCGTCATCAGAGCTGAGGATCGGCCCGTGGTCGGTCCTGTCGAAGCCGGACTTTGTCTCTCGAAACCTGAGGTTTTTCCTCTTCGAGGAGGCGCAGTGGTACTTGGCGGTCAGCGTGTGCTTGGCTGTCCAGTCTTCCTTTGCGGCCTTGCTTGTCATTGCCATCAGCCAGACCGCCGTGGCGATCGTACAGACTGTCCGCATCCTGGTTGTTCTGCGACGTTCCTAGCCTGACCTATTCAC
>QNBX01000113.1 GCA_003644265.1 Planctomycetota bacterium
CACGCGCATCGTGTACACGAACAACACCTACTGCCAGGCCATGCGCGGCTACGGCACGCCCGAGATCACCTGGCCCATCGAGAGCAACCTCGACGAGCTGGCGCAGGCCGCGGGCATCGACGCGTTCGACATGCGCCGGATCAACTGCAACCAGCCCGGCGAGGTCACGCCCATGGAGGCCAAGGTGGGCTCCTGCGGCCTGGACGAGTGCCTGACGAAGACCGCCGACGGCCTGAGCTGGCGGGAGAAGCGCGGCGCGGGGCGCGGCAAGCGCCGCGGCGTCGGCATGGCGTCGCTGATCCACGTGGGCGGGTCGGGGCGCATCTACCGCTCGGACGCCAGCGGGATCATCCTGCGGCTGGACGACTTCGGCAACGTCTACGTGGCCAGCGGCGGCGTGGAGATGGGGCAGGGGCTGCACTCGGCGCTCACGCTGACCGTGGCCGAGAGCCTGGGCGTCAAGCCCGACAAGATCTTCATCGTGCAGACCGACACGGCCACCTGCCCGTGGGACGTGGGCACCCACGCCAGCCGCGGCGCCTTCACCGCCTGCAACGCCGCCAACATGGCCGTGGCCAAGCTGCGCGAGCGCATCTTCAGCCTGGCCGAGGAGGTCTTCCCCGACGAGGTCGAGCGCGCGCTGAAGAAGCACAAGAAGCGTCATCCGGACGCGACGCCGCCCGCCTTCGACGTGCGCGCGGCGGCGAGCAAGGACCGCTTCGACCTGGTGGACGGCTGGATCACGCTGGAGGGCGCGCCCGACGAGCCCTGGGCGCGGCTCAACTTCGAGCGCTTCCTGCGCGCGATCCACTTCCGCGAGCGCGGCGAGATGCTCACGGTGGAGGCCTTCTACGATCCGCCCAGCGACCTGCCCGATTGGGAGAAGGGCCGCGGCAACATGTCCGCCTCCTACGCGTACGGCACCCAGGGCGCCGAGGTCGAGGTGGACGAGGAGACCGGCGAGGTGACGCTGCTGAAGATGGTCGCGTCGCACGACGTGGGCCAGGTGCTCAACCAGCAGACGCTCGCGGGGCAGACCTACGGCGCGCTGGCCCAGGGCATCGGCTACGCGCTGTTCGAGGAGCTGCGCTCTGAGGAGGGGCGCATCGTCAACTCGCACTTCGCCGACTACAAGATCGCCACGGCGTACGAGATGGACTTCCCCATCGAGCTGAACTTCGTGGAGGCGCACGAGAGCACCGGCCCCTTCGGCGCCAAGGGCGTGGGGGAGGCGGGGCTGATTCCCACCGCGCCAGCCATCGGCAACGCCGTGTACGACGCCATCGGCGTGCGCATCCGCGACCTGCCGATCACGCCCGAGAAGGTGCTCGCCGCCCTCGCCGAGCGCGACCGACGGCGGGCCGAGCAGCCTGCGACCCCTGACACCGCCACCCACCCACTCCCGGAAGTCACCTGACGATGACCGAGACGCACGACTTCTCGACGCTCCTCTCGCCCGCGCCCCTGGCCGCCCTGCGCTCGCCCAACCGGGTCAAGTACGCGGCCTGCAGCGTGTCCAACTTCAACCACGAGGACGGCAGCATCTCCGAGCGCGAGCTGGCGCGCATGAAGGTCATCTCGGGCACCGGCGCGGGCATCATCACGAACCAGGGCGCGTACCCGGACGCCAAGGGCGAGGGCAAGGCGTACCAGCGCATGCTCAGCCTGGCGGACGACCGCTACATCCCGCAGTACGCGGCCATCGCCGACATGATCCACGAGGGCGGCGCCATCGCCATCCAGCAGATCCTGCACGGCGGGCGCTACGGCGGCATCGACCTGGGCTACTGCGTGCAGCCGTCCAAGAAGCCCCAGACGCTGCGTCACTTCCGGCCGCCGCGCGAGATGTCGGTGGAGGCCATCAAGGCCTGCCAGCGCGACCACGCCGAGGCCGCGCGGCGCTCCATGGAGGCCGGCTTCGACGGCGTCGAGATCACCAGCTTCATGGGCTACCTGCTGTCGAACTTCATCTCGAGCTTCACCAACGAGCGCAGCGACGAGTACGGCGGCTCGCTCGAGAATCGCTGCCGCTTCATGGTCGAGCTGATCGAGGAGATCCGGGCCACCATCGGGCAGGGCGTGCCGCTGATCGTGCGCCTCAATGGCTCGGAGCTGCTGGCCGACCTGGGCGGCAACAGCGACGCCGAGTGCCTGGAGGTGATGCAGATCGCCGAGCAGGCCGGCGTCGACATGATCTCGCTGGTGGTCGGCTGGCACGAGTCGCGCAAGGGCGCCCTCGGCCGCGACGTGCCCACCGAGCACTGGCTCAAGCTGGCCGAGCGCGCCAAGGCCGTGGTGGACGTGCCCATCGCCTTCGGGCCGCGCTTCGGCTCGCCGGTGCTGGCGGAGAACGCCCTGGCAGCCGGCAAGATCGACTTCTGGGAGGTGTGCCGGCCCATGCTGGCCGACCCCCAGCTGCTCAACAAGGTGCGCGAGCGCAAGGTGCACCTTATCCGCCCCTGCGTCGGCGGGCTGCTGTGCCTGTCGCGCATGTTCCGCAACCTGCCCTACATCTGCGCCATGAACCCGCGCCTGGGTCACGAGGTGGAGCCCGAGTACACGATCCGCCCCGCCGTGCGCGCCAAGCGCGTGCTGGTCATCGGCGGCGGACCGGCGGGCATGGAGTGCGCGCTGGCCGCCGCGCAGCGCGGGCACCAGGTCATGCTGTTCGAGGCCAGTGATGCCCTCGGCGGCCAGCTACGCTCCGCGCGTCGCGAGATCGGCGGCGGGCACATCTTCGAGGAGGTGGTGGACTACTACCGCGCGTCGCTCGATGTGCACGGCGTCGAGGTGAGCCTCAACACGCCGGCCGACCGCAAGTCCGTCGAGGCCACGGGCGCCGACGTCTGTGTGGTGGCCACGGGAGCCAGCTACCTGGTGCCGCGCATCGAGCGCCCGGCCAACGGCCCCGAGATCCTGGACGTGCAGCAGGCCCTGTCCGTCGACCGCGAGGTGGGCAAGCGCGTGGTGGTGGTGGGCGGCCAGCGCGCCGGCCTGGTGGCGGCCGAGTTCCTGGCCAGCCAGGGTCACGAGGTCGAGATCCTCGAGGCCGGCACGCGCCTCTACGCCGACGTCATCCCCACCTTCAAGTGGCGCCACATGACCTGGCTGGAGGAGCTGAAGCTGACGCCGCGCCTGGAGACGCGCCTCACCGCCATCACCGAGAGCGGGGTCCGCATCGAGTCCGCCGAGGGCGAGCAGGAGCTGCCCGCCGACGTGGTCATCTTCTCGGCCAAGCGCAGCAGCAACGACCGCCTCATCCACGAGCTCGAGTTCTCCGCCGACGAGCTGTACTCGATCGGCGACTCGGTCCTGCCGCGCGCGCTGCACAACGCCGTGCACGAGGGCTACAAGCTGGGCGTGCGCATCTGAGGGGGAGGGCGGCGGGGCGGCGGCCCGGCTTGCGCGCGCTGCGTCCTGCCCGTCGGCGCCTCGCGGGGCCGGCGGGCGCAGCGCCTCGTCAGCTCCCCTTGCCGCTGGCGGACCTGGTGCCGTCGTCGATGTACTCGAGCAGCACGCCGTTGGTGGCCTTCGGGTGGACGAAGGCGAACTCACCGCCGCGGAAGGGTCGCGCGCCGCCGATGAAGGGGTAGCCCTTGCCGCCGAGCTCGTCGATCGTCGCGCGCGTGTCGTCCACGTTGAACGACAGCAGCATGACGCCCTCGCCGTTGCGCGCGATGAACTTGGCCACGTCGCCGTCGGGGGAGGTCGACTCCATCAGCTCGAAGCCGACCTCGCCGACGTAGTAGCGCGCCACCTTGATCTGCTCGGGCTCGTCGACGTAGCAGTCGTCCGGCTCCTGCTTGCCGAGCAGCGGCGCCCAGGTGGTCTTGGCGTCCTCGAGGTCGCGGACGGCGATGCAGACGTGGTCGATCTTGTTGACGGCCGGCACGGGGGCTCCTTGGGGGGAGGCTGGGAGGTTGGAAGCAGGATAATCGCGGCGACGTCTCACCGAGGCGGTCGTTGGCCCGCAAACTGAGAAGCCATGACGACCTCTCACCCCACCCGGCAAGCCTCAAGGCCCCCGCGCAGCTTCCCCCGGTCCAACCTCCGCCCGCTGAACACCAACCGGCGCCGGCCCGCCCGCACCTGGGCGCAGCCGGCGGCATCGCGCTCAGGGGCTGGGCCGCGTGAGCATCCAGGCGATGCGGCAGTGGTAGGCACACCAGCTGCTCAAGCCCAGGAACTTGAACGACTCCTCGCCGTAGCCCCAGGCTGTGGTGCCGGGGGCCAGGAGGTCGATGCCAGCGCTGGCGGCGAGCAGGACCAGGGCCAGGGCGAGCAGGCCGTGCTCCGTGGCCAGGATCTCGCGCCGGAAGTGGACTCCGTGTGCGAGGAACCACAGGCCGTACGCGCCCATGGTGACGGCCTCGGGCACGTGGAAGTGGGCCATGTACCCGTCGTGGATGAGCAGCAGGTCGTCCAGCGCCAGCAGGCTGGTGAAGGCCGCCGCGCTCAGCAGGAACGCGCCCAGGCGCCGCTCGCCCGTGGCGCGCAGGAGCAGCCCGGCAAAGCCGCAGGCCACGGCGCCCGTCCACCAGATCAGTCCGCCCAGCATCGAGACCACGCCGATGTAGAACGGCGGACCCGGCGAGTCCGGGGGCAGCTCGTTCTGGATCCACTGCACGGGGTCGGCGAGCAGCGTCCACGGGTCCAGCCAGGGTTGGCCGAAGACCGCGGCGAGGACGGCGATCGGCAGCAGCAGGATCCGGCAATAGGACCAAGGCGGCATCCGTCGCGGCGTGATGGGGAGAGACGCTGTCATGCGAGCTGCCAGTGGAGCGTTGGTTGAGTCCATGGCGATCACCCCCCGTTCGTGGATCGCGGGGCGACACGCAGCCTGGTACCGGGGGCAAGCCCAGGCTCAGGAGACGTCAGCGCCCCGCGCACCCCCAACGAAGCCCGATACGCGACTCGGGAGTGTACCGCGGGAGCGGATCGCTCAAGCGAGGGCGACGCTCGGGCCGGCGGCCTGCGCTTCGATTGCTGGGCTCGCGTTCATCACCGTGCTGGACTTGGTCGAGCGGCGACCATGGGTGGCGTTTCCAACCGTCCTGCTTGCGATCGTCCTGGTGGGGGCGTTGGTCTATCGGATCTGGGGCAGCTTGAGCGCGGGCTGATCAGCGCGCTCACCACGGGCTTCTTCAGCCGTGATCTCACGCCCGGATCCGCGATTCAGCCCGTGTTCGCGCCAAGCAGCGCTTGTCCGCTGGGAGGAATCGGCGCATCATGCGGTTGGCTGCGACAGGAAGACGCAACAGCGACCCACACCATGGAAAGCGCAGCCCGAGTTTGGGGAGGGAGACCGCCCATGGTGTGTTGCCGTCGAAGCCCGCCTGTTCTGTGCGCCCTTGTGGCGCTCGCGGGGCAGCGTGAGCAGGACGTGCCGCCCCGTGCGCTCGCGCCCAGCCCCTTCGCTTCGCTGTGTCGTCAGAGTCCAACCGGAGACTGTTCATGAGCATCTACGAACCGCCAGCCTTCGTCGTCGTCGAGCAGACCTCTTCCGCGGCGTTCGCCGGCCAGGCGTCCGTCGCCCTGGTGGTCACCTCGGCGGTGGCTGTGGGCACCTGGGTGGTCGCGCTGACGCAGACCAGCCGGTCGTTGCGGAAGTACGTCAACGTCATGAAGCAGACCGGGGCCAGCGCACGCCTCAAGGCCGTCACGCTCGCGCCTGATGCCAAGGGCAAGCAGCTCTAGCACCACGCTCGCTCGAGGGTCCGTCGCCATGAACGCAGACGTCCTGCTGGTCAACCTCCCGCCGTACGAGTCGTACTACGCGGACGGTGTGCCGCACCTCGGCATGCTCTACGTGCTCACGAGCCTGAAGGCCCACGGCTACACGGCGAGCTACCTGGACTGCGCCCATCGCATCACCCGACGCGACGAAGTGCTGCGCGCGATCGAGGAATCCCAGCCGCGCATGGTCGGCTTCTCGATCGACACCGACAATCTGCTCTCTGCGGGTCGCATGAGCCGCGCCATCAAGGAGGAGCTCTCGCCGGAGATCAAGATCATCTTCGGCGGCCCCGCGTCCCAGGGCCAGGCCGAGGAGATCATGCAGAACTCCGCCGCCGATGTGCTCGTCATCGGCGAGGGCGAGTACACGGCCCGTGAGGTGGCCGACTGCCTGCTGCGGGGGCAAGGCACCCTCGCGCAGATTCCCGGCATCTGCTACCGCACGGAAGAGGGGCTGGTCTTCACCGAGGCTCGCGCTCCGATCGACGAGCTGGACGACATCCTGATTCCGGACCATGACTTCTTGCCTGAGGGCGTGCGCTACGCGGTCAACCTCATCAGCGGTCGCGGCTGCCCGTTCAAGTGCACGTTCTGCTTCGAAGGCCGCATGGGCAACGTCTATCGCCACCGCTCGCCCGAGAACATCCTGACCGAGATCGAGTATCTGGTTGAACGCTACGGGCGCCCCTTCATCGCCATCAACGACGACACGTTTACATCCGACGTGGCGCACACGCTGGAGGTCTGCCGACTGATCAAGGAGCGCTTCACGCCCTGGGAAGACCTGCTGCTGTTCTGTGAAGTGCGCGCCGACGTGGTGAACAAACATCCCGAGCTGGTCGATGCGCTCATCTCAGCCGGCGTGGCGCGGGTTCAGATCGGCGTGGAGTCGGCGGACGTCAGCGTCTTGAAGGCCTACAAGCGGCTCAACGTCAAGCCCGACGTGGTCGAGAGCGTCATCTCGCGCTTTCACGCGGCGGGGCTGCCGTCGCTCTACTGCGGCTTCATTCTGGGCGGTCCGAGCGAGACGCTCGCCAGCATGCAGAAGACGCTCGACTTCGCCAAGCGCATGGTGCTGGAGGTGGCGCCCGGCATGTTCGAGTGCAACGTCTCGTTCCTGACGCCGCTGCCCGGGACGGAGATCCGCTCGTCCCCCGAGCTGTACGGGGTGCGCCTGCTGGACCCCGACTTGGTCACGTCCTCCAACTTCAACTACTGCGTCGCCGAGACGCAGGACCTCTCGCGCGAGCAGATCAACAACTTCCGCAGGCGCTTCTCGATGGAGCTGGACGACGCGATCATCGAGCTGATCCCCAAGCTGCCACGGCATGTGCTCGCGGCCCACGCCCGGCTCAGCAGCGACTTCGATGTGGCCACGGCCTACTTCAACAAGTTCGGCCGCTTCCCGCGCATGATGGAGTACTTCAACCTGGTGGGCGGCGCCAAGGGCCTCCCGGCGGCCTCGGAGTTCGCCGACGACGAGCTGCTGGAGCGCTTTCCCACCCGGCTCTCACACCCCATCAGCCTGGAGCAGGACTGCGTCGTGATCGACAGCACGCCGAAGCACTTGAAGCTCAATCGGATCGGGTCGCAGATCTATGGCTTCTGCAGCGGAAAGCTCACCGGGCACGAGATCGCGAAGCAGATCGCGAGCAGCCAGGATTCCGGCGGGCCCGGCTTCGACCGCATCCGCGCCGACGTGGTGGGCTTCCTGCGCCACCTCGACGGGAACTACGCCGTTTTTCACAAGGACTACTGAGGCCTGAGGCCTCGCCACCCAGCCCCTGATGATGGAGGAGACGTGATGCCTGAGTTCCTACCCGTGGCTCTGCTTGGGATCGCCACCCTGGTCGGCATCTACTTCGCCGTGACCATGCCGTCCAAGATCGATGCGTTGCCGCGTGGCGACGGCACGGACTCGAAGCCCTTCTGACGCCGCTTGTTCCGGGGCCCCCGGTGCCAGGGTCGTTGTCGCCTCGTTTGACGCGAGACCCGAGCGCGGGCTGACCGGCTTGTCGGGGTCCTGCGCGCCTCGCGCCTGTGTCGTCGCTGTGATCACTGACGTGTGTTGTCCTGCTCTGAGGAGTCTGAAATGAGGTCGCTCTGGCTAATGGTGTGTGTCGTCGCGTTCGGCAGCCTCGGTTGCTCGACGACGGAGTGCGTGGTCGACAATCCGAATCGAGGCAATCCCCTCGCCTTGGGGCCTTCGATCGAGGAGATCTCCGTGGAGCAGGCCACGCACGGCTCGGCCGTCAAGGTCGTGGCGGAGCTGCGTGCGCCTCCGGGCGGCGGTATGGTCGATGACAGCGTGGCGGTGCACGTGCGCTCTACGCGCCAGCAGGAGATCGTCTTCGGCCCGACGCTGGCCATGCACGAGACCGAGAGCCTGATCTACGAGCGCGGCCTCTACAAGCTCAACTACGGGCCCTACGAGGCCTGCGTGATGGCGGACTTCAAGCCCGCGCCCGCGGCCCATCTGCCGCCGCCGGTGATCACCACTTACACCGACAAGCTGCAGTTCTTCGTGGGCCCGTCCGCAGCCTGCGAGCAATGGTCCGACGAGGAGTCCGGGACGGCAGGATGGACCTTTGGCGACATCTTCGACGTGGGCGACGGCGACCCCGTTCCGCCCGGCGGTTACGCGCCCGTCTTTGCGCGTACGGACGAAGGCCTGACGGTGCTGACCGGCCCTTTGTACACGTCGGGAGACTCGGCCAGCCTCTGGCGCTTCGACTTCATCTCGCCGGATCTCTCCGACCAGGCGGGATGGCAGAACCTGTACGAGGTGGCGCTCAGGATCTCGTCGGATACCGACGTCATCGTGAAGTTCCAGCCGCAGTTCACGTATCTCTATGACGACGGTTCGCTGGTGACGTTTGCGCCCGTCGACGACGACGGCGAGTGGATCTTCTACGAGCTCAACGGGACCGACACGTTCTACATTCCGACCATGCGCCCCGGAGCCGTGACGTTGACCCAGATGCGCGTGCGCATCTTCGGCGCCTACTACATCACCTCGCCCGAGTTCTTCGTCCACCTGAAGATGCTGTGCCCCATGCCCTCCCGGCTTCCCAGTCTGCTGCGGGTCGTGCTCGGCGAGTTGGCAACGTCGGAGGGCAAGAGCGGCAAGTCGCAGCCCGCGCCCCGCAGGCCGTGAGTCCGCGGGGTGGCCCGTCGGGGACCGCTTCGCGTCGGCTGCTTGGGCGCGCAGGTTGGCCCCTCTGTGCCAACGTGCCTGAGACAGTTCAGCCCCGCGACCCTGATGTAGAGGGCCGCAAGGATGACCGCCCCGGGGGCGCCTCCGCTGGTGTCGACCGTCGCCAGGCGTTCGCGGCCGACCGCCTGCTCACAAACGTGGACGCGGGCCTGCCCGGGAGCGTGGCCAGCGTCGCCGTCACCCCACCCGACAGGCCTCAAACCCCCGTCGCAGCTCCCCCCGGTCCAGCCCCCGTCCGATGAACACCAGCCTGCACCGGCGCTGCTCGCCCTCGCCCCAGGCCCGGTCCGCGCGCGACTCGAACAACGTGTGCACGCCGTGGAACACCAGCCGCCGGTGGTTCCCAGCCAGGGCCAGCACGCCCTTCATGCGGTAGAGGTCCTGGCCCCTGCGCGCGGCGAGGAAGCGCAGCCACATGGTGGCCGACTCGGGGTCGAGCTCCGCCGCCTCGTCGATGCCGACGGACGTGACGCCCTGCTCGTGCGTTGTGCTGCTGGCGGCCTCGCCCGCGGCAAAGCCGGGGTGAGCGGCCTCCGCGCGCGTGAGATCGAACGCGCCCACGTCCAGCAGCACGTCCAGCGGCACGTCCGCCTGGCGCGCGCGATGCAGCGGCGCGCCGGGATTCAGCGCGCGCAGCCGGGCTTCCACGGCGTCGGCCTCGCTCGGCGTCACCAGGTCGATCTTGTTGAGCACCAGCACGTCGGCGAAGGCCACCTGCGCCGCGGCCTCGGGTCCGCGGGGTTGCGAGGGCGTCCCGGTCGCAGCGGTCGCGCTGCTTGCGCCGGTCGAAGCGCCGCCGCCCTCGTTGGCGGTTGCACTCGTGACATCCGGTCTGGCCGCCTGCGCAGTCTCCCCCTCGCCCCCCAGGTGCTGCCCCACGTGTCGCGCGTCCACGATCGTCACCACGGCGTCCAGCGCCAGCCGCTCGCGCAGGTCCGGCGCCACGAACAGGCTCTGCGCCACGGGCACGGGGTCGGCCAGCCCCGTCGTCTCCACGACGATGCGCTCGATGCCCCGGGCGACGCGCTTGGCCAGCAAGCCCCGCAGCGTGTCGATCAGGTCGCCGCGGAAGGTGCAGCACAGACAGCCGTTGGCCAGCTCGACCACCTCTTCGTCGCTGCCGACCACGAGCTCGCCGTCGATGCCGACCTCGCCGAACTCGTTGACGATCACGGCGAGCTTGCGGCCGTGGGGCGACGTCAAGATGCGGTTGAGCAGCGTGGTCTTGCCGGCGCCCAGGAAGCCGGTCAGCACCGTGACGGGCAGGCGCGTGTCGCCGCTCACCCCTCGCTCTCTTCCAGGTCGGTCAGGATGCGTAGGTAGATGTCGTAGCGCTCGGGGGCCAGGTCGCCCTGCTCGAGCGCGTGCAGGATGGCGCAGCGGGGCTCGCGCAGGTGGCGGCAGTTGTTGAAGTGGCAGGCGTGGGGCAGCTCGCCGAAGCCGGGAAAGAGCCGGGCCAGCTCGGTGGGGGAGACCTCGGCCAGGGCCAGCTCGCGGATGCCGGGGGTGTCGACCACCATGCCGCCGCAGCTCAGGGGCAGCAGGGTCACGCGAGTGGTGGTGTGCCGGCCGCGGCCGTGGTGCACGGCCACCTCGCCCACGCGCAGCTGCAGCTTGAGGTCGACGGCGTTGAGCAGGGACGTCTTGCCCACCCCCGAGTGGCCCACCAGCATGGAGATGCCGCCCGACAGCTCGGCGCGCAGCTCGTCCAGGCCCTCGCCGGTGGTGGCGCTGGCCACAAAGACGTTGTAGCCGGCCTCACGCCAGGGCTCGATCACGGCCCGGTCGCCCGGCAGATCCACCTTGTTGAGCACCACCGACGCGTCGATGCCCTGGGCCGCCGCCGCCACGCAGAAGCGATCCACCAGCCCCGGCCGGAAGGGCGGATCGGTCAGCGCCGCCACCACCAGGATGCGATCCAGGTTGGCCGCGATGACCTGCACCGGCGGGGCCTTGCCATAGCGCCCCGCGCGCCCCTTGCCGCTGAAGCGCCCGAAGGGCTGAGGCCGCACAAACGCGTTGCGCCGCTCATGCACCGACTCGATCACCGCGCTCTCACCCGCCACCGTGACCGCCACCCGATCGCCCACCGCCACCGGCCGCGTCTCCTTGCGCTCGGCCGCCCAGAGGTTGCCCCGCAACGTCGCCCGCAGCTCCCCCAACTCCCGCACCTGCACCCGCACCGACCGCGACCCCACGCTAATGACCAACCCCTCAGCCACAGCGCAAACCCCACGTCGTCACGACTGAAACAGACTTGCCGAGCCCCAAGCCCCCAAGCGCAACGACTGACCCAGGAACGCCAAGCCCCAACCCCCCCCGCGCAACGACTGACCCCAGCCCGCCAAGCCCCAAGCCCCCCCGCGTCACGACTGGAGCTTCCGCGCGGACGTGGAGCTGATCACGCAGCGAACCACGGTTCTGTTCGACGTCGCACTTCTGCAGCGCGTCACGAATGCCGTGCCAGAGCGAAGTGATCAGCTCCACGTCCGCGCGGAAGCGCCGAAGCCCCCCCCGCGCGTCACCGCCGCGGCCGTTTCCGGATATGCCCCATCAGCGTCTTCTGGTAACTCGCCGCCTTCGGAGGGTCCTTCTTCTCCACAACAAGCGGCGCATCCCGACACACAAAGCCGTCATACGACTCCGGCGGCACCACCTTGTTGATCAACTTCTCGATGGACGTCAGAAAGAACCCGTCATCGGCCGTCACAAACGTCACCGCCCGTCCCGTCTTCCCCATGCGCGCCGTGCGCCCAATCCGATGCACGTAGTCCTCGGGGTTCTCAGGGATGTCGTAGTTGATGACGTGGGACACGTCGGGGATGTCGATGCCGCGCGCCGCCACGTCGGTGGCGATCAGGTAGGGGAACACGCGCTCCTTGAAGTCCGCCAGGATGCGCTCGCGCTTCTTCTGGTGCAGGCCGCTGTGCAGCTCCTGGGCCTTGAGGCCCTTCTTTTGCAGGCGCATGGCCAGCTTGTCGGCTCCGATCTTGGTGCGCGTGAAGATGATCGAGAGCTCGGGCCTCTCGCGCTTGAGCACCTCGACCAGCAGGCGCGTCTTGTACTGCGGGTCGACGCGGAAGGCCGACTGGTCGACCTCGTCCACGGTCATCTTGTCGGGCGCCAGGAAGACCTTGACCGGATCGTTCATGTAACGACCGGCCAGATTCAGCACTTCTTCGGTGAGTGTGGCGCTGTAGAGCATGGTCTGCCGGCGCTTGGGCGCGCGGGTCATGATCTTGGCGATGTCCTCCCGGAAGCCCAGGTCGAACATGCGGTCGGCCTCGTCGAGCACCAGCATGTCGAGCTCGTGCAGCTTCATGGTGCCGCGCGAGAGGTGGTCGAGCAGGCGCCCGGGGGTGGCCGCGATGACCTTGGGGTCTCGGTCCAGCTCGTCGAGCTGCCGCTTCATGGGGTCGCCGCCGTAGACGGCCAGCGAGCGCACGCCGCCCATATGGCGCGACAGGCGCTCGGCCTCGCCGGCCACTTGCATGGCCAGCTCGCGGGTGGGCACCACGACCAGCACGCGCGGGCCGGACTTGTCGCTCAGCATCTGCAGCGCGGGCACCAGGAACGCGGCGGTCTTGCCGGTGCCGGTGCGGGCCTGACCCACCACGTCGCGCCCTTCAAGGGCGTGGGGCAGGCTCTTGGCCTGGATCGGCGAGGGCGTGTGGTAGCCGCTGGCCGCCAGACCCTTGACCAGGTCGTCCCTCAGCTCGTACTCCGCAAAGGCGCAGTCCTCGACGGGGATGGCGTTGGCGTCGGGTTCCGGCTCGGAGCGCTTGCCCCCGCCTCCGCGGCGGGGCTTGGCAGCGGCCTCGTCGGTGGCTGCTTCGGCCGGTTCGGCAGCGCTGGGGGCGGGCGTGTCGCCTTGGGATCCGGGGGCCGTCGCGCGGCCCTCATCGGTGGGGGAGGGCTCGCCGTCCTGGGAGGAGGCGTCGCCGTTCGCTTGGGGTCGGGCTCCAGCCGGGCGACGACGCCGACGGCGTCGCTTACCCGACGAGCGCCCCGCGGGGTTCTCTTCGGTCATTCGGTCTCAGATTGTCTGGGGCCCGGGCGAGATCCCGGGCCATGTCAGATAGTGTGCCTGCTGCCGTCTCCGGGCGCTACAGCCGGGGGCCGGAGCTCGGCATGGCCAGGCGCTGTTGGCCCGGCCCGGGTGCCCCCAGAGGTCGCCCGGGGAATCACTTCAGATGCTCCAGGCGCTCACCGAAGAGGAGCTGCACATGAGATCCGTGACCACCGTCATCCTGGCGCTGTGCCTGCTGGTTCCCTCCCTGGGGGCCACTCAGGTCGTGCGTATGACCCTGCCGGACCTGGTGCAACGGGCCGAACTGGTGATCGAGGGTCGCTGCCTCAGCGTGACGTCTCGCAAGGACGCTCGCGGGCTGATCGTCACAGATGTCAGCTTCTATGTGGATCGTGGACGCAAGGGCGCCGAGGACGGCCAGACCCTGACGCTCACGTTTCCCGGGGGCGAGCTGGCCGGGCGCCGCCTGGTCATCCCGGGCATGCCCACGTTTGTACCCGGTGACGAGAGCTTCCTGTTCCTGACGGCCCCCAGCGCGCGCGCCTGGCGCATGCCGGTGGGGCTGGGCCAGGGCGTCTACCGCATGAGCTATGACGCTGCCACGGGCGCTCGCCGCCTGCTGCGCGACCTCACCGGCCTGGAACTGGTGGACGCGACCAGCGGCGCGCTGGTGCACACGCCCGCGCGCCAGGAGTTGGCCTACCAGACCCTCGTCGGCGAGGTCGAACGCTTGCTGGACTCCGACCACTGAGAACCCCGGGCGCGCTCGTCTCTCGCTGGCTCGCCCGGGTGCTCGGGCGAACGCCCGGGCCGTGTCGTGGTCTGAGGCCCGGCATGAGGGCCGGTCTGGTCGTAGCTGGATTGCTGGGCCTGCTGGCCGGACCCGGCCTGCCCTGGACCGGCAACCAGACGGACCTCGGTGCTCCGCTGGCCTGGGATCTGGCCGAGCTGCCCCTGGATTACGTGATCGGGGACGCCGGCTCAGACGACATCGCCGATGGCAGCGACGCCGTCGCCATCGGCCAGGGCTTTTCGGCCTGGAGCGAGGTGCAGCACAGCTCCCTGGCCTGGACCCGCGAAACCGATCCGGTCCAGACCGCCCGCACGGACTGGGAGGCGGACGACATCCGGCTGGTCCTGTTCGACGAGGACGGCAGCTCGGGCCTGTTTCCCCTGGGTGTGGGTTTGGTGGCGGTGACGGTGTTCGAGTTCGACACGGGCAGCGGCGCCCTGTTGGACGCGGACGTGCTGTTCAACGGCGCAGAGTTCAGCTGGTCCACGGATCTCAGCGCCGGCAGCTTCGATGTGCGCGCCGCGGCCACCCACGAGGCTGGCCACGCGGCGGGCTTTGCACACAGCGCCCTGGGCGGCGCGAGCATGGCTCCCTTCACGAGCCCGCGCGCCTTCAGCATGCGCATGCTGTCCAACGACGACCGGGCGGCGGCCGAGGTGCGCTACCCGTCCGGCCTGCGCGGCCAGATCACAGGCTCGCTCGAGCTGCACGGCGTGCCCATGGGGGGCGCCCACGTCTGGTGCCGCGCATCCGACGGGCGCGTGGCCAGCTCGACGCTCACGGCCGCCGACGGCAGCTTCACCCTCTCGGGCCTCGACCCCGGCGTCTACCGCGTGGTCGCGGCGCCGCTCGACTCGCCGCTCTCGCCCGCTGACCTCGACGCCCTGGGCGCTCCGGTATCCAATCTGTTCTTCCGCCAGAGCAGCTCCGGCGGGCACGTCATCAGCGGCGTCGAGTCCTTGGGCATCGGCGTGCTCCAGGCCAGCGACGACTCGGCCATCGCCGTGATCGGGCCCAAGCAGCTGATCCGCTTGACCAAGGGCAGCGTGACGGCGGTGACGCTCAGCGTGGTGG
>QNBX01000114.1 GCA_003644265.1 Planctomycetota bacterium
ACGCCTGGGGAACGCCTGGGGACGCCTGGGGACTTGGGGAGTCTGGGGAGTCTGGGGAGTCTGCGCCGCGGGCCGGGGCGGGGCAGCGCCCAGGCCGACCTGCACACGGGCCGCGCTGCCCCGCGCGGGCCTGGGAGCCGAGGGCCGCCGGCTGGTAGGGTCCGCCGCCATGGACCTGACCCGGAGACGCGCCTGGATCTTCGACCTGGACGGCACGCTGACCGTGGCCGTGCACGACTTCGACGCCATCCGCGCCGAGCTGGAGCTACCCCCGGGACGGCCCATCCTGGAGGCCCTGGCGCAGCTCCCGGAGTCGCAGGCGGCGCCGCGCCGCGCGCGCCTCGACCGTCTGGAGCGTCTGGAGCGTCGGCTGGCGCTGCAGGGCCGCCCGGCCGCGGGCGCGGCCGCGTTGCTCGAGCGCCTGCGGGAGCGGGGTGCGCGCCTCGGTGTGCTGACGCGCAACACGCACGAGCACGCCTGCCTGACCCTGGACGCCTGCGGGCTGGGGCAGTTCTTTGATGCCGCCCACGTGCTGGGCCGCGATGAGGCCCCACCCAAGCCCGACCCCGCGGGTCTGCGCATGTTGCTGGATGCGTTCGCGCTGCCCGCCAGTGACGCCGTGATGGTGGGGGACTACCTGTTCGATCTGCAGGCCGGTCGTGCGGCGGGCACCGCCACGGTCTGGGTCGATGGCGCCGGCGACGGTCGCTTCGCCGAGCAGTGCGATGTGCGCGTTCCCGACCTGGAAGTTCTGGCGCGGTTGCTGGAGGGCTGAGCGGCGAGGGCGCGTCACTCGCTGGGCGGCAGGAAGTTGGCGGCCAGCGCGTGGGGTTGGTCGAAGCCGCACTCGGCCAGCAGCGCCGGTCCCTGGTCGAGGAACACATCGATGCCGGCGGTCGTCGTGGGCGTGAAGTGGTGAGCCCAGGCGAGGGCCGGGCGCCCCCGGGGCTCTTCGGCGCAAGCGTCTGAGCGCCCAACCGCCTACCCGACCACGGGGCGTTGTCGGGGTTACACTCCGGGTTACGGGCTCCAGGCGCCGATCCCTCCTGCCCCCAGCGCTGCGCCGGCCCGCCACCCAGAGAGATCTCCCTATGTCGATCCGCTCCACAGCCCGCGCCCTGTTGCTGTGCCTGGCCCCGGCCCTCGCGTTGGCTCCCACTGCGACCGCCCAGTACCAGGCCGCGGGCAAGGTCACCTGGGGCTTCGACGTGACCACCTCGGGCGACGACGTGGTCTGGACCTCGCCCACGTCGGTCGATCCCGGCGCCACGGAGTTCAACTCGGTCTACCAGCTCGATCTGGTGGAGGTCACCTGGGCCTTCTCGTTTCTGACTGGCACGCTCGACGTCACGGATCAGATCCCGCCCGAGCAGAGCCAGGGCGGGGGCGCGTCGGTGGGTCCCGCGCCCATCACGCTGCTGTCGGCCACGCTGGTGACGCCCGCGCCGCCCGAGCCGCCGTCGGTCGCCGCCGACGTGCACATCGGCCTCGACGCCGGGGGCTTCGGCAGCTTCAGCGCCACCAACGTCACGCTGGGCAGCGTGTCCGTGGACACGGGCCTGTTCGGCCTGGTGGACGTGACCATCACGTCGATCCGCGTGAAGGGCTCGCTCAGCATGCACGCCACCTGGCTCGACCTGGGCGCGAGCCTGGCGGGCAGCGCGGGCGCGCCGCAGCTCACCCCCAGCGGGAGCCTGGAAGCCAACAGCGACGGGCAGCTGGAGCTGACCAACGCCGCGCCCGACACCGGCGCCTTCTTCGTGCTCTCGGGCACGTTGCTGGCGGCGCCGTTCAAGGGCGGCCTCCTGATTCCGTTTCCGGACGTGTTCATCGGCCTGCCCACGGACGGCGCCGGCGCGCTGAGCGTGCCCTTCACCTGGCCCGCGGGCATCCCCTCACGCGCGGCGCTGTACATGCAGGTCTGGGTCCCCGACGCCGGCGGCCCCAAGGGCTTCGCCGCGAGCAACGGCGTGGCCGGGCTCACGCCCTAACCGGCGTGCTCGCGTCCCGGGAGCAGCGAGACGTGCGTCGCGAGCGTGGCGTGTGGCCGCGGGGTCATGGGGCGTCCCCGGCGGCTCGGCGTCTGCTGCTGGCGACGTTGCTGTGTGCTGGAGGTCGTCACGCGAATGCCCAGAGCACGAGCGGCAGGATCAGCAGCGAGGCCGCCGTGCCCAGCACGATGGCGGAGGCCACGGCCTCGGGCGCCGCGTTGAAGCGCCGCGCGAAGAGCACGTTGATCACGGCGGGGGGCAGGCAGGCCTCGATCAGCAGCACCTGCCGCGGCACGCCTTGCAGGTTCAGCACGGAGACCACCAGCAGGGCCGCCGCCAGGCCGAGGCCGCTGCGCAGGCCCACGATCAGGGCCGCGTCGCGCAGGTGGCTGATGCGCAGCCGGCGCAGGCTCATGCCCAGCGTGAGCAGCATGAGCGGGATGGCCAGTTCGCCCACCATGGCCACCGGTTCCGTCAGCATGGCCGGGGGCGTCCAGCCGCTGAGGGTGCAGGTCAGGCCCGCCAGGCTGGCGTGCACCAGGGGCATGCTCAGCGCCGCGCGGACGCCGCCTGAGCCCTTGGCGATGGCCGTGCCCAGGACGGCCTGCAACGAGGCCACGGTCACGAACACCACCGCGGCCAGGGGCAGGGCCTGCTCGCCCAGGTGCAGGCGCACCACCGACAGGCCCATGTTGCCCGCGTTCCAGAAGGCCACCGGCAGCAGCAGGCCGCGGTGGGGCGTGAGCATCAGCGGCAGGGCGGCGCGCCCCGCCGCGAGGGTCAGCAGCACCACCAGCCCCGCGCCCAGGGCCAGCAGGGGCAGCTGGTCGTTGGAGAGGTCGGTGGCCAGGAACAGCGTGAAAATCAGCGCCGGCGCCGACACGCTGATGGCCAGCCGCGCCAGGGGTTCGGGGCTGAAGCCAGGGCGCCCCGCCAGGAACCAGCCCAGGGCGATCACGGCCCAGATCGGGATGAGGGTGTCGAGGACGGCGCTCAAGGCCGGGTCTCAGGCGCCGGGTTGCTGGCGTGGAAGCGGTCGATCATGCCCGACGATTGCGCGAGGCGTCCAGGGCTCCGGCCGGGAGCCGGGGGCGACCTCGGGGCGGCCCGGGGAGCGTGGCGCTCGGGCAGCCCCGCTCGGGCCATGTGCGCGATCGGCGATCCGGAGCTAGCCTGAAGCCACGCGATGGCCCTGGCTCGCGGCGGACCTCCTGGTGGTCCGTGCGGCAACGGGCAGCGCGCACGCGGGAGGCCCGGGGCGGCACATGCCCCGACGGAGAGGCCACTCACCACCGACAGGAGTCCATCATGATGCGCCCCGCCACCTCATTCTTGCTGCTGCTGGCGCTGTTCGCCGCGGCACCCACCGCCGCGGCCTCACCCGACGACGCCAGGCTGGCTCGCAAGGTACGCCAGGCCATCACCGGCTCGGTGAACGGCCGACTGCTGACGGCCGAGCGCGTCTCAGCGCGCGCCAAGGGGCGCAGCGATCTCGACCTGGCCCGCGACGCCAGCTCCGCCATCACCCGGGCGCTGGGCACGCGCGTGAGAGGCCTGACGGTCTCGGCCTCCGACGGCGTGATCGAGCTGCGCGGCGCCGTGCGAGACGCCGACGCGGCCCGCACGGCCCTGGAGCTGGCGACGGCCGTCCCCGGCGCCCACGGCGTGCGCTCGACGCTGGACGGCGCCCGCGTCGAACCGCTGCCGGTCGATCCCGCGGCGCCCTTCTCGTTCGCGACGGACTCGTTGCTGGGCGGTCACGGTCTCTCCGTGCAGGTGCGCGGCGGCGTGGTGCAGCTGACGGGTGAGGTCAACGGCTCCGAGGCGCGGCGCTTCGTGCTCAACGCCACCCGCTCCGTGCGCGGCGTGCGCAGCGTGAGCCATTCGCTCACCCAGCGCGACGTGTCGGTCGAGACCGACGCCGGCCTGCTGGCCCTGCTGACCTACCGCATGCGCAAGTCCGTCGATTTGCATCACGTCTGGCAAGACCTCGACCTGAGCGTGCGCGCCGGCGTGGTGCGCGTGTCCGGCCGGGTCGATCAGGAGTGGGAGCGCGATCTGGTCGAGCTGACGCTGCTCTCCGCGCGCGCGGTCATGGTGGTGGTGAGCGATGTGGAGCTGGCGGGCGGCGAGCCGCTCGTCGCGCGTCGCGCCGACTGATCACAGCTTCGCGCTGCTCGCAGGGCCGCAGCGGGTCGAACGCTCAGACGAGCAGGGGCGGCTCAGAGTTCGGCCTGGATCGCCAGCCGGCGTGTGCTGGCCGCCTGACGCAGGCGCGCGCCCTGCGCCTCCCAGAAGGCGTGCGCGTCGTCCTCGGTCCAGGTCGGGCCGGAGACCTGATCGAGCAGCTTGAGCACGGCGTCGGCGTCGGCGGGGCGATCCTCGCGGTCCGGCGCCAGCAGCGCGACGATCAGCTCGTCAAGCTCCTTGGGCACGGGGTGGGGCGCGTATCGCCCGGGTGAGCTGGGCTCGTCGTGCAGCACCGCCGCGGCCATCTCGGCCGGCGTCGTGCCCGCGTGGGCCTGGCGCCCCGTGAGCATGACGAAGCCCGTGGCGCCCAGGGCGAACAGGTCGGCGCGCCCGTCCACGGGCTGGTTGCGCAGGCGCTCGGGCGCCATGTAGAGCGGCGTGCCGGAGAGGTGCCTGGTGACGCCTTCGTCAATGGCGTCCGCGCTGATGTCCTTGACCAGGCCGAAGTCGAGCACCTTGACCACGTCGGGGATGCCGCCGCGCTCGCAGACCATCAGGTTGGCGGGCTTGATGTCCCGGTGCACCAGCCCCATGCGGTGCGCCTCGCGCAGCGAGGACACGGCTTGGCGCAGCAGGTGCACCACGCGCGCGGCGGGCAGGGGCCCGGCGCCGCTGACCAGCTCGTGCACGGTCAGCCCGTCCAGATACTCCATCACGTAGTACAGATCGCCGTTGGCCTCATGCCCGCAGTCGTAGACCTCGATGGTGTTGGCGTGCGTGAGCCGCGAGGCCATGGTGACCTCGCGCTCGATGCGCAGGGCGTTCTCGTTGTCGCCCCGAGTCCGGCGCACGACCTTGATGGCCACCGAGCGCTGCAGCAGCGCGTGCTCTGCCCGGTACACCGTGCCCATGCCGCCTTGCCCCAGCACCTCCACGAGCTGGTACTGGCCCAGGCGCAGCACGCGATCAATGGCCGAGGCCAGGTGGGCCGCCTTGCCCACCGCGATGAGCACGCCGGCCACGCCCAGGGCCACCAGCCCCAGCAGGATCACGAAGGCCTGGGTCAGGTGCACCAGCGGCGCGTGGGCCTCGTCGCGGTCGATCTCCGTGACGAGGCCGAAGCCCAGCTCGTCCAGCCAGGTCCAGGCGCCGACCACCGTGACGCCGCGGTAGTCGCGGTAACCCTCGAAGTCGAGCCCGGGCGCGCGCTCATCGCGGGCGCGGCGAACGGCGGCGGTGAGCTTGAAATCCCGGGGCAGGGCGTCGGGTTGAAAGCCCGTGAGCAGGTTGCCCTCGGGGTCGCCCACGCGCAGGTTCAGGGCCGATTCGAGCCCGTCGGGCAGCAGGCCGAGCCCGGTCAGCTGCGCCTCGAACAGGCTGTTGGAAAGCATGAGTCCGTCGGCATCAAAGGCGTAGGTCTCGCCCGACGTGCCCATGCGGGCCTCGGTCAGGGTGCTGGTGAAGCGCCCGGCCGGATCCAGGATGAAGGCCAGCGCGGCCACCACCACGCCGTCGGAGCGACGCACCGGCTCCAGCATGGCCATGTACGGCTTGGCGCCGGTCTGCTGCGCGGCGAGGTTGTGCCGAGGCGGCACGAAGAGGCCCTCGCCCAGGAACGCGCGGCTCACGAGCGGCATGTTGTCGGGGTGGATGTGGTCGCCGGGGCCGTTGCGTCGCTGCTCGCCGGCGATGAGTTCGCCGCTGGCCAGCAGCAGGCCCTCGCGCGAGATCAGCGCCCAGCCGTCGTGGTCCTGGCGATTGGCGGCGAGGTCCAGGCGCAGGATGGCGCTGTCGGGCATGCTGCGCGCGGCGTCCTGGAAGCCTTGGATCGCCTCGCGTCGCAGCGCGTCGTCGCCGACAGAGGAGCTCAGCTCCGTCAGCGCCTGCGCCACGTGTGGCAGCTCGGGGTCCGAGGCGGCGCGTGACAGCACCAGGCGCTCGTCCTCCAGCCAGTCCTGCAGCGACAGGGCCGCCAGGTTGCGCACCGTCTTGAGCTGCTCGCGCAGGGAGTCTGTGATCTCCTGCTGCATGAGCGAGCGCGTGGACATGCCCACGACCATCAGCACCACGATGCTCAGGCCCAGCACGATCAGGGTGGTGCGGTGCGCCTTGAGCCCGAGCAGCAGCTCGACGGTGGCGCTGTCGCGCGGCTGGGGCGCGATCGGCGCCAGGGCCGTGGGCAGGCGCTGGGGCGTCTCGAAGATCGGTTCGGCCAGGTCATGGGCCAGCAGGTCGGTCACCTCGCGCAGCAGCTCGGCGTCGCCGTCGGTGTGTTGCTGGAGCCAAGCCGCGCGCTCACCCGCGGGCAGCTCCCGGGCGCCGGAGAACAGCTCCTGGATACGCTCCCAGGACGAGGTGCTCATGCGCCGTCGTCGGGCGAGAACTCCCGACGCAGCCAGGCCTTCACCAGGGTCCAGTCGGCCTCGACGGTGCGCTTGCTCACGCCCAGCACCTCGGCCACCTCGGCCACGTCGAGGCCGGCGAAGAAGCGCAGCTCGACCACGCGCGCGTGGCGCTCGTTGAGCTCAGTGAGCTTGTCGAGCGCCTCGTCCACGGCCAGCACGTCATCCTCGCGGTCGAGGGAGAACGTCAGGTGCTCGTCCAGGGTGACGCGGGCTCGACCGCCGCCGCGCTTCTTGCGGTTGCGGGTGCGCGCGTGGTCCACCAGGATGCGCCGCATGGCCTGGGCGCAGACCGCCAGGAAGTGGGCCCGACCCTTCCAGTCGACGCGGGTCTGATCGACGATCTTGAGGAAGGCCTCGTGCACCAGCGCCGTGGGTTGCAGCGTGTGCCCCTTGTTCTCGCGGCGCAGGTAGTGCCCGGCGATGCGCTGCAGCTCGGTGTAGACCAGCGGCATCAGGCGCTCGGCGGCGCTCCCGTCGCCCTGCACGAGCTCGTCGAGGTACTGCGTGGCTTGGGGCTCGGGTGACATGGTCCGCTCTCCGGGACGGGGTCGCGCGCCATCCTAGCAGCAGACTGTGGCGCGATCGCCCCGTGCGTGGGGGATCGCGGGCGCTGCGGGCGCTCACGCCGCGCCGCGGGCACGCGCCCAGAGATTCTCCTGCGGACCTGGGCGAGGCGCGTCGCGTAGTGGGGTGGCTGCGAGAGTCCTTCCGAGCTCGTGGCCCCGGGGTCTTCCTCCTCCCGACCCCGGGATTGGTGGCACCTGGCGAGCGATCGTGGAGCCTCTTCTCCTCCTATCCTCCCGACGCGCTCCTGCGCTCGCCTTGGGGCCGCCGGCCTGACCAGCCGGCGGCCCCCTTTTTCTTCCGCGACGGGCCTCGGTCTGCGGTCTTGAGGCCTGCCCGGCGCGTCATCCGGCCGGGGCGGCGTGCTCCCGCGCCGCTCCGTCAGGACCGCATCTGAGCTGCGCCTCAGCGCCTCGCTGCGAGGCGCGGCACCAGCTTCGCGCCGGCGCGCGTGTTCCACTCGGCGTCCCAGCTCAGCTCGTCCGGCGTGCCGGGGAAGACGCGCGCACCGGCGGGCGGGTAGCCGTGCATGCCGTGGTAGGGCAGGGGCTCCACCGTGCGGCAGGCGTGGGTGTTGGGGTCGCGGTCCTTGGCCCAACCATCCAGGAACAGCAGCCAGTCGCGGGTCCAGCCCGCGGGCAGGGGCGGCAGCTGCGCGGCCGGGAACGACAGGCTGAGCGCGTCGCCCGCGCCGAAGATCACGTAGCGATCGTCGATGGCTGCCAGCAACGGCAGCACGTCGCCGTAGCGCGTGTAGCGCCCGGGGTGCTGGTCCCAGCGCGGCGTGGTCAGGGCGTCCCACTCGAACAGCTCCTCGTGCTCGCCGCTGGGGTCCAGCAGCCGGGCCGAGAAGCCGCGGAAGGCCAGCTGTGCCGAGGCGGCCTCGATGTCGGTCTGCAGCAGGGGCGCGTCGTCATCGTCGAGCACCACCCGGATGGCGTCGTAGTGCATGGCCAGGGACGTGTCGAGGCGCAGGCGCGGATCGTCCCCGTCGATCAGCTCGGTGATGTCCACCAGCATGGTCTTGGTCTTGCCCGCCACGAAACCGATGGGAGCGCCCGCCGCGCGCCAGCCGTCCCCGTCGGGCAGCGACAGCCGCGGCGGCTCGAAGGCGATCTCGGGGTGGCTCGCCGCCGACAGATTGACCGAGGCGTCGCCCCACAGCAGCCAGCCGGTGAGGGCCAGGCGCACCCGCGGCGCGGCGGCCAGGGCGGCGCGCTCGGCGTCGGTCTGCGCCAGCGTGATCTCCAGCGACCAGGGCTCCGTCAGGCCGCGGTAGCGCGGCGCGTGGTGCTTGAAGGGCCGCGCGTGCCGGCCGTCCACTTCGGAGAGCAGCTCGGTCAGGTCCTGGCCGTCGCCGCTGAGCACCCGCGCAGGCGGATGCACGTCGCGCAGGCTGTGCACATGGTGCGGCAGGAAGGGCGGGAAGTTGAAGGCCTCATTGGGCTGGATCTCGACCTCGGAGGGATGGTCGATGGCGTGCAGCGACACGCGGTCCAGGTAGGTGACCTCGCGCAGCTCCTCGGTCAGCACCAGCTCCAGCGCGCCGTCGCGCGGCAGCAGCTGATCGGCGCGCACCAGCACCCACTCGTCGTGGTCAAAGGGCACCATCTGGTCCGGGCCCATGGGCAGGCCCAGGGGCGTGGTGCCGAGCACGTCCGAGATGAACGTGAACGTCTCGCCGTTCCAGGTGTAGAGGAAGGGGCAGCTGCCGCCCAGGCCCTCGTCCTGCAGCACCGCGTGGGTCTGTCCGGCCGTCAGATCGAAGCTGCCCTGGTACACGCCGTTGGGCCAGCGCAGCAGCAGCACGTCCGCGGCGGCGTTGGGCCCCAACCCGACGTACAGCGGCTGGCCCGTCGCGAACAGGCGCCGCGTGCGGGCGCCGGACAGCACCTCGATCACGGCGCCGATGCCCAGGGCGTTGTCCTTGCCGCCTTGCAGTTGCAGCGCGAGGTTGCGCCCGCTGCTGCGGCCGGCAGACCAGGACGTGCCGCCCGCGTCGCTGGCCACGATGTCGAGCACGAGGTCGCCGTCGAGGTCGGCCAGGGCCACCGGACCCGCGCCCGCGCCCGCGCCCGGGTCAGCGCCCGCGCCCGGGTCAGCGCCTGCGCCCGCGCTCAGCCGCGTGGAGGGCAGGGGCGCGTCGCGCGTCAGCAGCGGGCCGCGCCAGGCGTGCAGGACGCCGTCGCCGTCGCGTGCCACCAGGTCCAACAGGCCGTCGGCGTCCAGGTCCGCGAGCGCCGGGTCGGACAGGGCCTCGGCGTCCAAGGCCAGCGCCAACGGCCCCGAGAAGCCGTCATCTCCGCCCAGATGCACGCTCAGCCCGTCCGCGCGAACCAGGGCCAGGTCCGGGCGTCCGTCCAGGTCGAGGTCATCCAGCGCCAGGCCGCCGGCGCGCGTGACCGCGTCCACGCGCAGCTGCTCCAGGCCCCAGGCCTGGGTGCGGTCCTCGAACACGCCGCCCCACATGCCCGCCAGCGCCACCAGCCTGTCGCCCGTCACGGCCAGCAGGTCGATGGCCTGATTGTCGTCCAGGTCCTCGATGGCCAGCAGGTCGCAGGGGCCGATGGCGAAGCTGTCGGGCGAGGCGTCGGCCCAGAGCTGCTGGCCGTCCTCGCTGCGCCCGCCGTTGCGCAGCCAGAGCATGCCCGTGTCGGTCCCCAGCACGATGTCGAGCCCGCCGTCGTGGTCGAGGTCGGCAAACAGCCCGCAGCGCACGTTGGCGTCCGTGAGCGGCGCGCCCGGATGCCAGTCGCCGTCGTCGCCGCGGCGCGCCAGGCGCGCGACCCCGTCTCCGATCAGCAGCAGCTCGAGGCTGGGGGAGTAGCCCGGCAGCGCGGGGTCGCCCACGTCGAGGTCGGCCGCCGCCAGCGCGTCCGTGGCGCCCGGCACCAGGATGCGCTCGCCGCCGTCCGCGGAGGTCAGCGCCACACCCTCCGCCGTGGCCAGCAGCACGTCCACGCGGCCGTCGGCGTCCACGTCACGCAGCAGCAGCTGCCGCGCGACGCCGCCGATGGACGCGGGCGGCGCGAAGGCGTCGCTCAGCGCCGGGGCCGGCGCGCCCGCGCTCAGCGCCCGCGGCGCGTCGGGGCGCACGTCGCCGTAGCGCCCGATCCAGAGCGAGGCCTCCTGCGGCGACTTGATGCCGGCTTCGTCGAGCAGGCGCCACTCCGCCAGCAGGGCCTGGGCCCCCTGGCGGCCGGCGTCGTCCTTTGCGCTGCGATAGGACGCCGCCTGCAGCTTGAACGTGGCCTGGGCGAAGTAGCGCTGGTTGGGGCCCATGCCCAGGGCGCGCACGGCCTGGTACTGCGCCATGGCCCCGGGCATGTCTCCCAGGTAGTCCAGCGCCTCGGCCAGACGCAGCCGCGCGGCGGCGTCGCCCGGGTCGTGCTGCAGCAGGAAGCGGTAGTGCTGCACCGCGTCCTCGAAGCTGAAGGCGCTCATGGCGAAGTTGCCGGCCATCCAGCGCACGGGCAAGGAGTCCGGCGCTTGGCTCAGCGCGCGCGTGATCAGCTGGCTGCCGCGGGCGCGGCCGCCGTCCACGTTGTGGTAGTCGATCACCGCGGCGCGCACCAGGTCGTCGGCGCGCGCGTCGCCGCGCTGCACCAGCGGCGCGATGGCGGCCCAGGCCTCGTCCAGGTTCTGCCGCTGGCCGGGGATGAACCAGGCGGCCGCGCGGGCGCGTGCCAGGCTGTCGTCCAGCTGTGCGCGGGAGGGTTCAGCGCCCTCCTGCCCACACGCCGCGGCCAGGAGGAGCACGAGCACGGCGGTCGATGATCTCATGGCGCCCATCTTGACCGCGCCAAGCAGTCCCCGCCAGCGCGCCTTGCTGCGGCGCCGCCGCGCGCTCAGGCCAGGGCGGCCGTGTTCGACGGGACTGCGCGTCTTGGCAAGGGCGCCGCGTCGGCGGGCAGCCCCAGGGGCAGCATCACCGAGAAGATGCTGCCCTTCCCGGGCTCGCTCTCCGCCGTGATCTCGCCACCCATCAGGTCCGTCAGGCGCTTGCAGATGGCGAGGCCCAGGCCGGTGCCCCCGAACTCGCGCGTGGTGGAGCTCTCCACCTGGCTGTAGTCCTGGAACAGTCGGTGCATGCGGTCGGCCGGGATGCCGATGCCGGTGTCCAGCACCTGCAGCAGGACGTCCACGCCGCCAGCCTGCGAGGCGTCGGCCACGCAGCGCAGCTCGACGCCGCCGTCGCTGGTGAACTTGATGGCGTTGTTCAGCAGGTTGGTGAGCACCTGGCGGATGCGCGTGGGGTCGCCCACGACCCGGCTCGGCAGGCGCTCGTCCACGTGGTGGCTGAGGGAGATGCCCTGGTCCCGGGCGCGCAGGCCCATCAGCGTGCACACGTCGCGGATGCCCGCTCTCAGATCAAAGGGGATCTGCTCCACCTCGAGCTGCCCGGCCTCCATCTTGGAGACGTCCAAGATGTCATCGATGAGGGTCAGCAGGGACTCGCCTGACGACTGGATGATGCCCAGCGTCTCGCGCTGATCCGCCGAGAGTCGCGTCTCGCCCAGCAGGTGCGCCATGCCCAGCACGCCGTTCATGGGCGTGCGGATCTCGTGGCTCATGGTGGCGAGGAACTGCGCCTTGCCCTCGGCCTGCCGCTCCGCCAGCGCGCGGGCATCCACCAGCGCGGCCTCGCTCGCGTCGCGTCGATCCAGGGCGCGGTGCACCAGGCCGATCAGCACCATCCACATGGACACCAGCACCGCCAGCGAGGCCGTCCCGTACAGGATCCACTCGCGCAGCTCCCGGTGCAGGGTGGTGAGCGTGTTCATGGTGCGCATGTCGGTGGCGTCGCGCACGCCGGCCAGGGCCGCGCTGTAGACGCGCTTGGCCTCGTCGTACGCCTCGCCGGTCAGCAGCGCCTGCGCGCGCTCGGGCCGGCCGATGTCGATCAGATCGAAGGCGCGCAGCTCGAGGTCCACCAGGTTCTTGTTGGAGAACATGACCTCGCGCACGGCGCGTGTGGTGGCGTCGTCCGGCGTCAGCCGCAGGGTCTCGCTGAGCGCCTGGGTCAGCAGCGGCTCCGCGTCCCGGTGGTGCTGCCGGTGTCGAGGCGCCCCGTCGAACGCGGCCAACAGGGCTGAGGACGTCAGCACCTCATCCAGGAACAGGAGCTGACCGGAGAGGCGCGTCAGCTCGACGTTGTCGGCCGCCAGCTCAGCGTGCGCCGTCTCGGTGTCGTCCACCATCCAGACCATGCCACCGGTCAGGGCGAGGGTGAGCAGGGCGCCGGCGACCACGAGGTGGACGGGCAGCCGGCGGCGGAGCGTGGGGTCGGGAGGGCTCATGCGAGGACACGTCGGGAGCGTGAGTGGCCTCATCGGCCAGCTCGCCTGCGCGGGTTGAGGGCGGTTCCGGCGCGGGCCTCAGTCCAACCGGCGCAGGGCGGCGCGGGCAGCGTCCAACTCGGGGTCCAGCTCCAGGGCGCGCTGGTGGGCGGCGCGGGCCTGCTCGAACCGCCCCAGGCGCTCCAGGGCGCGGCCGCGGTGGCTCTGCAGCCGGGCCGGGTTGGGCATGAAGTCGCTCGGCGGCGCCAGGGCCGCCACCTCGTCCAGCTGGTCCAGGCAGGTCTGGGCGGACACCCGGCGCTCGAGCCCCAGGCGCGCCAGCTGGTAGAGCGCGCGGAAGCGAGCCGCCGTGAGCGGTCCCTCGACAACGCGCGTGGCCACCTGAATGGCCTCGTCCATGTAGCCTCGCGTCTCGCACAGCGAGGCGTAGACCACGCCCAGGTCCTGGTACCCGGGGCGTGCGTTGGCGGCCTCTCGGCACAGGGCCAGGGCCGCGGCCGTGTCGCCTTCTTCTTCGAGCAGCATGGCGAGCATCATGCTGCCCGCGGCGGGATCGAGCTGCGAGAGTTCATGGCACAGGCGCCGCGCCTGGGCCTTGTCGCCGCCCACCATGGCGGGCGCGTAGATCAGGAAACCGATCTGATTGTTGCGCGCGTCCACGCTGCCGGGGTCGAGGGCCACGGCCTGGGTCAGCGCGCGCTTGTAGGCACCCAGGGAGAACAGGGCGGCGCCCAGGCCCCCCTCGCGTAAGTGGGTGCCCAGGGCCTGGGCCAGGGCGTGGTGAGCTTCGCTGCGCTGGGGCCAGCGCTGCACCAAGCGCTCGCCGCGCTGCACCGCCGCGTCGCTGGCCCCCAGGTGCCGCGAGAGCTCCACCAGCAGGGCTCCGGCGCTGAGTTGCTCGTAGGTGGCGGGCAGGTCGTGCTCCAGCAGGGCCAGCGCTTGCGCCGCCTGGCCTCGCCGCAGCAGGGCCTGGGCCTGCTGTGCCAGCGGCGAGGGCGGGGCCGCGCTGGTGGGGGCGAGCGTGGCAGAGCTGGCGTCTGGAGCGCCGGTCGTGCCCATGCCGAGCGACGCGGCGACCCACACAGCGACCCCGAGGCCCACGACGGCGAGCCCGGCGCCCGCGACGAACAGCGGGACGCGCCAGGCGCCGCATGACGTGGATGAGGGCTTCATGGGGGCCGATCTCTGCGTCCACGATGCGCGCTGCCGGCTTGCGCTCGGCGCGCTCCAGTGTGCCACGGAATACGGCGCTCAGTCGCTGGTCTTGAGCTGTCGCGCGTGGTCGCGCACGGTCGCGCGCCGCGTCCGTCCCGACCCCAGGTTAGAATCGACGCCCGCCATGCCGGTCTTCCAGCTCGATCATCGCCCGCTCTTTCCGCCTGGAGACCTGGCCGGCCCCGACGGCTTGCTGGCGGTGGGCGGCGACCTGTCACCCGAGCGGCTGATCAGCGCCTACAGCCAGGGCCTGTTCCCGTGGCCCCACGAGGGCATGCCGCTGATGTGGTTCTGCCCGGACCCGCGCATGGTGATCGTGCCGCAGCAGCTGCACGCGTCCCGCAGTCTGCGCGCGCGCCTGCGCCAGGGCCGCCTGACGGTGCGCTTCGACAGCGCCTTTGAGCAGGTGTTGGAGGCCTGCGCCGACACGCCGCGTCCCGGCCAGGACGGCACCTGGATCACGGATGACATCGCCGAGGCCTACGTGCGCATGCACGAGCTGGGCCTGGCCCATTCGGTGGAGACCTGGGAGGGCGACCAGCTGGTGGGCGGGCTCTACGGCGTGTCCCTGGGCGCGGCCTTCTTCGGGGAGTCCATGTTCAGCCGCCGCAGCGACGGCTCCAAGGTGGCCCTGGCGCAGCTGGCCGAGCGGCTCCGCGCGTGGAACTTCCACTTCATCGACTGCCAGATGAGCACGCCGCACCTGGCCAGCCTGGGCGCCTGCGAGTGGCGTCGCGCGCGCTTTCTGTCCGCGCTCAAGCTGGCGCTGCAGGAGCCCACGCGGCGGGGCAGCTGGGCGCAGTCGGGCCGTCGCACCGAGCTGGTGAGCCACCTGGTGTAGCGCGGGGCGCGTGCGTCAGGCTTGCGTGGCCAACGCAGCGCGCGCGGCCAGCAGGCCGGACATGCCGCTCACGTCGCCGCCCGGGTGTCGTCCGGCGCCGGCCAGGTACAGGCCCTCCAGCGGAGTGCGGCCGCGGGCGCAGCTCGGGTCGGGGCGCAGGTGCAGCAGCTGGTCGAGGGCCGGCTCGCCGTGGTGCAGCTGCCCGCCGGTGAGG
>QNBX01000115.1 GCA_003644265.1 Planctomycetota bacterium
CAGATCCCAGACCGGCTCGCCGGTGGCGACGCTCGGGAACGGCAGGAAGACCTTCTCGAACGAGGACTCGGCACCCAACATCTCGCGGTACTTGGTCATGCCCACGGAGGCCTCGATGGAGGCCCGGTACTCGGCGATGGCCTTCTCGGCCGGATCCGGCGCGTCGGGCCGCGGCCCTATGCTGGGCTCGTCGGCGCCCGATTCCTGATCTGCGCTCTGCTGGGCCTGCATGGCCACCAGCTCCTCCAACTCGGCGACCTTGGCGTCGATGTCGGCATCAGACGGCAGGAAGTCGGCTCGATCGGCACCCAGCCCCACCATGTGGTCGATCTCCTGCAGCGTGATCATCCGGGTGATCTGCTGCTCCACCTCGCTGATGCCCAGGTACATGAGCATGCGGCGGCGGTACTCGGCCCGCAGGACGGGCTTGCCCGCGACGTTGAACAGCACCTCGTCCTCGAGATCGAACTCAGGCAGGGTCAGCTCGACGATCTCGTCCGCCCGGCGGACGTAGGGCAGCGGCTGCACGCGGTGAGCGCTGATGTCGGTGATGATCGGACCATTCGGGCCCTGCTGCTGAGCCGGGGCTTGGACCTGCTGGGCCGGGGTGGAGGCCGTCAGCAGCCCCAGAGAGAGCAGGATGGCGGGTACAAGGAGCTTCATAAGAGCGATCCGGTGCCTGAATAGGAGCTGGATGAAGGCCGTTTGGGGCGGGCCAGGAGGGTGAGGTGAGGCGTTACGACGCCGACGCAGGACGCGTTGGCTCGCCAACGACCGACGTGAATCGGCAGCGGCCGATTGCAGATGAAAGGAAAGGCCCGGAGGCCCTGTCAAGCCGGAGAGTCTGAGAGGGGTGGCGCGCCGTCATCCAGCCACCCAGGCTCGGGCCCTCGACCCGGATCCGCGGCGGCGCCGGCCAGCCCGAGCCCGGGCCGCCGCTCCCACTCCAGCCGGGCTCTGATGGCCGCGAGCAGCACCGCTCTGCCCCAGAAGGGTGGAGCCCGAGCGCCCCAAGCTGCTAGCGTTCCCGACCCGTGGACTTGCACCAGACCCTTGCCCTCGCCGTGAACAGGCCGGACGGAGACCCAGGTTGGAGGTCGCTCGGCCTGCTGCATGCTGCCGCCGTGGTGGGGCGCTTTGACGCCGTGGGTGTGGCCGCCCGACTGGCGAGCGAGCACCAGGTGGAGCGGGCAGCCATCGACGAGGCCGCCTTGCAGGTGGTGGCCTACGGCGGCTTCCCGCGGGCGCTCGAGGCGCTGACGGTGGTGGCCCACGAGCTGGGCCAACCGCCACAGGGCTCGGCTGACGAGGCGCGCTCGCCCGAGCAGCTCAGCGCCGACGGCCGCCGCACCTGGGACGCGATCTACGCGGGCAACGCCGAACGGGTGCTGGCTCAGCTCGACGGCCTGCTGCCCGGTCTGGACCGGCTGGTGCTGGAGAGCGCCTACGCGCGCATCCTCTCGCGGCCCGGCCTCGCGCTGGGCTGGAGAGAGCTGCTGGGTGTGGCTGCCCTGGCCCTCGCGGGCCTGCCCAGGCCGCTCGAATCCCACGCGCGGGGCGCCATCCACAACGGTTTCTCCCCTTCGCAAGTACAGGATATGCTGCTCACCTGCATGCCTCTGGCCGACGCTCACGCCCGTTCCGTGATCGAGTCCGCCGTCGCCCGCCTGTCCCGGAAGGTGGACCCAAAATGACACCCCAGAAGATCCAGATTGGCACCCCGTTGGACTCTTCCGACGCCAGCCATACCCCCACCGGCGGGCACTGGCTCGGCGCGCTCTTTGCGGCAGCCGTGGCGCTCGCGCTGTATCTGCCGACGGTCAGTCACCAGCTGGTCTACGACGACGTGTTCCTGATCTCGCCGGACCTCAACGACTCGATGGTGCCGGTCGTCACGGACATCAACGCGGCCTTTGACCTGTTCAACCAGGAGTACTGGGCCAACATCAACCAGGACCGCCCGGAGACCCTGCGGACCAAAGGCCAGGCCCTGTACCGGCCTCTGACGGTGTTCCTGTGGGGCATCACGCTCAATCAGTTTCACGACCACGACCTCTCCAAGCCATTCGACGTCACCAGGGGCGCTGCGTATCACTGGATCAACGTGATCGTGAACATGCTGGTGGTGCTGCTGCTCCACCGGCTGGTGCTGCGCCTGTTTGGCAGCGGCAGGCTGGCGCTCCTGGCCGCCCTGATCTACGCGCTGCACCCGCTCCACAGCGAGGCCGTGGCCTACGTCGCGGGCCTATCCGACCAGCTCGCGGCCCTGACGGTGGTGGCGGGCGTGCTGCTGTTCGAGCGCGCAACTCGCGCGGGCGGGGGCTCCCGGCTGATCCCCACCGTTGCGCTGACGCTCACGCTCTTCATCGGCCTGCTGGCCAAGGAGAGCGCGGTGCTGCTGCTCGCGGTCTGCGCCCTCACGGACGTCATGTGGTGGCTGGGCGGTCGCGCCGTCGGCCTGGGCCGGCGCCTGGCCATCTACGGCTCGATGCTGGTGGCCCTGGGTGCGCACATCTGGCTGCGCTACCTGACCATGGGCTACCTCCAGCCCAGCTCGTCGGCCATCTCCCGGCTCGACAACGTGCTGATCGACGTGCCCACCACCGAGCGCGTCTTCAACTCGCTCAAACTCCTGGCCAAGTACGTCTGGCTGGTGCTCTGGCCGAAGGACCTGTCCATCGACTACTCCTTCAGCGCCATCACGGTGTCACCCCACTGGACCGACCCCGAGCCCCTGGCGGGCACCATCCTCGTGGCGGCCATGCTGATCCTGGGCCTGGCCAAGCTGCGCCGCTCGCCGGCCTTGGGCTGGGGCCTGCTCATGTTCACGGGCTGCGCCATCTTCACCTCGAACATGATCATGCCCATCGGCACCGTGTTCGCGGAGCGCCTGATGTACCTGCCCACCCTGGGCGCGGCCGTGGCGCTGGCCGTGGTCTGCGACCGCCTGCTCGGCACGGCCCGCAATGCGCGCCCCAACCCGCTGGCGCTGGTGCTGGTGGTCGTGGCCCTGGGCGCCCTCGGGCAGCGCACCTACACCCGCAACCAGGACTTCAAGGACTCGCTCACGCTGTTCAAGACGGCGGAGGCGGTGACGCCAAAGAGCGCACGCGTGCAGTTCCAGCTGGGCAACATCTACGCCCAGCTGAAGCTCTTCGACCAGGCCGTGCAGCACCTCGAGCGCTCGCTGGAACTCGACCCGAAGTTCATCATCGGCGCCATCAGGCTGGGCGAGGTCTACCTGACAGACCGGAACTTCGACAAGGCCGAGCAGACCTTCTCGCGCATCCTCAAGAGCATAGATATCCCGAGCAACGGCCCCGAAGCCGCCATGACCGTGAAGGCCCTGGTGCTGCGTCGCCGCGCCGACACGCTGCGCGCCAAGGGCGACCTGGACGCCGCGCAGCGCGACCTCGAGGCGGCCATGAGCCTCGGGCTCGACGACACCGCCAGGTCGGCCAAGCAGCTCGCTTACCTGCTGCATGGGCAAGACCGTTACGAGGAGTCCATCCCGATCATCCAGCGCGGCCTCCAGTCCAAGGGCGAGGACGCCACGCTGCTGCTGATGCTGACCCGCGCCGCCGCCGCGGTGCAGGACGAGCAGGCCTACGCCGCGGCCCTGGCACGACTCGAAGACACCGAGCAAGGCCGCGCGCTGGCGCTGTCCCTGCGGGCCGAGCTGCTGTACGAGCAGTCGGTGACCAACACCAACGCCGACGGCCGCGACCGCGCCATGGCCATGTTCGACGACTCGCTGGCCCTGAACGACAGGCAGGTCACGCCGTACTACTACCGCGGTCGCTACATGGTGGAGCGCACCCACGCGTACTACGACGCCATCATCCAGTACGACAACGCCCTGGAGCGCGACCCCGAGCACGGCCCGACGCTGCTCTACAAGGCGATGGTGCAGCTCCAGGTGAACGACGCCGAGGGCGCGCTCGAGACGCTCAAGCGGCTGGAGCTCATCAACCCGGGCGTGGTCGTCTTCTCGCTCATGTCCGAGGCCTACTTCAAGCTGGGCGACCTCTCCGGACAGGAGGAGATGAAGCGCCGCCTCGAGGAGCTGGGCAAGGAGCCCCTGGTCATGGCGCTCAACCGCGCCAAGTCGTTCTTGGAGGCGGGCCAACCCGAGCGCGCCATGGAGATCCTGGAGGCCGAGCTGCTCGACCCCGACAACGCACAGAACCAGCTGCTGCAGCGCAGCGCCGGCCTGGTGCAGCTGGAGCTCAAGCAATGCGACGCGGCCCTGGCGAGCTTCGAGCGTCAGGAGCTCTCGCTGGCCGTGCAGCTCGAACTCGAGCCCGATCTCTACCTGGCCATCAACAAGGCCCGCGCGCTCATGTGCCTGGACCGCCTCGACGAAGCCGCCGCGCAGCTCGACCTGACCGAAGCCACGCTCGAGAGCCTGAGCGATCGACCCGGCGAGCAGACCAACCTGCGCGTGAGCCTGCTGCGCCGTCGCGCTGAGCTGGCCCTGCTGGCCGGCGACCCCCAGCGCGCCAGCGACCTGGCCGCCGAAGGCATCGAACTCACGCAACGTCGGCACCCGGGTCTGTTCGACATCTCGATCGAAGCCTACGTGGCCCAGGGCGACCTGGAGGCGGCCGTGCTGCGCACGCGTGAGGCCTCCACGCTGTTCTTCGGCCTGGATCACTACCCCGTGGTGCTCGAGGCCCTCGACGCGGCCGTGGCCGGCGACACCTCAGGCGCGCTGACCACGCTGGCGGCGGCCGAGCCCCAGGCCGGCTACCGCAACGGGAAGCCGACCTGCGAACGCATCGCGGGGCGCCTGCGCGGCTGAGGTCTGAGGTCTGAGATCTGAGGGCTGAGGTCTGAGGGCTGAGGGCTGAGCGATAGCGCGCAGCGCCCGCGCCGGCCTCAGTCGAACTCGACCAGCAGCTGGTCCAGCTCGACGGTGTCACCCGTGGCGCAGTGCAGGGCGGACACCGTGCCGCCCGCGTCGGCCTTGACCTCGTTCTCCATCTTCATGGCCTCGAGGATCAGCACCACCTGCCCCGGCTGCACCTCATCGCCGGGGGCCACCAGCACGTCGCGCACGATGCCGGTCATGACCGCGCGCACGACCGTCTCGCCCTCGCCGGACGCGGCCTGGATGGAGCGCGCCAGCCACTCGCGCTCGCCCAGCACCTCGGAGGAATAGCGCCGACCGGAAACCAGCAGCTCCACCCGGTCGCCGCGCTCCTCCACGCCCACATCGACCGAGCGGCCGTCGATCAGCAGCGAGTAGGCGTCGCCGTCATCGAGCGTGGCCACGTCGACCTGGTGGTCGTGATCAGCATGCCGGGCGCGGACGCCGCCGCCGTGCCGCGTGATCTCCACCTCGTAGTGGTTGCCGTTGACGAGCACGTGGTACTTCAACGCGATCCTCCGGGACGGTAGGCGTCCACCCAGGCCGAGGGCGTGCCCGCGGGGGCGCCCTCGCTGCGATCGACAAAGCCGCGTCGTCTACGCAGCACGTGGGCCATGACAGCCGCGATGACAGCCACCTGCTGCTCACGGACCTCGCTGACCTTGGGCGCAAACGTCTCGGGGTTGGACTCGATGGTGCCCGTGTCGTAGCGCCCGCTGCGAAAGGCCTCGCTCTCCAGCACGCGCCGAAGAAACGGGAGGTTGGTGACCACGCCCGTGATGGTGACCTCGGCCAGGGCGCGGATCATGCGCGCGATGGCGTGCTCGCGGTCGTCGGCGTGCACCGAGATCTTGGCCAGCATGGGGTCGTAGTGCAGGCCCACCTGCATGCCGTCGAACAGGCCGCTGTCTACGCGCACGCCCGGGCCCTGGGGCAGCTCGAGCCGGGTCACGCGGCCGGTGGCGGGCAAGAAGCCGTTGTCGGCGTCCTCGGCGTAGAGCCGGCACTCGATGGCGTGGCCGTCGTGCGTGATCTGATCCTGGCTCAGGGGCAGCGCCTCGCCCTGGGCCACCAGCATCTGCCAGCGCACCATGTCGATGCCGCAGGTGAGCTCGGTCACCGGGTGCTCGACCTGCAGGCGCGTGTTCATCTCGAGCATGTAGAAGTTGCGCTCGGCATCCACCAGGAACTCGAGCGTGCCCGCGTTCTCGTAGCCGATGGCCTTTGCCGCCTGCACCGCCATGGCGCCCATGCGCTCGCGCAGCTCAGCGTTCAGCAGGGGCGAGGGGCGCTCCTCCACCACCTTCTGGTGACGGCGCTGGATGGAGCACTCGCGCTCGCCCAGGTGCACCACGTTGCCGTGGGAGTCGCCGAAGATCTGCACCTCGATGTGGCGCGGCTCGAGCAGGAACTTCTCGAGGTAGACGGCGCCATTGCCGAAGGCCGTGGCCGCCTCGCTGGAGGCGCGCTGCGCGGCGGGCAACAGCTCGTCGGGCGTATGCACGATGCGAATGCCCTTACCGCCGCCGCCGGCCGAGGCCTTGATCATGACCGGATAGCCGATGCGCTCGGCATCGGCCACCAGCGTGGCGTCGTCCTCGGCGGGCTCGGTCGTACCCGGCACCACCGGCACGTCCGCCGCGAGCATGCGCCGGCGCGCCTCGATCTTGTCGCCCATGGCCTCCATGGCCTCGGGCGATGGCCCCACGAAGATCAGCCCGGCCTCGCGCACCTGGCGCACGAAGGCCGCGTTCTCCGACAGGAATCCGAAGCCCGGGTGGATGGCGTCGGCGCCGGTGTCCAGCGCGGCCTGCACGATCTTGTCGGCGCACAGGTAGCTCTTGGCGCTAGGCGCGGGGCCGATATTCACGGCGGCAAAGGCGGCGCGCACGTGCAGCGCGTCGCGGTCGGCGTCGCTGTAGACGGCCACGGTGCGGATGCCCATCTCGCGGCAGGTGCGCATGACGCGCAGGGCGATCTCGCCGCGGTTGGCGACGAGCAAGGTCTTGATGGTGCGAGCGGTCATGGCGTCGGCTCCCGCCCTAAAGCGGGATGTTCCCGTGCTTCCGGGGCGGGTTCTGGTCGCGCTTGGTCTCCAGCAGGCGCAACCCGGCGACGAGCTTGGCGCGCGTCTGGTGCGGCTCGATCACGGCGTCGATGTAGCCCCGCTCCGCGGCCGCGTACGGGTTGGCGAAGCGCCGCTCGTACTCGGCCACCAGGCGCGCGGTCTCTGCCACCGCGTCGTCGGCCGCCTTGATCTCCCTGCGGAAGATGATCTCGACCGCGCCCTTGGCGCCCATCACGGCGATCTCGGCCGAGGGCCAGGCCAGGTTCAGGTCGCCGCGGATGTGCTTGGAGCTCATGACGTCGTAGGCGCCGCCATAGGCCTTGCGGCAGATGACGGTGAGCTTGGGCACGGTGGCCTCGCAGTAGGCGTACAGCAACTTGGCGCCGTGGCGGATGATGCCGCCGTACTCCTGCGTGGTGCCCGGCAGGAAGCCCGGCACGTCCTCAAAGGTCACCAGCGGAATGTTGAACGAGTCGCAGAAGCGCACGAAGCGCGCGCCCTTGTCGGAGCTGTCGATGTCCAGCACGCCCGCCAGCACCATGGGCTGATTACCGACGATGCCCACCGTGCGGCCGTCCAGCCGGGCAAAGCCCACCACCAGGTTCTTGGCGAAGTCGGCGTGCACCTCCAGGAACTTGCCGTCGTCGACCACGCGCGTCACCACCTCGCGCATGTCGTAGGGCTTGTTGGGGTTCTGCGGCACCAGCGTGTCGAGCGCCTCGTCAGCCCGGGCCGCGTCGTCGGTGCACACCTGCCGCGGCGGGTCCTCGCGGTTGTTGAGCGGCAGGTAGCTCATCAGCTCGCGCATGCGCGACAGGGCCTCGGCGTCATTGCGCGCGGTGAAGTGGCACACGCCGCTCTTGGAGGCGTGGGTCTTGGCGCCACCGAGCTGCTCGGCGCTGACCTCCTCGTGCGTGACCGCCTTCACCACCTGCGGCCCGGTCACGAACATGTAGCTGGTCTGTTCCACCATCAGGATGAAGTCGGTGATGGCCGGGCTGTAGACCGCGCCCCCCGCGCAGGGACCCATGATGGCCGAGAGCTGGGGGATCACGCCGCTGGCCAGGGTGTTCTGCAGGAAGATGTCGGCGTAGCCGCCCAGGCTCACCACGCCCTCCTGAATGCGGGCGCCGCCGCTGTCGTTGAGCCCGATGACCGGCACGCCCAGCTTGAGCGCGCGCTGCATGAGCGTGACGATCTTGGCGGCGTGGGCCTCGCCCAGCGAACCGCCGGCGATGGTGAAGTCCTGGCTGAAGACCCCCACCGGCCGACCCTCGATGGTGCCGAATCCGGTCACCACGCCGTCGGTGGGCAGGGGCTTGTAGCCGAAGGCCTCGATGCGGCCCTGGATGAGCCGGCCGAACTCCTGGAAGCTGCCCTCGTCGAGCAGCAGGTCGAGGCGCTCGCGGGCGCTGAGCTTGCCGCGTTCGTGCTGGGCGGCGAGGCGCGCTGCGCCTCCCCCGACCAGGGCCTGCTCGGCCCGGCGGCGCAGCTCGTCGGTGGGTGACGACGACATGCCTGTGTGCTCGCTTCTTGTGCGGGGAGGGGCCCGTCGGCGACGGGCGGCCGGGGATGATATCAGGCAGAGGTGGGGCGCCGCCCGCGCGAGCCGGGCCCCAAGCCGCCGCCGCGCCGCTCGCGCCCCCGCCGGCTGCCGCCATCGCCGCACCACACGCGGCAGCCCCGGGGCGCAGGCGGGCAGGCGCCGGGCACTTGCCAGCCCGCCCCGCCCACCGCAGCATGGCGCCATGACACGCATCGCCCTGCTGCTCGCCTGCTCCCTGCTGCTGCCCCTGACCCAAGACCGCGATGAGCTGCACGAGCGGGGCTTCGATTCCATCAGTGAGCTGGACCTGAGCGCTGACCTGACCCTGCTGGCCGGCCCCCGCGCCGAGGGGCGCGACTCGCCCAGCGCCGGGCAGAGCCTGGCGGCCGAGCACATCGCCCAACGCCTCGCCGCGGCGGGCTACTCGGGCGCCGGACCTGAAGGCTCGTTCCTGCTGCCCTTCACGCGCAGGCTGCCCGCGCCCGTGCCGGAGCGCTGCCGGCTCAGCGCCGACGGCCCGGACGGCCCCACCGAGCTGACCTATGGCGAGGACTTCGTGCCCGTCTGGCATGCCGAGGGCCAGGCCACGGGCGAGGCCGTCCTGCTGGGCTTCGGCATCGACAGCTCGCGCGAGACGTACGACGATGTGACCGGGGACCTGGACGGCGTGGTGGCCGTGATCGTCTCGGGCGAGCCGCGGCACAGGCGCAAGTTCGACGGCCCCGAGCTGTCGCCGGACGCCAACCTGTACACCAAGCTCGCCACGCTCAAGCAGGCGGGCGTCGCGGGCGTGCTGCTGGTGCGGCGCCCGCCAGCGCTGCCCGAGCCCGCCTCCTCCTCGCGCCGCCGCCGCAACGCGCAGGCCGAACCCACGCCGCCCGAGCCCGCGCCGCTCGGCTTCCGCCACACCTGGGCGCGCTGGATCGACGAGCCCGGGGAGTTCGAGGCGCCCGTGGTGGGCCTGCCCGTGCTGGAGATCACGCCGGCCGCCGCCCTGGCCGTCACGGGCCTGGACGTGCTGGCCCCATTGGACGATGTGGACCGCAAGGCCAAGGCGCCCAAGCCCGTCTTCAGCGGGCGCACGGTGTCGCTCGCGGCCGCCAGCGAGCTGCGCGACGTGACGCTCTTCAACGTGGCGGGCACGCTGACCGGCAGCGACCAGACCCTGGCGGACGAGTACGTGGTCATCGGCGCCCACTACGATCACCTGGGCGTGGACGTGCGCGGGCGCGTCGGCTTCGGCGCGGACGACAACGCCTCGGGCACCTCCGCCCTGATGGAGGTGGCGCAGGCCCTGGCCCAGGCGGGCCCGCGGCGCTCCATCCTGGCCTGCGCCTTCGCCGCCGAGGAGGACGGCCTGCTGGGCAGCGACGCCCTGGCCGGCGCGCCCCCCGTGCCGGCCCAGCAGCTCGTGGCCATGATCAACATGGACATGCTGGGCTACGGCGACGCGGGCGAGGTGGCCGTCATCGGCGTGCCCGAGAACCCAGCCTTCGAGAAGCTGCTCAAGCGCGCCAAGAAGCTCAAGCACACCAAGGTCAAGAAGATCATCACGGGCCAGGGGCAGGAGGTGTTCAAGCGCTCCGACCACTACAACTTCCACAGGCGCGGCGTGCCCTCGCTGTTCTTCTTCGAGGGCCTGCCCGTGGGCAGCAACCCGCACTATCACACCTGGCACGACACGCTCGACACCATCGACATCGACAAGATCGCGCGCACCGCCCGGCTGGTGTTCAACACGGCCTGGCTGCTGGCCGAGGACGACGAGCGCCCGCCGCCGCCGCGCAACGCACGCTGAGCTCCCCACTCCGGACAGGCCCATGACGCTCGACAGATTCTCCCGCCGCGCCGCTCCACGCCTCGCGCGCCCCTTCGTCAGCTTGGCGCTCGTGGCCGCGCTGGCCTGCACGGGCTGCGCATCCAGCGCCGATGCAGGCCACGGGGAGGGGCGCTCCGTCGCCCGGGCCGAACACGGCGAGCCCACGCCGCACAGCGATCACGATGAGCACGGCGCGCGCCCCGGCCCTCCCGTTCCGGGCCCCGCCCGCGAGCCCTCGCCGCCCCAGCCGAACGAGCCCCAGGGCTACAGCGACACGCCCCTGCTGCCCGATGGCGTCTGGCGCGTGCACGACCGCGACCGCCCCGTGCCGCCGGTGGTGGCACCCGGACTGCACGGCGGGCCCCCGTCGGACGCCGTGGTGCTGTTCGACGGCGACGGCCTCCGCGCCTGGGAGGGCGGCCCCTGGCGCCTGGTGGACGGCGCCATGGAGGTCAACGGGAGCGGGGACCTCAGCACGCGCGAGTCGTTCGGCGACGTGCAGCTGCACCTGGAGTGGATGTCGCCCCCCGTGCGCTCGTCCGGCCAGGGGCGCGGCAACAGCGGCGTGTTCCTCATGGGGCGCTACGAAGTGCAGCTGCTGGACAGCTGGGGCAACCGCACCTACGCCGACGGTCAGGCCGCCGCCATGTACGGGCAGCAGCCGCCGGACGTGAACGCCGCCCGCGCGCCGGGCCGCTGGCAGAGCTACGACATCCTGTTCACGGCGCCCCGCTTCGAGGATCAGGCGCTGGTCTCCCCTGCGCTCGTGACCGTGATCCACAACGGCGTGCTGGTGCACCACGAGCGCGCCTACCTGGGCGCCACGTCCCACCAGCGCGTGGCGCAGTACACGGCCCACGAGCCCAGCGCGCCCATTCGCCTGCAGGACCATGGTGACCCGGTGCGCTACCGCAACATCTGGGTGCGCCGGCTGGGCGGCTGACGCCGGAGCGCGCACCCGGCACGGCCACGCTCGAGCGAGGGCTGCAAAGGACGCACAACCGACGCCCGGGCCTCTGCTCCCGGACGCCGGCCGCACATCGACCCACCCGAACTCCGGCACAGCGTGTGCGCCGGGGTGTCCCACGGGCGAGCCCCCATCTGCAGCGATGCATCTGGGCCGTCAGATCGTAGCCGCGACGAGGCATCGATGTCTCGACCGCAGTTTGACCTGGACGTCTCGCGACGCAGGGGGCGCCTGCCGAGACAGATGCCCCCTCTGTCCTGGCCTCCATCGGACGCAGAGGCCGGCGAGTGAATCCGGAATCCCACCCGCCCCCGCGAGGCCCGGCGAGCTGAGCGCGCCCAGCCACCCCGGGCGCTCAGCCGGCGGACGTGGCCGCCAGCTTCTGGGCCCATTCCGCGGCCGGCTCGGGACGCTCCCAGGTCTGGTAGAGCTCCACCAGGCGCTGCAGCACGTCGGCGGCAAACGACGTACCGGGCCAGGTGGACGCCAGGCGCTCATGCACGGCCAACAGCTCGACCTCGGCCTCGGGCAGGCGCCCGCTGTGCGTCAGCGCCACGCCCCGCCGCAGCCGCAGCACCAGCAACGCCAGCGCGTCGCCCGGCAGCAGCCGCTCCAGCCTCGGCAGGGCGTCCTCACACAGCTCCAGCGCCTGCTCGAAACGACCGCGCTCCAGGAGCAGGCCGGCCAGGTTGCTCTGCACCTCCAGGGTGTCGATGGCGTCGGCGCCCTGGGACGCGCGCTGCCCCTCGAAGGCCGCGCGCATGTGCTGCTCGGCCTCATCCGGGCGCTGCATGCTGAGCAGCACGATGGCCAGATTCATGCGTGACTTGAGGGTGGCGGCGTGCAGCTCGCCCAGCACCTCGCGCTCGGCGGCCAGCAGCTCGAGCATGAGCGCCAGGGCCTCGTCGAACTGCCCCGTGCCGTACAGCGCGCTGCTCAGCTCCTTGCCGCGCTCCAGGGTGAACGGGTTGTCCGGCCCCAGGCTGGATCGGCCGCCGTCGTAGGCCTGCCGGTAGAGCACCAGGGCTTCGAGGCCGCGCCCCTGTTGCTCGAGCGCCCGACCCAGGGCCGAGCTGAGCTCCAGGCTGAGCGGGTGGTTGGCGTCCAGGGAGGAGCGCGCCGTGTCGAGCAGCTCGCCCAGCAGGCGCTCGGCCTGCGCCAGCCGGCCGCGCTCGATCCACAGCCGCCCGAGCCCCTGCCCGGCCATGAGCGCGTCAGCGTGCGCCGGGCCCATGACCTCGCGGTAGCCGCGCAGCGCCGCCTCGTAATAGCCCTCGGCCTCGACCAGACGGCCCGCGCCACGCAGCAGGTTGGCCAAGTTGAGCTGGGTGGCGAGGGTGGCCGGGTCGTCCGGTCCCAGGCTGCGCTCGCGGGCGGCCAGCACGTCACGCAGCAGCGCCTCGGCCTGCGGCGCGTAGCCCGACGCCTGCAGGAACAACGCCAGGGCCATGCGCGCCTGGAGCGTGGCGGCGTGCTCGGGCCCCAGCGCCTCGGCGAGCCCTGCGGCAGCGCCGTCCGCGAGCTCCAGCCCACGACTCCGCTCCCCGTCGTCCCAGAGCAGCATGGCCAGACTGATCTGTGCGACGAGGGTCTCCACGGCCCCCGGGCCGCGGGTGGCGAGCAGCCGCGTGTGGGCGTCCTGCACCAGCGACAACGCCTCGGCGTGGGAGCTGTGCCCGGAGATCGCGTCGGCCAGCTCCAGGGCGCTGTCGAGCGTGTCCACGTCGTCGGGGCCGAGCTGCTCACGGCGCAGGCTCAGGGCACGGCGCAGCTGGTCTTCCGCGTCCGCGTAGGCGCCCAGGGCGGCCAGGGTCGCGCCCAGGGCGTGGCGCACGCCGGCCTCCACCAAGGGTGCCTCGCCGAAGCGCCCGGCGGCGGCCCCCGTTTCCAGCCGGCCCGCGGCCACGGCCAGCGCGTCGGAGAGCATGACGTCACGGCCCCGCCCCGCATGGGCGCTGGGCGCCGCCGCCGAGAGCAGATCGTCGGTCACGAACGCCAGCACCGAGCGCGCCACCTCGGCCTGGCTGCGCGCCAGCTCGGCGGAGGCCGCGGCCAGGGTCTCGGCCTCGCGGGCGGCGGCGGCTTCGTGGGCGGCCAGGGCCTGCGCCTCGCGGGCGCGCTGGGCCTCGGCCTGGGTCTCCAGCAGCGAGCGCTCCAGGGCCTGGTTGGCGCGACCCGCCTCCAGCAGCCCCGTGATGAGCCCGGTCAGGCCGACGATCAGCGCCAGCAGCGCCACGCCCGCCGCCAGCGAGGCCGCGCGATGCCGGCGCGCCAGCTTGCGCACGCGGTAGAGCGCGGAGGGCGGCGCGGCCTCCACCGGCAGCCCGGCCGCGAAGCGCTCCACGTCCTGGGCCAGGTCCCACGCGGTGGCGTAGCGCCGGCCGGGCGACTTCTCCAGGCAGCGCATGACGATCCAGTCGACGTCGGAGGGCACCGCGCGCACGGCGCTGCTCCCGGCCGTGCCCCGCGCGACGCGCTCACCCGGGCGCGGCGGGTCGACCTCGCGCACCAGCCGGCACAGCTCGGCCAGCCCCACCTGGGTCAGATCGAAGGGCGGGCAGCCCGCCAGCAGCTCGTACAGCAGGACGCCGAGCGAGTACACGTCGGTGCGGATATCGATGTCGGCGCGACCCTCCACCTGTTCTGGGCTCATGCTGGCAGGCGTGCCCACCACGTGCCCGGCGAGGGTCAGGGTCTGCTCACCGGCCAGGCTGCCGCGCACCGCCTTGGCCACGCCGAAGTCGATCAGCTTGGGCTCCAGACGGCCGTCCACCTCGGTCACCAGCACGTTGCCCGGCTTGATGTCGCGATGGATGACGCCCTTGGCGTGGGCGTGCTGGATGGCGCGACAGACGCGCTCGAACAGGGCCAGGCGCTGGTCGACCGACAGGCCGCGCTGCTCGCAGACGTCGGTGATGGGCTGACCGTCCACCAGCTCCATGGCCACGTAGGGCTGACCCGCGGGCGTGGAGCCGGCGTCGAGCACGCGGGCGATGTGCGGGTGGTCCATCAGCGCCAGGGTCTGGCGCTCGACCTCGAAGCGCGCCAACACGTCGGCGCTGTCCATGCCGGGCTTGAGCAGCTTGAGCGCCACGTCGCGGCGCACGGGCAGCTCCTGGCTGGCGCGGAAGACGGTGCCGAAGCCGCCTTCGCCCAGGACCGCTTCGAGGCGGTAGGGGCCGACCTGGTCGCCGGGCCCGAGCACCGAGCCGCTGCCCTGAGCGCTGCGCTCAGGCGGGCGCAGCGCGGGCGGCTCGCCCATGCGTAACTCGGCCTCGCTGTGGGCGCTGACGGCCTCGCTGTGGGCGCTGAGCAATGCGGCCACCCGCGCGCGCAAGCTCTGGTCGCCCGCGCAGGCCGACTCGAGGAACGCCTCGCGCTCGTCGGCCGGCAG
>QNBX01000116.1 GCA_003644265.1 Planctomycetota bacterium
CAACAGCGGCACCCAGGTGGGCGATGAGCCGGGGCAGCTGGATGTCTCCGGCGCCGTACCCCTGGGCGCGGCCTGGATCGTGGTGGGCTTCTCGCTGGCGGACGTGCCGTTCAAGGCCGGCGTACTCAAGCCCAGCGTCGATCTGCTGCTGGAGGGCCTGCCGCTGGATGGCAACGGCGATCTGTCCCTGCCCTACGCCTGGGTGCCGGGCGTGCCCTCGGGGCAGGGCGTGTTCGTTCAGGCCTGGATCCCCGATTCCGGCGCCGCCAAGGGCTTCGCGGCCACCGATGGCCTCTCGATCCTGGCCCCCTGACACAGGCTCACCCCCCCGCTCTGAGCTGCGGACAGCGCCCTTCGGCGTCGCGTCTCTTCCTGCCCCCTCAACAAGGAGCAGGACATGGCCGACCCCGCACGTCATCACGCCAAGGATCGCGTTCTCGAGTCGTATCTGCGCGATATCAACCAGTTCGACCTGCTGAACGCCGACCAGGAGGTCCAGTTGGCCCACGCGGTCCAGCGCGGGGACGACGACGCCAAGGCCAACTTCACTCAGGCCAATCTGCGGCTGGTGGTGAGCATCGCCAAGTACTACGGCGGCGGCGGGCTGCCCCTGCTCGACCTGATCGAGGAGGGCAATATCGGCCTCATGCGCGCCGTCGAGAAGTTTGACCCCAGCCTGGGCTGTCGCTTCTCGACCTATGCCACCTGGTGGATCAAGCAGGGCATCCGGCGCGCGCTGGTGAATCACGCCAAGGCCGTGCGCATCCCGACCTACATGGTCGAGCAGATCTCCAAGTGGAACCGCACCAGCACCGCCCTGCGCATGGAGCTGAACCGCGAGCCCACCAGCATGGAGATCGCGGACCGCATGGAGATCACCCAGAAGGCCGCGGGCAAGATCCTGGCCGCGCGCCAGACCGCCCGGCGCGCCGTGCAGCCGCTGATGGGCGACAGCGACAGCGACCTGCACGACTCCATCCCGGACAGCAACTCGATGCTCCCCATCGACGAGCTGGTGCGCGCACGCGACATCGCGCACCTCAAGGAGCTGCTGGAGTCACTCGACGAACGCCAACGCATGATCCTCGAGCTGCGCTTTGGCCTGGGTGAGCATGAGACCACCACACTCAAGGGCATCGGCGAGGCCCTGGGCGTCACGCGAGAGCGCGTGCGTCAGCTGCAGAACCAGGCCCTGGCCAGGCTGGCCCGCGCGCTGGGCGAGACGGCGCGAGCCTGAGGACGCCAGCCAGAGCGCTGAGCGCCAGGCTCGTCAGGTCTCCCCGGCTTCCTGGGATCCCAGCACCGGGTTCGGCTTCGAGGGCGCGCCGGCCAGCCCCCCCCCAAACGCACAACGCCCGCCCCGGTCTCCCGGGACGGGCGTCGCAGGCCGAAGCCGATGTCGACAGCCGAGGGCGCGTGCTGTTGCCGGCGCCGTTCGTCAGCCGTCGATCGAGTCGGCCATCCAGCTCACGTCCGGCTGGTCTTCGGACACGTGGCTGTACTCGCCGATCTCGAAGTAGTGCTGCGCGAAGGAGAGCACGCGCGTCTCGAGAAAGGCGTCCAGGTCGGTCAGGGCCGCGGCGTCCATGGCGGTCTCGACCCGGCCGCCCGGCAGGTCCCGGCTGCGCACCGTGGCGCGGGCCTCGAGCTCGAAGCGGCCGTCGTGAGCCCGGGGAGCCAGCAGGAACGAGATGCGCGAGAAGCGGCTGACCAGCTCGCCGCCGCCGTCGCGCAGGGTCTCCTCGAGGCGCAACACCACCTGGTAGCGGCCGTCGAAGAACGTGCGCACGATCTTGGCCCGGGTGGGCAGCTCCTCGGCGATGTTCTCGAGCAGGGCCACGGCGAGGCCCTCGACCTCGTGCAGAAAGGCGTACGAGCGCACCAACTCCTGGGAGCGCAGCACGTCCGTGGCGCTGCTCTGCTCGCGCAGCACCTGCGTCTTGGCGGAGCCCTGGGCGCGGATGGCGACCAGGCGCTCGAGGAAGGGCGAGGGCGGGGAGGCGGGCGTGAGGCTCTTGGCGGTCATGGGGGGTCTCTCAGTGGTCAGCTGCATAGCGTCCATTCGGCGCTTTGTCAGCAGGTATTGAGGCGGCGCGAGCCACCAATTGCAGGCCCCGACGGTGTGCCGGTCATTCTCCAAGAGGCTGACGAGGGGCCGGGGAATACATGCAACGCTGTCCGAGACGAGCGAAGTCTGCGCCGCCTGACGAGAAAACACCAGCCCACACACCGAACACGGGCTGCGGGCGGGCGCAGATGGGCGAGCCAATCCGGCGTTTGCCTCAGCGATCTTCGGCGCTCGCGTCCCCATCGATAAATTGTGGAGAACCGGGGCGCATCAGACCGCCCTGCAGCACGACGCGCCTCCGCCTTGTGCGCGCGGCGAACTGGCGACATCTGCATCGCTTGAGGCCCTGGCCCCAGCGCCGAAACGCCGGGTGGGACGAGCGGCCGCCGTTCGCTAGGGTCTGCCCATGGCGCGGGGCCCAGGCGGTTGGGCCTGCGATCAGCGAGGGCACGTGCCCGGCTGAGGGTCGCTCCGAGCGCCGGGATCCTGACCCCATCCCATCTTGAGGAGGCCCTATGCAACGCACTCGTCTCATCTCTGCCTTGATCCTCGCCGCGGCGGCCACGGGCTGCGCCGGCATGCCGCTCGCCCAGAACGCCGACGGCACCTCGGACGGCTTCGACGAGGTCAGCGTGACCCTCTCGACCTGGTTCCCGGAGGCCGACGCGAGCGTCACCGCGGACGGCACCAAGACCCGCATGAAGACCTCCCTCAGCGACGCCTACGACGTGGGCGAGGTCGCGTTCAGCGGCCGCGTCGAGATGTGGGAGGGCGACTGGGGCTACATCATCGAGTCCACCTACCTCGACATGAGCGGCGATCTGTCGGTGGGCTCCGGACGCCTCGACACGCACGTGCGCGACGACACGATCGACTTCTTGGTGGCGCAGCGCTACGCCATCACCGAGGCCACCGACGAGAAGCCGGCGGCCACGGCGGTGCTCTCCGGCGGCATGCGCTACCGGCGCCTCGATCAGCGCGTCGCGGCCTCACCCGTCTTCAGCGGCAGCGAGAGCCACGACTGGATCGAGCCGGTCATCGGCGCCGGCCTCACGCTGCCCACGTCGGACGAGTTCGCCTTCTCGGTGCGCGGCGACATGAGCGGCTTTGACGTCGGCTCCGCCAGCCACCGCACCTGGAACGCCTTCGCCGGCGGCGCCGTGAGCCTCGACGTGAGCAACACGATCACGTTCGGCTGGCGCATCTACGACATCGACCAGAGCCGCGGCAGCGGCGCCGGCAAGTCCGGCCTGGACGGCAGCTTCAGCGGCCCGATGGTCGGCTGGAACTTCGGCTTCTAGGAGCGGCCCTTGATCGCCGGGGCCGTCGTGGCCGCGGCGCCGCGCATGTCATCAGCGCCGGCGACAGCGCCGTGAGCTGGGACGCCTCGGCTTGGCTCAGGCGCCTCGGCCTGGCTCAGGCGCCCGGCGTGCCGGCGGGATACTGCTCGTCCTCGTCCACCCCGCGGGCCTCGGGGTTGATGGCGATCCAGTCCTCGAGCGTGAGCTCGACGTCGCGAGCCTGGCTGCCCTTGTAGTCGCCCAGCACGCCCTCGTCGGCCATCAGGTCGATCAGCCGGCTGGCGCGGGTGTAGCCGATGGCGAACTTGCGTTGCAGCAGGGACGCGCTGCCGCGCTGCGTGCCGATGATGAAGCGCACCGCCGCGTCGTACAACTCGTCCAGGTCGCTGGGGTCGGTGTCGCTCTCGGAGCGCCGCTGCACCAGCTCGCGCTCGTAGATCGGGCCGGATTCGGTCTTGACATCCTCCATTACCAGCCCGACCTCCTCGTCGGACATGAAGGTGCACTGGCCGCGCACCAGGCCGGAGTGTGACGGGCTCAGCATGAGCATGTCGCCCTGGCCCAGCAGCTGCTCGGCGCCGTTGGCGTCCAGGATCACGCGCGAGTCGATCTTGCTGGAGACCATGAAGGCGATGCGCGAGGGCAGGTTGGCCTTGATCAAGCCCGTGATCACATTGGTCGACGGTCGCTGCGTGGCCAGGATGATGTGGATGCCGATGGCACGGCTCTTGGCAGCCAGACGGCTGATGGAGGTCTCGACCTCCTTGGCGGCGGTCATCATGAGGTCGGCCAGCTCATCCACGATGATGACCACGAACGGCAGCTGCCGCGGGAAGTCCTCGTCGTCGATGGCCTCGCCGAAGCGCGCGCGCAGGCGCTCCTCGCTGAGCTTGTTGTAGGCGCTGATGTTGCGCACGCCGGCCCGCGCCAGGAGCTTGTAGCGCTCCTCCATCTTGTTGACGGCCCAGTCCAGGATGCCGGGCGCGCGCTTCATGTCCGTGATCACCGGGCTGGCCAGGTGCGGCGCGTCCGCGAACATGCTCATCTCGACCATCTTGGGGTCGATCAGGATCAGCTTGACCTGCTCGGGCGTGCGCGAATACAGGAACGAGCAGATGATCGTGTTGAGGCAGACCGACTTGCCCGAGCCCGTGGCGCCGGCCACCAGCAGGTGCGGCATGCGCGCCAGGTCGAGCACCAGCGGCCGACCGGCATTGTCGCGGCCCAGGAAGATGGGCAGGGCCAGGCGCTTGTCGTCGAACTCGCGGCAGTGCAGCAGGGGCTTGAGGCGCACGGTCTCGCGGACCGGGTTGGGCACCTCGATGCCGATGGTGTTCTTGCCCGGCAGCGGCGCCACGATGCGCACCGAGCGCGCCTTCAGCGCGATGGCGAGGTCGTCCTCCAGCGCGCGCACGCGGCCCAGCTTGATGCCCGGCGCCAGCTCCATCTCGAACATGGAGATGACCGGGCCCTTCTGGATCTCGACGACGCGCGCCTCGATCTTGAACGACAGCAGGGTGCGCTCGAGGGTCTCGGTCTTGTCCGCCACGATGGCGTCAAGCTTGACCTGATCGACCGCCTCCTGATCCTCCAGCAGCGACTCGCTGGGGAAGACGTAGGCGCTGCTACGGGGAGCGCCCGGCTGCTGGAAGGGCAGGCGCCTCTGCGCCGAGGGGTCGACCATCTCGCGCACGACGGGTGAGCTGCGGGCGGCGAGGGCCAGGTCCGGGTCGCCGTCGAGGTCGTCATCGGCGACGGCAGCGAGCTCTTCGCCCGGCTCATCGTCTTCGTCGACGTACTCCTCGTCGTCGGCCAGCTCGTCGTCTTCGTCGATGTGCTCTTCGTCGTCGGCCAGCTCGGCCTCGTCTTCGGCGTCGAGCGCCTCGTCGTCAGCCAGCCCATCCTCGGCCAGCCCTTCGTCCTCGGCCTCGTCCTCCTCGATCTGCTCGTCGTCGCCTTGCTCGGCGTCGTCGTCGGCCTCGTCTTCGTCGAGGTCCTCTTCCAGGTCCTCGAACAGCGGCTCCTCGTCCACCAGGTCGGCCGGTTCGCCGTCCTCGAGCGCGTCGTCCTCGGACTCGTCCTGATCGAGAAACGACTCGGCCTCGTCCGGCTCGTCGTCGAAGGCACGCTCGCCCTCGACCTCATCGGCGAGCGCGGCGCCTGCGGCCGTGCCCGCGGCCTTGCCACGGCGAGACCGGGGAGCGGACAGCTCGCGCACCGGACCCACGCCATCCAGCGCGCCCGCGGCCTCGGCGGCAGCGGCCCGGGCCTCGGCCAGGGAGCTGGCCTTGTCGGCGGCCCAGCGCGCACCGGCCACCAGCGACGCGTAGTAGGCCGCGTCCGTGGCCAGCACGAAGGTGATCAGCGTGAACACCACCAGCACGATGCGCGTGCCCATCGGCCCGAGGCCAGCGGCCAACTCGAGCTGGCTGGCGACCATGCGTCCGACGGTGCCGCCCGGCGGCCAGCGCGAGGGCACGTCCCCGAACAGGTGCGCCACCAGGGCCGACATGGCCACCAGGCACAGCACCAGCCCGGCCAGGCGCAGCCCCGCCGACGGCAGCCCGGCGCGGGTGAACATGGCCAGGCCCCAGGTGCCCAGGCACAGCACGATCAGCCAGGCCGCGTGACCAAAGGTGGTCAGCAGCAGCACGGCCACGCGCTCGCCCGTGGGCCCGCAGAGATTGCTGCCGTGGCCCGCGCTCAGGCAGGCCAGCGCCACGAACAGGGTGGCGCCGAGCAACAGCAGCGACCCGATCTCGCGCAGCCGTTCAGAGGGAGCGCCGCCCTCGCCGTCGTCCGACTTGCGGACCGTACCGCTGCTGCTTGCCATGCGTGTGCCGACCTCCCTGGTGCGAGGGCGGACGACCGCGGCCCGCCAGCGTCCATCCTGACGCGCCGGCGGGCTCGCTTCAATGCGACATCAGCTCTTGTCGTCCTGCTTGTCGACGTCGGCCGTCGCGGCCGGTTCCGAGGCGGCGTCGGCCTCGGCCTGGGCGGCCTTGGCAGGCTTCTCGGCCTTGGCGGCGGGCGCCGTCTCGGCCTTGGGCTCGTCGGCCTCGTCAGCCTTCGCCTTGTCGGCCTTGTCGGCGGGCGTCTCAGCCGTCTCAGCCGTCTCAGCCTTCTCAGCCTTCTCAGCCGTCTCAGCCGTCTCAGCCTTCTCAGCCTTCTCAGCCTTGTCAGCCTTCTCAGCCTTCTCAGCCTTCTCAGCCTTCTCAGCCTTCTCAGCCTTGTCGGCCTTCTCAGCCTTGTCGGCCTGCTTGGCTGGAGCCTTCACGCTCCCGGCAGCGGGAGCCTTGGCGGTCTTGGACGCCGACGCCTTGGCTTTCTTGGAGGCGGACGCCTTGGCCGCGGGGGTCTCGGCGGCCGATGTCACGCGCGAACGCAGCGCCTCCAGGATCTCGGCCTCCTCGGACGCGATCTTGGTCTCGGCCTCCAGCGCCGCGAGCTCCTCTTCGGAGAGGTCCACCAGCTCGATGGCGTCCTGCTCGACCTCGAGCATGGCGATGTCGATCGGGTTGGTGTGCTCGGTCTCGATCAGCGGCGGCGCGCCACCGACCAGCTCCCGCACCCGCTTCTGCAGCAGGACGGTGAGGCGGAACAGCCCGCCGGTCTTCTCGGCCAGGTCCATCACCTTGGTGCGATCCATGAGAACTCCTTCGATAGTGCGGTGTGTGTAGGGGCGAGGCGCCTTCAGGCGGCCGGAGCGGTCAACCCGACCAGTCGCAGGATCTCCTGCGCGGCGTCCTCGATGTCGTGATTGATGATGATGGTGGCGCCCTCCTGATCGGCGAGCTGGCGCTCGACGGCGGCTCGGCCCAGGCGTGCGGCGATGGCGGCCTCGTCGTCGGTGCCCCGATCGCGCAGGCGTGTCTCGAGCACCACGGGGCTGGGCGCCGCGATGAACACCTGCAGCCCGTCGTAACCGGCGCGGCGGATGTTGCGCGCGCCGACCACGTCGACCTCCATGATGTGGACCTTGCCGGGCGTGGACAGGGCCGTGTCCAGCTCGCTCTTGAGCGAGCCGTAAAGGTTGCCCACCCCGAACACGTCGTTGGTCTCGACGAAGGCGCCCTGCTGGTGCAGCTGCTCGAAGCGCTCGCGGGTCACGAAGCTGTAGTCGTGGCCGTCCACCTCGCCCGGGCGCATGGGCCGGGTGGTGAGCGAGACCGAGACCTGCACCGACGGGTGCTGGCGCAGGCGCTCGATGACGCTGGTCTTGCCCGCGCCGCTGGGTCCCGCGATGACCAGCAGCTTGCCGACTCGGTTCGTCATTCGAGGTTGGCCGCCTGCTCGCGCAGACGCTCCACACAGGCCTTCATGGACACCACGCGCGTGGTCACCTCGACGTCGGCCACCTTGCTGCCCAGGGTGTTGATCTCGCGGCCCACCTCCTGCAGCAGGAAGTCGAGCTTGCGACCCACCGGGCCCTCGGCGTCGAGCAGCTCCGTCAGGGCGTCCAGGTGGCAGGCGAGGCGGTCGAGCTCCTCGTGCACCTCCACGCGATCGGCGAGCTGGGCCACCTCGCGCAGGAGCGTGGGATCGTTGAGGGGCAGCTGGCGGTCGTCCAGCAGCTCGGCCAGGCGCCGCTGCATGGCGCTCTTGGCCTCACGCGCCAGCTTGGGGGCGCGACGCTGCACGCCGACCAGCTCGCGCCGCAGGCCCTTGAGCTCGCGCTCGAGCACCTTGCGCAGGCGCGCGCCCTCGGCCAAACGCGAGCTGTCGAGGCCGTCCAGGGCGTCCTTCAGAGCGCCGATGACGGCGCGCTCCACCGCGCGTTCGTTCAGCTCCGGCTCGCTCAGCGTCACCACGCCGGGCAGGCGCAGCAGCTCGGCCCCGCCGCCCTCGTCGCCCATGTCCTTCAGGGCGCGGCGATAGACGGCCAGGACCTCGGTGTCGACGCGGGGCATGCGACCGCCCGAGGCCACGTCGAGGCGCACGAAGACGTCCACGGCACCGCGGCGCACCATGGCGCGCACGGTGGACTCGATGCGCGGCTCCAGGCGCAGCCACTCGCTGGCGGCGCGCACCCTGAGCTGCAGGTGCTTGCCGTTCACGGAGCGCACCTCAACAGAGGCGCCCACGCGGGACGCGCGCCGCTCGGCGCGGCCGTAGCCAGTCATGGAACGCAGGCTCAAGGCTCGGGTCAGCCGTCCTGGGGCTCGGAGGTGCCATCAGCCGGAGCGCCTGCGTCCGCGTCACCAGCGGGAGTGCCTGCACCTGCGTCAGCAGGAGCGCCTGCGTCCGCGTCACCAGCGGGAGCCGTCTCGGCATCGATCGGCGCCGTGCTGGCGGGCGGATCGCTGTCGAGCGTGCCCACCACGCCCGAGTCGCCGCTGCGCATCTTGGTGATGACGATGGCCGTGAGCACCAGGCCGCCGATGAGGTAGCCGGTCACCTTGGCCACGCCCTGCGCCTTGACGCCGAAGGTCTGCGCGCCGGCGCCGCCAAAGGCCTCACCGAGACCGCCGCCCTTGCCCTCCTGGAGCAAGACGAGGCCGCAGATCACGACGCAGGCCAGGGTGAACAGAACCCAGAGGATGCCTTCCATCTGATGACTCCTAGTGTGAACCGCCCGCGGCGACGATCAGCGCCGCGAACGAGTCGAATGTCAGTGACGCGCCGCCAACCAGGGCGCCGTCGATGTCGGGGCAGGCCAGCAGCTCGGACACGTTGCCCGGCTTGACGCTGCCCCCGTATTGAATGCAGCTGCGCTCGGCGGCCGGGGCGCCGAAGCCCTGGGCCAGGTGCGCGCGGATGCTCGCGTGCACGGCTTGGGCCTGGTCGGGCGTGGCCACCTTGCCGGTGCCGATGGCCCAGACGGGCTCGTAGGCGATGCTGACCCGCTCGCTCAGCAGCGCGCCGTCCAGCCCCTCGGTGCCCGCGGTCAGCTGCCCCAGCACGACGGCGTCGGTCTGATTGGCCTCGCGCTGCTCGAGCGTCTCGCCCACGCACAGCAGCACGTCGAGCCCCGCGGCCAGCGCCGCGTCGAGGCGCGCGCGCACGTCGGCGTCGGTCTCGCCCAGCACATGCCGGCGCTCGGAGTGCCCCACGATCACCGCGCTGGCGCCGGCGTCCTGGACCTGGGTCACCGAGGTCTCGCCGGTGAAGGCGCCCTTGTGCTCGGGGCGACAGGTCTGTGCGCCCACCACCACCTCGCTGCCCGCCAGGGCGCGAGACGTGCGCTCGAGCCAGACGTCCGTGGGGAAGATGCCCACGCGCACGCCGTCCGGACGCTGCATGCCCGCCAGCGCGGCGCAGAAGGCGTCGACCTCCGCGCGCCCCAGGTGCATCTTCCAGTTGCCGGCGAGGTACGGGGTCCTCATGCGCTCAGGGCCTCGTTGGAGGAGCTGGAGGCCTTGGCGGCGGCGGACGCTGAGGTCGGCCGACAGAGCGTGCGCCCGGTGAGCCGGGCCAGCGCGTCGGCGTCACGCATGAGCGCGTCGAAGTCGTCGGGCGGCAGGGCCTGCCAGGCGTCGCAGCGGGTGGCCTCGGGCCGGCCGTGGACCTCGACCAGCAGCCCGTCGGCGCCGGCCGCCAGGGCCGCGCGGGCCAGGGCGGGCACTAGCCGCCAGTCGCCGGCGGCGTGGGACGGGTCGACCACCACCGGCAGCCCGATGCGCCGCTTGAGATACGGCACCACGCCCAGGTCGAGCATGGAGCGCACGTGGCGGTCCGGCGTGCGCACTCCGCGCTCGCACAGCACCACGTCGTCGGCGCCGCCGTTCAGCAGGTACTCGGCCGCCAGCAGCCACTCGTCGACGGTGGCCGCCATGTGCCGCTTGAGCAGCACTGGCTTGCCCAGCGCCGCCACCTCCGTCAGCAGCGGGAAGTTCTGCATGGAGCGGGCGCCGATCTGCACGCCGTCCAGGCGCTCGCCCACGCTCGACACCTGGCGCGGGTCGGTCAGCTCGGTGAAGAACGGCAGGCCCACCGCGCGGGAGACTTCGACCAGCCGGTCGAGCGCCTGTTCGCCGCCGCCCTGGAACGCGTGCGGGCTGGTGCGCGTCTTGAACACGCCGCCGCGCAGCGCCGTGGCGCCGGCGGCCTTGACGCGCTGCGCCACCGCCAGCAGGTCGTCGACGCCCTCCACGGTGCAGGGCCCCGCCACCACCGCCACACGGCCGGCGCCGAACGACGCGTGACCCAGGCTGACCTGGCGCTCGCCGTGGTCGGCCGTGCGCTCCACCAGGCTCTTGGTCGAGCCCAACGAGAGCACGCGCTCCACACCCGGAATGCGGGCCAGAGCGTCAGCAGGGAGTGTCCGGTCGCCGCCTGTCACCACGAACGCGAGGCGGTCACCAAGACGGGTCTCTTCGACCTGCAGGTCGAGATCCGTCAGGGCCGCCTGAACCGACGATCGTTGGGGCAGTCCAGCGTCCGGGTGGAGCAGGATGATCACGACGCACGCACCCGTGAATAGGGGGATTTCCCCCGGAATCGAGCCCAACACGATAGCGCTGACGGCGCCCGGCGGTCAACGCCGGTCGAAAGGCCGTTCAAAACGGTCGTCGGAGGCCTGCTCGAAATCCTCCGGGAAGTCCTCGGGCCGGCGCGCGTCGACGTACTCCTCGAGCGGCATCAGCGGCACGATCAGGGGCTGCTCCTCGTCGGCGATGCGCCAGACCACGCAGCGGTAGCTCCCGCGCCGCCCGCTGAGCGGGTCAAAGATGTTTATCTTAATCGTGAAGACATCGCTAGTGACTGACAAACGGCCTACAAATTCGTCTTTCTCGCTGTCCTCTGTGAAGACCGAAAGATCCCACTGGTCCTCCACCTTGCTGAAGATCTCGCTGGGCTCCTGGAAGACGTAGAAGGCCGGGTCGTCCTCGTCGAGTTCGTCCTCCTCCTGGCCCTCATCAAGCTGATCGGGGTCCTGGCTGTTGGCGTCCTGGCCGAAATCGTCCTGCTCCTCGCCCAGCTCGGCGAGCTCGTCCGTGAGCTCCCGGACCCGGTTGCGGAACTCGATCACGCGCTCCAGGTAGGCGCTGGGGATGTCCTCGGGGGCCAGGGCCCGCAGCACCAGCAGCGGCGCGGTGTTGCAGTTGATCAGGCCGTTATTGGTGGTGGAGGCCGTGTCGATGGCCGGCTCCTCGGCGGCCTCGTCGCCCGCCTCGTCATCAAAGGCCGAGGCCATGGGGCTGTCGGAGAACTCGTCGTTCTCGGGCGGCGGGCGCTTCAGCTCCAGGTGGGTCCAGACCGTGAGGTACTCGCGCAGGCCCGGGTAGAACACGTCGTCCTCCACGAAGCCCTCGAGTTGCTCGGGCACCAGCCCCTCGAGCAGCAGCAGCTCGGACAGGGTCATGGGGAACTGCACCTCGTCGTTCTCGATGATGTCGGTGTCGACCTCGGAGGCCTCCGTGTCCTGGGCGTCGGTGCGCTTGAGCGTGGGCGGGTCGCGGCGGTCGAACAGATCGCTGCGGTCCCCCACCACCCAGTTGTCCAGGTCATCCAGCAGATCGGCCGCGTCAAAGCCGGAGAGGTCGAGGCTGGTGCCCTCAAAGGCCTTGTCGAGCAGGCGTTCGAAGACCTCGCGCCAGTCCTCGCGCCGCTCCTCGTCCTCGGCCCACAGGCCCAGCAGGTTGATCTTGGAGTCCTCGTCGATGACCTCGACGTGGATCGTCAGGCCTTCTCCCAGGGCCGGCGCCAGGGCGGCGCTGTTCATCCACTCGTCGAGCAGGCTGTCGGTGTTGCCGATGACGTCCGTGGCACCTCCGCCGCCTTCACCGCCGCCACCCAGACCACCCAAGCCACCGCCTGCGTCCCCCCCGCCGCCCTCCTCGTCCTCGGCGGACGCGTCCTCCAGATCGACCAGCAGCACGGAGCTGGCCTGGATGCGGGCGGCGTCCGCCAGCCAGCGCATGCGCCGGGCCGTGACCGCCTGGGCCGCCCGGTCGAGCTCGACCTGGGAGCCGAAGAAGACCTGGTAGATCACCACCAGCAGCACCATGAACACGAGCATGGCCATCAGGATCGACGAGCCCTGCTCGCTGCGGCGGCGACGGATGCGGGTCTGCATGTGGTCGCTCTTGGACGAGGGGCAGGGGGCGCGTGTTCCCGGCGGGCACGATAGCAGTCGGCGCGGGCGCGGGTGCGCTGACTGCCACGGGCGCCGGTGGCCTCCGGCGCGGGCGCGGGCGTTCCCCGGGTGCGGGCGAGCCACGGCCTCCGGGTGCGGACGAGCCACGGCCTCCGGGTACGGACGAGCCACGGCCTCGCAGGCGGCCTTCTGCCATGGACCGCTGGGGGCGCCCGGCGCGGTCTGCTAGCCTCCGCCAGCATGGAACTGACGGTGGTCGTCCCCGCCTATAACGAAGCCGACGCGGTGGCTCCGACCCTGCGCGCGCTGGCGTCCACCCTGGCCGCTGCCGGGCTGGAGGCCGAGGTCATCGTGGTGGACGACGGCAGCACCGACGGCACCAGCGAGGCCATCGCGGCCCTGACCCAGGAGCTGCCGCTGGTGCGCGCCATCGTGCACCCCAGCAACCGCGGCTACGGCGCGGCGCTCAAGACCGGCATCCGCGCCGCGCGGGCGGACGTGGTGGCCATCACCGACGCCGACGGCACCTACCCCAACCAGCGTATCCCGGAGTTGTACGCCCGGCTGAAGGACCAGCAGGCCGACATGATCGTGGGCTCGCGCACGGGCGCCAACGTGCACATCCCCCTGATCCGCCGCCCGGCCAAGGCCTTCCTGCGCTTCTTGGCCAACCACCTGTCGGGCCACAAGATCCCCGACCTCAACTCGGGCCTGCGCGTCATGCGCCGCGCCCCGCTCGAAGAGTGCTTCCCGCTGGTGAGCGACGGCTTCAGCTTCACCACCACCACGCTGCTGGCGTTCATGTCGCGCAGCCTGAACGTGGTCTTCGTGCCCATCGACTACGAGCACCGCACGGGCCGCAGCAAGATCCGCCCGATCCACGACACGCTCAACTTCATGGTGCTGATCCTGCGCGTGTGCGCGCACTTCGAGCCCCTGCGCATCTTCGTGCCTGTGGCCGGCGTGCTGGCCGTGGCGGGCCTGGCCCACGGCGCCGTGCAGGTCAGCCAGGGCACCGGCCTGGGCGAAGGCCCGGTGCTGCTGCTGGTCTCGGCGCTGCAGGTGCTGCTCTCCGGCCTGATCGCCGACATGATCAGCCGGCGGCGCTGACGGCGGCCGCGCAGCCATGACGGACAAGCCCCAGAAACCCGCCGACGACGACCTCACGCGCTCCTTCGAGCTGGTGCAGCGCGCGCAGGACGGCGACATGGAGGCCTACAACCGCCTGTTCGAGCGCTACTACCTGCGGGTGCTGCGCATCGTGCAGATCCGGCTCAGCACGCGCGTGCGCGGCTACCTCGAGGCCGAGGACATCATCCAGGAGACGTTCATCGCCGCGGTGCGCACCTTCGAGCGCTTCGAGATGCGCCACGAGGCCGCCCTGATCGCCTGGCTCGCGCGCCTGGCCGAGAACAAGATCCGCGAGGCCGTCGACTACCACCACGCGCAGAAGCGCGACCGCCGCCGCGAGCACGCCCTGGGCTACGTGCGCAACGCCATGGCCAGCGGCACGCTGGTGTTCGATCCGCCCGCGCCCATCGAGCTGCCCGTCGACCAGGCCAGCACGGCCGAACTCACCGCGCTGATGGAGGAGTGCCTGGCCGAGCTCTCCGACGACCAGCGCGAGGTCATCCTGCTGCGCCTCTATCACAAGGGCAGCTGGGCCTGGGTGGCCGAGCAGATGGGCCGCCCCAGCGAAGCCGCCGCGCGCGAGCTGTTCCGGCGCGCCAAGGTCGCGCTGATCTCCAAGGTCGGCAAGCGCACGCGGCTGGAGGATTGAGGGCCGCGCGAAGCACGCCCGCCCACGGAACGCGATGTCCAACTCTGCCATTCCTTGGCATACCAGAGACAGGGGCTATCCTGCCCGACATGAACGTCTCTCTCACCCAGGACTTGGCCGATCTCGTCCGCCGCAACGTAGAGTGAGCCGGTTCATTGCGCCCGACCGCTCCGGCTCGAGAGCTCTGCTGAAACGACTCCATGATGGCCTCCTTCTGACCAGGATTCCTGGCCGCTGGGAGGCAATGACGTCGATCTGGAGGTATGACCAG
>QNBX01000117.1 GCA_003644265.1 Planctomycetota bacterium
CCGGCGCCGGCCAGGTACAGGCCCTCCAGCGGAGTGCGGCCGCGGGCGCAGCTCGGGTCGGGGCGCAGGTGCAGCAGCTGGTCGAGGGCCGGCTCGCCGTGGTGCAGCTGCCCGCCGGTGAGGCCGTAGCGCCGCTCCAGGTCGACGGGGGTGAGCAGCTCCTGTCCCACGATGCGCTCGGCGATCCCGGGTGCGTGGCGCTCCAGCTCGTGCAGGGCGCGCGCGTTCAGGCGCGCCGTCGCCGCCTCGTCCCAGCCGCCCCGCAGCGCGTAGGGCACGGAGCTGATCAGCGCGCTGAGCACGTGGCAGCCGGCGGGCGCCAGCGACGGGTCGGCCAGGCTGGGCACGGCCACGTCCAGCACGGGGCGCTCGGGCAGTTCGCCGTACTTGACGCCCTCGAAGGCGCGCTCGATCTGGGTCAGGTCGTCCGCCAGCAGGGCCTTGTGCACGGGCAGCTCGCCGGCGCCGGTCCAGGGCACCGGGCCGTCGAGGGCCAGGCGCAGGCAGGCCGTGGTGCCGCGCGTGCGCCAGTGCGAGAGGCGCTGCGCCACGGCGCTGGGCAGGCTGCGCGCAGGCAGCAGCTGCAGCAGGGCGCGCTTGGGCTCGATGGCGGCCAGCACCACGGGGGCGTTCAGCTCGCTGCCGTCGGCGTGCGTCACGCCGAGCACGCGCGGGCCGGTGCGCACGTTCGTGCGTGAGATCGCAGCGTCGCCGGCAGCATCGCCGCCTGTGCTTCCACCTTCGACCCGGATCGACGTGACGGCCGTGCCGCTCAGCAGCTCCACTCCGGCCGCCCGGCAGCACTTGAGCAGCGCGTCCACCAGCGCCGCCGGGCCGCCGCGCACACCGGGGCCGCGGGTGGCCTCCTGCATCAGCAGTCGCAGGGCGCCGCCGGCGGACCAGGGGCCCAGCCAGGTGCCGGACAGGGCCGGCTGGGCCAGCAGCGCCGTCAGCCGCGGCGTGCTGAAGTGCTCTTGCAGCCAGTCGCGCGCGGTCATGGGTCCGATGCGCAGCAGCTCGCGCATGTCGCGCGCGCCCAGCCGTCGCAGGCTCATGCCGGTGCGCAGCAGCTCCCAGCCGGCGGCCAGGCCCTGGGGCGCGGGGTCGGGGGCCTCGGCGTCGAGCACGTCGGCGAGGAAGCCGCCCAGCCGCGCGCACTGCTCGCGCCAGCGGCGCCAGGCCCAGGCGTCGTCCTGGCGCACGTGCCGCAGGGCGCCCACCATCTCTGCGTCCTGGCTGTGGCGCCACAGGCCGGCGCCGTCGGACGCGGGGGCAAACAGCGCCGGGCTCTCGGTGTTCAGCGTCAGGCCGTGGCGCAGCAGGTCGAGCGACTCGATCACCGCGGGGCGCAGGCCGGCGCTGTCGTGCAGCAGCCCGGGCGTGGCGTAGCCGGGGGCGAAAGGCTCGCGCGCGCAGCGGCCGCCGAGCAGCTCGCGCGACTCGCACAGGGCCACCTTGCGGCCGGCGCGCGCCAGGGTCGCGGCGGCGATCAGCCCGTCGTGTCCGCCGCCGATGACGATGGCGTCATAGCTGCTCATCGAAGGGCTGCTCACCGGCTGTCTCCGCCCAGCATGGTGCGCGCGCACAGGGCGCCCGGCGCGCCCATGATGCCGCCGCCGGGGTGGGCTCCGCTGGCGCACAGCCAGAGCCCGTGGATGGGCGTGGCGTAGCGCGCGTAGCCCGCCACCGGGCGCTGGAAGCCGAGCTGATCCGGCATGAGCTCGCCGTGGAAGATGTTGCCCTCGGTGAGGCCGAACTCCTGCTCGAGATCCCAGGGCGTGAGCACCTGGCGGAACAGGATCGAATCCTTGAGGCCCGGGCAGTACTGGGCCAGGGTGTCGACTACCGCGTCGCCGAAGGCCTCGCGCTGTTCGGGCCAGCGCGACGCGCCGCCTTCGAGGTCGTAGGGCGCGTACTGCACGAAGCAGCTCACCACGTGCTTGCCGGGCGGCGCCACGCTGGGATCGACCAGCGAGGGGATCACCACGTTCAGGTACGGGCGACGGCTGAAGGCGCCGTGCTTGGCCTCGTCATAGGCGCGCTCCAGGTACTCGACCGACGGCGCGATGGCGATGTCGCCGCGCAGGTGCGCGCTGCCGTCGGGGCGCGAGGAGAACCTCGGCAAGCGGTCCACGGCCAGGTTGACCTTGCCGGAGCTGCCGCGGAAGCGATAGCGCTTGAGGTCGGCGCTGAAGGCGCCGGGCAGGTCGTCCTCGCCCACCAGGCCGAGGAAGGTGCGGCGCGGGTCGCAGCCCGACACGATCTGCTTGCCCCGCAGCTCCTCGCCGTTCTGGAGCACCACGCCCACGGTGCGACCGTTGCGCACCAGGATGCGCTCGACGCCGGCGCTGGTGCGGATCTCGGCGCCGTGGTGCTGCGCCGACGCGGCGATGGCGTCGCTGATGGCGCCCGTGCCGCCCTTGGCAAAGCCCCACGAGCGGAAGGCCCCGTCGATCTCGCCCATGTAGTGGTGCAGCAGCACGTAGGCCGTGCCCGGCGAGCGCACGCCCAGAAACGTGCCGATGATGCCCGACACGCTCATGGGCGCCTTGAGCACGTCGCTCTCGAACCAGCCGTCCAGGAAGTCGGCCGCGCTGGAGGTGAGCATGCGCGTGAGCAGCAGCTGGTGCTCGGGGCTGAGCTGCGAGAGGCGCTTGGCCGTGCGGATCATGTCGGCCAGCGCGGCCGGCGACAAGCTGGTGGGGTCGGTGGCCGGCTGATCGATGAGCGGCTTCACGAAGCGCGCCATCTGCATCATGGCCTGGCCGAACTCGGGGTAGATCTCGGCGTCCTTCTGGCTGAAGGCGGCGATCTCGCGGCGGGTCCGCTCGGGGTCGGACCAGCGGCACATGGAGCGGCCGTCGGGCAGGGGGCTGAAGGAGCTCTCCAGCGGGATCAGCTGCAGGCCGAAGCGCGCCAGCTCCAGCTCGCGGATGATCCACGGGCGCATGAGGCTGACCACGTAGCTGCACACGCTGAAGGTGAAGCCGGGGTACAGCTCCTCGCTGACCGCGGCTCCGCCCACGACGTGACGTTGCTCCAGCACCAGCACGCGTCGGCCCGCCTTGGCGAGGTACGCGGCGCAGGTGAGGCCGTTGTGGCCGCCTCCCACGATGATGGCGTCGTACAGGCCGCCGGAGGTCACGACGGGTCTCCGTGAGTGGGCGGCGTGGCGGGCGCGGTGTCGATCGGTGCGTCGGTTGCCGGGACGTTGTCGGCGGGCGCCTTGCCGCGCTTGCGCGGCGGGTCGAAGAACGGCGTGGGCACGATCGTGGCGGTGACCTTGCGGCGCTGGTACTCCACCGTCACTTCGAGCTTGAGGCGCGCGCCCGGCTTGGCGTGAGGCGTGCGCACGCTGGCCAGGGCCAGGTTCTGCTTGAGGGTCGGCGACCAGGTGCCGGAGGTGGCCTGGCCGACCTGACGCCCGTCGTCCAGGTACACCGGCACGGCGTCGCGCCAGGCCATGGAGCACAGGGACGGCGGTAGTCCGAAGGAGTCGTAGAGCGCCTCGAGCTCGTCCCAGTCGATCTCCAGACCGACCAGCGACCAGGCGCTGCCCTTGGACCGCTCCGCAACCAGCGCGGCCTGCCCGAGGAACAGCTCGCGCTCGGTCTGCACGGTCCAGCCCAGGCCGACCTCGAAGGGCGAGCTCTTGCGCGCGGGGATCAGCGCGCGGCGGGCCGAGGTGTAGTCGACGCCCGCCAGGATGAAGCCGGCCTCGATGCGCGTGACGTCGAGGGCGTCCAGCCCCAGGGGCAGCATGGCGTGGGGGGCGCCGGCCTCCATCAGCGCGTCCCACAGGGCCAGGGCGTGGTCGGGCGCCACCCACAGCTCGTAGCCCAGATCGCCGGTGTAGCCGGTGCGCGTGACTTCGATGTCAAAGTTCGCGCAGCGCGCGCGGGCGGCGCGGAAGAAGCGCAGCTCGGCCAGTTCGCCGCCGCAGACCGCGGTCAGGATCTCCCGTGCCCGCGGACCTTGCAGCGCCAGAGCCGCCAGCTCCGTGCTCACGTCGTCGATGCGTACATCGAAGCCCTGCGTGTGTCGGTTCAGCCAGCCCCAGCACGGATCGGCGCTGGTGAGCCGGAAGTCCTGGTCGTCCCAGCGCGTGACCGTGCCGTCGTCGAGCAGCTTGCCGTCGTCGTCGCACCAGCAGCCGTAGCCGACCTGGCCGAGCTTGAGGCGCGAGATGTCGCGCGCCGTGACGTAGCTCAAGAACGCCGCCGCGTCCGGTCCGCGCACGCGCAGCTTGTGCAGCGGCGACACGTCCAGCAGCCCCGCGCTGTGCCGCACCGCGTAGTACTCGGGGTCGTGGTGCACCCCGTAGCTGCACACCGCGTGGTATCCCGCCCATTCCTTCCAGCGCAGGCTGGTGCAGAGCGCGCTCGTGCGCGGATGAAAGGGCGTGGGCAGCGGCATGGGCGGCGAGCGGGGCGGACAGGTGCGGTGGGCGAACGCGGGAGGGGGCCACGCGGGCTGGCCGCCTGCGCGCGGCTCCCCCGACAACTGCTTGGCTCGCTCTCGGTCTCGTGTCAAACGAGGCGACGAGTACCCTGACACAGGGGGAGGGGGGAAATCCCTTGTGTGGTGTCACGAAACCATTTCGCGTTTGACGTGGCCGTCTAGACCCTGAGCGCTGCCTCCCGGAGGCCCGAGATCGGGCCGAGAGGAGGCAGCCATGTCAGTCTTTCACCGAGGATCAGGAGTCGGGGGTGAGGGGGCCGCGGAGCCCCGGAGGGGCGGAGCGGCCCCCTCACCCGGCGCCGCTGGCGGCCCTGTCCGCCCGAAGCAGCGTCGGTACAGCGCGGCGCGGAAGGCGGAGCTGATCGCGTCGTACCGCTTGTCGGGCCAGACGATGGCTGTGTTCTGCGGTGCGCAGGGCCTGTCGACGGCGAGCCTGTGCAAGTGGCTGCGCCGTGAGGAGCGTGGCGGCGAGGCGGGCCTGTCCCCCCGCCCGAACCCCCGCAACACAGCCGGCCGTCACCGGCCGCCGTTTCGCCCCGCTGAGCGCATCGAGGCGGTGGAGGCGTACCGTCGGTCGGGCCTGACGAAGGCGCTCTTCTGCGCCCGCTGGGGCATCAGCGTGTCGAGCTTGACGAAGTGGTCGCAGCGCTACGACGAGGGCGGTCCGAAAGCGCTGTCGGACGCGCAGGGTCGCAAGCCCAGCAAGACGCGACGCAGAGGGAGCACGGACCGCCCGGCGCGAGGCCTGTCGCCGATCCCGGCTCCGAAGGCAGCCTCTCCCACGTCCCCTGGCGCGGACTCGCGCTCCACGGGCGCCCGCCCTGAAGGCGAGTCGCCCACGGTGCGAGAGGTGATCGTGGCGACGAAGCGTGCCGAGCCTGGCTGGGGTCTGCGCAAGATCCGTGACTGGCTGGCGCGTTTCGGGGGGGTGAAGGTCTCGGCGAGCTCGGTGCGTCGGGTGCTGGCGGAGGAGGGCATCGCCCCGGTGTCGGTCCCGAAGAAGCGCAAGCGGTCGAGCGACCGCGTGCGGCGTTTCGAGCGAGCGCGGCCGGGTCAGCTGTGGCAGACGGACATCACGTCCTACGTGCTGCCGCGCAGTGGTCGGCGTGTGTACCTGACGGTCTTCCTGGACGACTGCAGCCGTTACATCGTCAGCTGGAACCTGGCGACGCACCAGCGCGCGGCGCTGGTGATCGAGGCGCTGACGGACGGCCTGACGCGCTTCGGGAAGCCGGAGGAGGTGCTGACGGACCAGGGTCCGCAGTACCACACGTGGCGTGGCAAGAGCGCGTTCCACAAGCTGCTGATGAAGGAGGGCATCGGTCACGTGGTGTCGCGCAGCCACCACCCGCAGACGCTGGGCAAGTGTGAGCGTCTGTGGAAGACGATCGGGACGGAGCTGTGGGAGCGTGTCGGTCCGCGGGACGTGGGCGAGGCGCGGCAGCGGATGGGTCATTGGATCGCGCACTACAACCACTTCCGTCCGCACCAGGGGATCGACGGCCTGGTGCCGGCCGACCGGTTTTTCGAGTCGGAGGGCGAGCTGCGAGCGGCGCTGGAGGGTGGTCTGTCGCCCGACGAGTTGGGCGTGGCGCTGGCGGACCCGGTGCGCAGCCGGGTGTACCTCTTCGGTCGGATCGGGGAGCAGTCGGTGTCGTTGCATGGGGAGCAGGGTCGGCTGGTGGTGGAGACGAGCGGCGGTCCGGGTCAGCAGCTGGACCTGGAGCGCCTCGGTGTGCCGAGTGGCGCGCAGACCCAGGAAACCAAGGGAGCAGAGAGCGATGACGGACGAGACGAGGCGACGCAGGGCGGGTGGTCCGCGCAAGCGCAAACGCATGACGGCGGCGAGGCCTCCGATGCCGACGCCGGTGCGGTCGGTCTGGGAGGCGGCCAGCGAGGAGCAGCAGCGGACGGCTCACCAGCGCTGTGCGATGATCATCGAGACATGGGTGGGCCGGATGGGTCGGCCGGAGGCGGCCGACGTCCTGGGCATCACGCCGCTGCGTCTGTGGCAGCTGAGTCAGCGGGCGCTGGCGGGGATGCTGGCCGGCCTGGTGACGCAGCCGAGACATCGCGGGAGGGTGGTGATGGTCGATCCGCAGAACGACGCGAGGGCGCTGAAGAAGCGCGTGGCGCAGCTGGAGAAGGAGCTGTCGGTGGCGACGGATCTGATCACGATCCTGCGGGAGATGCCGACGCATCGGGCGGCCGAGGAGGCGGCGCGACAACCTGCGCGCAGGACGGCGGGGAAGGCCAGGAAAGCGCCCCGGAAGCAGCTGTCGAAGCGGGACTCGACGAGCGGGGGGAAAAAGGCGGGGCGGGAGCCCGCGTCTCCCGCTGGAGACGCGCCGGAGCCTGGGCCGCTGGCTGGCTGAGGGGGCGCTCCCCCACGGCGTCCGAGGACAGCTCGCGGAGTGGCTCGCCGTGACGCAGCGCACGCTACAGCACTGGGCGGCGGACGCGGAGGTCGAGGGCCGTCCTCCCGGCCGTCCTCCGGCGTCGCTCGAGCAGCGTCGCTCGGTGCTGTGGCGTGTGGCGCGGGTGGTGCGTCGGACCGGCCTGGACGGGGTCGGCTGGCGCACGATCTGTGCCGAGCTGCTGGACGCGCCGCGGCGGCTGGTGTGCGCCGTCCTGGCGGCGCTCAAGGAGCGCAGGCGTCGTCGTCGCCGCGAGCGTCTTGCGGAGCGGGCCGTGCACACCGACGTGGCTCACGTGGGCAGCCAGTGGCACCTGGACGCGACCCATCTCGGGCGCGAGGAGGACGGCTCGCCGATCCAGGCGGAGGTGCTCGTAGACGGCTGCAGTCGTCAGCTGCTGGCGGTGACCGTGGGCCCGCCGTCCCGCGGCGCGGACGTGGTGGCGCTGCTGGAGGCCGCCGCCGCGGAGCAGGGCGCCGGGCCGCTCGTGCTCAGCACCGACAACGGCTCGGCCTACGTCAGCGGCGTCGTGCAGCGCTGGCTGGCCGAGCACCAGGTGCTGTCGCTGCTCAGCCTGCCGCGCACACCGCAGCACAACGCCAGGGCCGAGCGGGCCATCGGACTGCTCAAGCAGGCGGCCGAGATCGGCACGGGCGGAGCGGCGATCAGCTCCTACGCGACCGGCAGGGCCGCCCTACGACGCGGCCAGGCGCGACTCGAGGCCCGCAAGCGCCCGGTGCTCGGCGGCAAGACGTCGCCTCAGGCCCACGCCGACGGGCCCCGCTGGTACACTCACACCACTCGGCAGGAGGTCTTCGAGGATGCCCAGATGCGACGGCAAGCGGCCCTGCTCGGCGCCCGCACGCGCCACGCTCAGCGCCGCGCCGTCCGCAAGGCGACCCTCGACACGCTCCTGCACCACCAACTCATCACACAATCACGAGGCAGCGCGATGGGATCGGTCGTCAAACGCGAAACAGTTTTGTGAACGCTACAGGGTGACGATGGACGTCGACGGAACCGACACGACGTACGAGCACAACGTGGTCAACGAGATGACCAAGGAGGATGGCTCGACGAAGACCTACGACGACAACGGCAACTTCGAAGGCACGAGCAACGCTTATAAGTACGACTGGCGTAACTCACTCGCGTACCACGATGACGGGGCCGACGAGTTTACCTGGCACTTCGATGCGTTTGGCCGGCGTGTGCAGCGCGACAAGGACGGAGCGACCAACTCTCAGCGCAGCTACTTCGACGGAAACCACAAAGTCGAAACAGTCGCCTACCGGCGACTCCATCCCATCTCGGAGACGCACAAGAAGACGTTTGTTTTCGGTGCGCGGATCGACGAGCTGCTCTTGTACGTGGACGTCAACGCGAGCCCCGACAAGGAGTACTACGCGCACGCCGATCACCTCGGGAGCATCATGCTCATGGTGGACGACGCGGGAGCGATCCAGGAGAGCTACCGCTACACCGAATGGGGTGAGCACACGATCCTGGATGACACCTTCACGCGGCTGAGTGCGGGGGCGGCGTCGCCGGTTGGGAACGGGTGGCGCTACACCGGGCGCGGGCACGGACGGGTCGTCGCGGGGAGCGGGGAGACCTGGTACGACTACCGTGCGCGGCACTACCGGGCGGGCGTGGGGCGGTTTGTGCAGCGCGACCCGCTGGGGTACGTGGATGGGGCTAGCGCCTATTCATACGCAATTGCGTCGCCGGTGATGTTCGTTGATCCACTTGGGCAAGCTTGCCAACTTTCTCTTGATCATGGTGAGGGCTACGGATCTTCTCAGTGCGGAATACACCATGTGGGTTATGGTCAGTTCACGCCTCAACCCGATGAATCGCATTGCGGCGGCGCCCTTGTTGAAGCCGAAATCGACAGCGGACTTCCGGACGATAATAGTGGGGGGACACCTTGTGACCTTGCCCCCATTCGAGGGGGACAGCCGAGCGGATCTGGGCTCGTGGCAAGCGGCCCATTGCCCCTTCAGCCAGCCCCGGCGGCCATTTCGGCTGGGCTAACCGTAAGGCAGACCCAGTCGGGCGGCACCAGTACGATAGCTGTAACCGACGAAGATGGTAGTGCATCGACTGTGTTGCGGCAGCCAGTTCCGGCGGGAATGTCGGATGGCCAGTCGGTCCTGATGAAGTTTTGCTGGTGGACGTTCATTCCAGAGCAGCCCGGCACATACTATATGTTGTGCGTTGTGGCGGAGGTCACTTGCGAATGCGACTAACTCAGCCAGTACTCGTAAGCTCCTCGATCACCGATTGGGTGTTGTGGCTGTGGCTGCTCGGGTTGGCGTTGATCGCACTCGCAGACGATTGTGGTGCGTTTCAGCAGCAAGATGTGGTTGAACCAACCTCCGCATCGAGCGCGTTCGCCATCCAGCGCGTCCCAGCTAGCGGTCTCTTGATGCCCGTGCAGAGCACGTCAGTGGGCGGCTTGCCGGGCACGTTGTTCCTTGTCGCGGATGGCACGGACTCGGTCTTCACGCTGAAGCTGTCGGGCCGCACGGAACTGTCGAAGGTGTACGACTCGGGCGTGGTCCCGGTAGAGGGGCAGCGCGAGCATTGGTCCATGTGGCATCTGAGGCCCGCCGCAGCAGGTGATCTCAACGGAGACGGCCGGGTGGACCTCGCGTTCGCGAGCGTTGACGGCTGCCGGGTGATCCTGCTCCTCAGCGAGGGTGAGCTCTGGGCCGTCGGTGGGATCCTGACCTGTGATGCTGTCGTCAGCTCGCTCTGCATCAGCAGCCTCGGCAGCGAGGACAACGGTCGTGCTCTCATCGCCAGCTTTTTCGATGGCGAGCCGTCGATCCGGGTATACAAACACAACGGCGTTGCTGGCATCGTCGAGACAGCTCGAATTGCTCTCGGAAGCGCAAGCAAGCCCAGAAGTGTCGGCGTGATGGACGCCAACCGGGATGGTCATCCGGACCTAGTATTGTTTGATGCGCGGGGAAAGGCCCCCTCGCTCTTCGCGCAAGGGGAGGCGGGCGATTTCAAGGAGACTCCGGGCTTCTTCAAGAGTGACTTGGATTGCTTCGTCAGCGCGAGCTGCATGGTTGATCTCGATGGAGACGGTTCGAGGGACGTCGCCATTCTGAGTGAGACCCTTACGGCTGTGTCGGTTCTTCTGACAACGGCGCCGAAAAAGCTCCACCCTTGGAATACGCCCGCCCCCACGCTGGTGACGGGAGGCGGGCTGAGTATCGTGGGCGTAGCGCTCGGTGTTGACGACGGGTACGAACTCGCCTGGACTCTCCAATACACGGGAGGAGTCGGAATCATCCGGGGCAAGGGCAGCGATCGCGTGTTCATTGAGGTCAAGGACATCAGCCCCTTTCCGTACGCCATCGCCACCATGGCATCGGATGACCTGGTCCGCCCGTACTACGTCGTCTCCGACGGCATCGGGTGGGAGCTGGTGGTGCTCCGGCGTCGCTAGCTCGAGTGGTTGTGGGTTGTGCGCTTTCTATCCAAATACTCGGCCGACAGTTGATCTGTGGCGTGTGCGTCTCGCGGCGCTCGTGTTGTCCCTGTGCGTCCCAGAAACTCCGTACGCGTTCGGCGATCCCCTGTCCCTCCCGGAAACTCCGTCCGGCTACCTGATCATGCAACTTGACCGAACCTACCACGGGATTCGACATGCGACGAGCCTCCGCGAGCGCCGCATCGGCAGGCATCAACGGCCGTAATGACAGGGTCCGCGACACGCTACGGACCCTGAGCCTCAGAGTGTTCCCAAACGTGCCGTTACGCAGCGCGTGAGTAGACGTGGTGCAAGCCGCCGAGAACCGGCGCGGCCTGCACATCACCATCCTCGACTGACCATTGTCGTCGCGGCACGGGCGCGTCCCCATCCAGCGACTGATGACATTGTCCGGTGTTGTAGTACGCGACGTACTCCCTAAGCACGCGCCCCAGGTGACGCTCGCCCAGCGGGATGATGGTACGCGTCCGGAGCGCCAGCGAAGCTGGCGCCTTCCAGGCAGATGCAAGGAGCTGACCGTGTGAACAGTCGATGAAGGTAACCGCCCTGTGATCCCCACCCCCTCGCCCCGATTCCCTCGCAGGCCGCTCCGCGCCGTCGCTTCCGGTTTCAGCCCTGGCTGGGTTCCCCGCGATCGAGTGCGACCCCGGCCAGGGCGGCGAGCGCGGTCTGTCGGCGTGCGGCGACCTGCTCGGCGAAGTGCTGTTTCCAGCGAGCTGAGAGCCTCTCAAACCCCTCGTGTTTCTCAGGTCGAGACGTCGGTGCCAGCGGTGCCGGACGAGGGCGTCCCGGCTGCGCGCAAGGCTCCTCGACGGGGCCGCAAGCGGACGGTGTTTCACCGCTTCCCGAAGATGCCGGTGCCGGTGTGGGGTGTAGGAAAACTCTTTCCGGTTTGACGAGTCAGCACAGACCGCCGTCATTGCCTCCCAGCGGCTAGGAGTCCTGGTCAGAAGGAGGCCATCATGAAGCCCTCTCAGCAGCGCTCACGAGCCCGACCGCCGTGGCGCCAGCCCCCTGTCGTGCGTTGCGTCGTTACGGCGCGGGCGACAAGCTCGCCCTGATCCGAGCCTACGAGGCCTCGAACCAGGAGGAGTTGGAGTGGCTGGATCGCGCTGTTCATGCCGGCATTGGAGGCGGGCGTATGTCCAGGGTCAGTGGCCAGTTGCGGCACGGCCGAGTCGTTGGGCAGCACGCCCCAGCGACCAGCAGCCCGACTACTGGAACAGCGCCTCCATGGCGTTCGACAGGGCCACGCCCTTGGTGGCCGTGGCGTCGGCCATGGCGACCTGCAGGTAAGCGGGCAGGCCGCTCAAGCCCGCGGGTGTCCCAAAGGGCAGGGTCAGCCCGCCGCTGGCATCGGTGACCAGGTCGAGCTGCAACAGGATCGGCACCGGCACCAGGGTGCCGCCCTTGAAAGCCGCGGCGCCCTCCACCAGGCCCAGGAAGAGCGCGGCCGGAGCCAGCGGCGGGCCGTTCTCCATCAGGATCACCGCGGGCGAGCCGACGGTCAGGTCGCCCTCGCCGTAGAGCAGCGGATCACCCAGCGCACCGCCCTTGGCGAAGCCGCGGTTCGACCAGGGCGACTGCACGGTGATGGTGCCCGTCATGCCGAACACGAAGTGGGGCACGCACACGTACGGGTAGAAGTGCCCGGGGCGCGGGTGCTCGAACAGGAACTTGGTGTTGAAGTGGTGCGTCCACGACGACGTCCACTGATCGAGGATGTAGCTGAACGCGTCCGTGGGGTCGATCACGTTGTCCGTGCCCTCGGTGGCTGTGTGCAGGTTGCCGCCGGTCCAGGTCCACTGCACCGAGTCGCCGGCCGGGATCACCAGGTGCTTGGGCGTGAACTTGGTGTTGGTGGTGGAGACCGGGTGCGTGGTCTGGGCCGAGGTCGCGCCGACCGCGAGCAACAGGGCGGCCAGGGCGAGGCAGGGGCGGGGCAGTTGCATGGTGGATTCCTCGGGGGGCGGTCGCGACGATCCGGCGGCGACGCAGCAGAGTCTACGGGCAGATCGACGATCCGGGTGCAAGCGGGCCAGGTCCGCGTCGTCGCGCCGCAGCTCGCGGGAGAGCCAGGCTCGGGCGGCGGCCCTGCTGCCCGGGCGCCCGTTGAGGCGGCTGCCCCCTCAGCGCGCCTGCAGCCGCCCCGGGCGGCCCACCAGCGCCTCGATGCTGGCGCGGTCTACGGGCACGCCGCGGGTGATGACCTCGCAGCCGTCTTCCGTCACCACGATCACGTCCTCGATGCGCACGCCGAAGCCGGTGTCGTCGTCGTAGAGCCCGGGCTCGACGGTGATGACCACGCCGGGCTCGAGCGGCTTGCCGTAGCTGCCGCTGTCGTGCACCTCCAGGCCGACGTAGTGGCAGACGCCGTGGCGGATCATGTGCTCGTAGCCGCGCTCGATCAGGATGCCGTTGGCGATGCCGCCCAGCTCGGCCATGGTGATGCCCGGGCGCACGGCGTCGATGGCGGCCTGCTGCGCCTCCAGCACGGCGTCGTACTGCGCGGCCTGGGCCGGCGTGAACTTGCCGTTGACGGGCCAGGTGCGGGTGATGTCGGTGGTGTAGTGGTCGACCTCTGGCCCTGCGTCCACCAGCAGCAGCTCGCCGTCCTGCATGGCGCGCGACGAGGCGCTGTAGTGCAGCACGCAGGCGTTGTGTCCGCTGCCGACGATGGCGTGGTAGGCCATGCCGTCGGCGCCCTCGAGCTGCTGCTCGAAGCCCAGCAGGGCGTCGATCTCCCATTCGCCCACGCCGGGGCGGGTGCTGGCCATGGCCTCGCGCAGGGCGCGCGCGCCCGAGTCGGCGGCGCGGCGCAGGGCGGCCAGCTCGATCTGCGTCTTGACCCGGCGGATCTCGCCTAAGGTGGGAGCGAGGTCCTCGACCTTCACGCCGAAGCTCTCGCCCAGGTTGCCGGCCAGGGCGTCCTCGCGCGACGGGCGACCGTCCAGCGGGTCCTTGGCCTGGGCCTTGTCGGCGGGGCTGGCGCGATCGAAGCAGCCCGACACCGTGACCCACGGCGTGCGGCTCACGAAGGCCGTGCCGCGCAGGGGCAAGAGCTCGCCCAGGGTGGCCATGAGCTGGCTGTTGGGGCGCACCTCGGCGATGCCGGTGAGCGGCGCGATCCAGTCGTCGTCGCTGTCCCACAGCTCGCCCTCCCAGCTCTCCTTCATGCTGTTGGATTCGGGCACGAAGAGGATCTCGCGGCCGGTGTCCAGGTCCATCACCAGGGTGACGTTGGGGCTCTCGACGCCGGTCAGGTACCAGAAGTTCTTGTCCTGCCTGAACTCGGTGTAGCCGCGGGTCTCGGGCAGGCCGCGCATGACCACCACGCCGTGGTCGCCGAGGCGCTCGGCCAGCAGGGCGCGGCGGCCGGCGTGGAAGTCGCGGCCCAGGCCGGCGCTGGGTGAGCCGTCGCCGGCGCGCGAGACGGGCTGGATGCGCTCGGGGCGCGGCTCGCTGCCGGCCGAGCGCGGGCCGCTGCAGGCGGGCAGCAGCAGCGCGGCCAGGGGCAGGGCCAGCAGGGCCAGGCGGGAGGCGCGCGTCGGGCGGGTGGGGCGCCGCGGAGCGCGGACGGCAGGGCAGGCGGAGGCGGTGGTCATGGCGGGCATGGTAGCGCTCCGGCATCCTGTGGGGCATGGCGTCGCCGCTCACCATCGCCCACGTGGACACCGAGTCGGGCTTCTCCGGCGGGCAGGTGCAGGTGTTCCTGCTGATGCACGGCCTGCGCGAACGTGGCGTGCGCAACCTGCTGCTGTGTCGCCCCGGCAGTCAGGAGCAGGCGCAGGCAGAGGAGCAGGGCTTCGAGGTGGCGGCCGTGCCCATGGCCAACGACTGGCACCTGAGCGCCATCCCGCGCCTGGCCGCGGTCATGCGGCGGGAGGGCGCGTCGCTGGCGCACCTGCACACCGGCCGCGCCAACTGGCTGGGCGGCTGGGCCGCGAGGCGGGCGGGCATCCCCGCCATCACCACACGACGCATGGACCGGCCGGTGAAGCCGGGCTGGCTCACGCGGCTGACCTACGAGCGTCTGACCTGCCG
>QNBX01000118.1 GCA_003644265.1 Planctomycetota bacterium
GCCAGCCTCCCAGCCAGCCTCCCGGACTGGATGACCATGGTGTTTGCCACTCAGAAACTCGTCCCCGCGCTGCTGTGCCTGGCCTCGCTGAGCCTGATGCTCAGCGCCAGCGCATCGGCCCAACTCAGCGGCGGCACTCCGGCCAGCAAGGACGCGCCGCTGAACTCACCGTTCTTTCCGACGCGGGGCGGAGGGGGCGACGGCGACGGACCGGTGACCGGCTACGTGCCCTCCGACTCCGGGGTGCCAGGCCAGGGCAGCGACGACACGCCCGGTCTGCCCACCACGGACACCAGCGTGCGCGGGACGCGCACTCGCCGCTCAGGCACCCGCGGACAGGTGCCAACGGCACAGGCCCCCGGGGCCTCCAGCTTGGCCCGCGTGGCCGCGGCCGGCTACGTCGTGCGCGACTCGTGGCTGATGTGGTGGGAGACCAACAAGTTCGACTTCATCGAGCTGCGCCGGGTGGGCGACGCGCCGCTCACGGGACAGGGCCTGGTGCGCGAGTCGAGCGAGCAGCGCGAGCGTCGCCTGGACGAGGTGGACGAGGTGCTCGAGCAGGCCGTCATGCCCGCGTTGCGCGACCTGACGGGCTCTTCGGACGCCAGCGTGCGTGCCGCGGCGGTGGTCTCGCTCGGCAAGCTCGGGGACCCGCTGGTGGTCGACCTGGCGCGGGAGCTGCTCACCGACGGCAACCGCGCGGTGCGGCACGCGGCCATGCTGGCGCTGGGCGTCACGGACGCCGGACGCGCCCGCTACGCGCTCATGAGCATCGGCTCGGACGCCACCTACGGCCGCAAGCTGCTGGACCGCAGCAGCCTCAACGCGGAAGACCGGGGCACGGCCTTGCTGACCTCGGCCCTGCGCGGCGAGGGCAACACCGCGATCGTGCTCAATGGTCTGCTCGACGAGAGCGACGACGCCAGCCTGCAGCTGCTCACCTCCATCTGCGAGGCCGCCGGACTGGGCCGCGCGCCCGACAGCATCCCTGCCCTGTCCAGGCTGGCACTGGACGACGGGCGCCCCGAGTTCGTGCGCTCCGCAGCCATCTCGGCCCTGGGGCGCCTGGGCGATCCGTCCGTGGTGCCGGTGCTGATCAAGGCCCTCGACGCGGGTGGGCTCGAGCCCACCCGGGCGGCCGTGGTGGCCTTGGGCCTGACCGCCCACGCCGGGCACCCCTTCGCCGTCCAGCGCCTGATCGACATCATGCTCGACGGCAAGGACGCCAGCGCCAGGCACTTCGCCGCCATCTCGCTGGGCCGGCTGGCGGGCGAGCAGGCTCGCGCCGCGCTGCTCTCTGCCTTCCGCGACCCGTCCACGGACATGCGCCCCTGGCTGGCCCTGGCCCTCGGCCTGTGTGAGCGCAGGCAGCCCGCCGGCGACGTCGCGCCGCTGCTGATGGCGCGCCTGACCAAGGAGTCCAACCCCGAGACGGCCTCGGCCTATCTGATCGCCCTGGGCCTGTGCGGTGGGCCGGAGGTGGTTCCGGTGCTGGCCGAGCACGCCCGCGGCAACCAGACCCAGCGCGCCGGCCAGGCGGCCGTGGCGCTGGGCCTCTCACGCCAGCCCGACGCCCTGCCCGTGCTGCGGGAGGTGCTGCGCGCGAGCGGCTCGCCCAACGTGAGCCAGCGCGCCGCCCTGGGCCTGGGCATCCTGGGCAACAGCGCCGCCGTCCCCGACCTGCTCGACCTCATGCAGCGCACCAAGAGCGCCCAGGTGGCCTCCTGGGCCGCCCAGGGCATCGCCTTCATGGGTGACGAGAACGCCGTGGGCCCCCTGCTGCACGTGATCAAGACGCGCGGCCCGCGCGGCGTGGCCACCACCTACGCCGCTTCCGCCCTCGGCCAGCTGTTTGACGACGAGCGCCGGCCAGCCCTCTCGCGCCTGGCGTCGGGGGACAACTACATGGCCCGCTCGGACGCCGCGACGAGCCTGCTGCTGCTGGGCTTCTGACGCCTGGAGGGCCGCCTGGCACCCGGCTCTTGAAGCCGCTGGCCTGCTGGCGCGCGACCCGGGGCGCCCCCCCCTGATATACCCGGGGCCCCTGGATCCGGAGCCCGACATGCGCCGCGCCGCCCTGCTGCTGATCTCCCTGCTCACGCCGCTGGCCAGCGCCCCAGCGCAGGACACGCGCTCCCTGGCTGACGGCCTGGTGCGGCTCATCCGCGCCCATGAGCAGGCCGACGGCGGCTACGGCGAGCTGGCCCGAAGCTGCCGCGTGCTCGACCTGCTGGGGCGCTCGCCCCGGCGCTACAACGAGCTGGACGGGCCCTTCGTGCGGCGCGCCGCCGAACTCGTGGCCAACGACACCTCGCCGGAGCTGGACGCCTGGCGCGTGCTGGCCCTGGCCGGCGCCGTCACCCCACCCATGGTGGCGGCGCGTAACCGTGCCCGTGACCGGCTCGCGGCCGACGCCGCGGGCCTGCTCGATGCGCGGGCGCTGCTGGCCCTGTACACGCTGCCCCCGGCCGTCTCGCCGCGCCTGCCCGAGGCGCCCGCAGGCGCCAGCGCGGAGCTGGCCGTGTTGCTGGCCTCAGACCCGGCCAGCGTGGCGCCACCCGCCGTCGACGCCGGAGCAGACTGGACACGCTGGGCCCGGGCAGCGCGCCTGCGCGGTCTGCGGCCGGGCGTCCTGCCCAGCTTGCCGCAGGCCCCCGCATCGGCGGACACGCCCCTGCCCGAGCTGCTGGAGCGGCTGGAGCTCGTGATCGTGCTGCACGGACTGCTGCAGCCGTCGGGCGCCGTGGCCGAGCTGCCGCCCCTGCCCGCCAAGAAGTCCGCACCCGACTCCCTGGAGGCCGCGCTGGCCCACGCCCTGGTGTTCCTCGAGTCGCGCCAGAGCGGCGGCACGCTCGGCCTCGACGCCCCCGGCTGGGACGGCCCCGAACCCGGCGTCACGGCCCTGTGCCTCTCCGGCGCCATCCGCGCCAGCGACATGCTCGGCCGCCCCGCTCCCAAATGGGTCGACCCGGGCCTGGACTGGCTGGCCTCGCTGCAGCGCCCCGACGGCTCCATCCAGACCTACGGCGTGGCGGTCTACACCACCTCGGTGGCCATGGAGGCGCTGTTGGACGGCGGTCGCGAGCGCCACGCCGTGGTGGTCGCCCGGGCCCTGACGTTCCTGGTGGCGGCCCAGGCGGACGAGGGCGAGGGCTACCGGAGCGAGGACGACCCGCACTACGGCGGCGTGGGCTACGGCGGCGACGAGCGGCCCGACCTCTCCAACACCTTCATGGCCCTGGGTGCCGCTCAGCGAGCAGGCCTCGATCCCGATGACGCCTTCTTCCAGAAGGCCCTGACCTTCCTGCGTCGCAACCAGAACCTGGGTGAGGCGGGCGGCGCGCACCTGCCTCGAGCCGGCGGCGGCACGACGGTGCCCGGCACCGACGGCGGCGCCACCTACATGCCTGGCAACAGCCCGGCGGGCGAGGATCAAGTGGGCGACGGTATCTACGTCGCCCGCAGCTACGGCTCCATGACCTACGCGCTCACGCGCTCCTACCTCATCTGCGGCCTCACCAGCCAGGACCAACGCGTGGCCGCCGCGGTGGTCTGGTTGGCGCGCAACTTCAGCGTCCGCAGCAACCCGGGCTTCGACGATCCGGCCCGGGCTGGGGACGGTCTGTACTACTACTACATGGCCATGGCGCGCACGCTGAGGCTGGTGGACGACGAGCTTCTGATCCGGGAGGACGGCAGCACGCTTGATTGGCGCACGGAGCTGTTGCCGCACCTGCTGGGCCAACAGCGGATCGACGGATCATGGGCCAACGAGCACAGCTCGCGCTGGTACGAGGGCTCGCCCACCCTGTGTACGGGCTTCGCCCTGCTGACCCTGGCGGCCAGCGACAGCTGAGCCCGCGTTGGCCCCTCGCCGGGCCTGGGGTACGATCCAGGTGCTATGAAGCTCTTCAACTTCGTCCTCGCCACCACCGGCCCCAAGCTCACCAACCTCAAGATCCTGAGTCGGTACGCCTTCTCGGTGACCCGCCATGTCACGCCGCGCAAGCTGCTGAACATGGTCCGGGTGGAGTGGTCCCGCTATCGCGGCCACGACGAGGTGGGCGGCCTGCCCTACGTACTCAAGATCGAGTCCACCAACGTGTGCAACCAGCGTTGCCCGTTCTGCCTGGACCGCGACCGCGACAAGATCGACGAGGACGGCCGCGGCTTCGGCAAGATGCACCTCGACTGCTTCAAGCGCATCATCGACATCCTGGCGCCCACCACCTTCCGGGTGAACCTCTACGGCTCAGGCGAGCCGGTGCTGTACCCCGACATCTACGAGATGATCCGCTACGCCGCCGACAAGAACATCGGCGTGACCATCAGCTGCAACCTCTCCGTGTTCAAGAAGGAGAACGCCGAGAAGCTGGTGAAGTCGGGCCTCGAGCACCTGATCGTGAGCTGCCACGGCGCCAGCCCCGAGACCTACGACAAGTACAACCGCGGCGGCGACTTCCACAAGACGCAGGAGAACATGCGCGCCATCTGCGACGCCAAGCAGCGCCTGGGCCAGCGCCTGCCCTTCGTCGACTGGCAGTTCCTGCGCTTCTCACACAACCAGCATGAGATCCCGAAGGCCCGGCAGATGGCCAAGGACATCGGCGTCAACGCCATCCGCTTCATCAACCCCAACATCCCTCCGGAGCACAAGGAGGAGTGGCGCCCGCGGCGCGATGACGAGTTGGCCGACGCCAACCGCGGCGAGGGCAAGGTGGCGGCGTCACCTGGCGTGAACATCTCCGAGCAGGACCAGGCGGTGGCCCGCGGTGAGCGCACGGTCTCGAACGCCGAGCGCCCCAGCGCCGACGTCAGCACCTGCTCCTGGCTCTACCGCTCGATCTTCTTCAACTGGGACGGCGGCATCCTGCCCTGCTGCGACGGCACCACCGAACCCGGCCACGACCTGGCCCACTTCACCGGCCAGACCCTGCCCGAGTTCAAGGCCTTCTGGAACGGCGACAAGTACCGCATGCTGCGCCGCTACGCCAACTTCAAGGTGCCACGCGAAGAGATGGACCAGAGCACCACCTGCGCCCAGTGCATCAAGCCGCACATGCCCTTCCTGCTCTACGAGCGCGGCTTCACGCTCTCACCCAAGCTCGAACGCCGCCTGCTCCAGACCGAGCCCGACCTGCCCGCCAAGCGCGAGACCTGGGAGCGCGACCGCACCACCATCTCCCAAGCCGTCACCAAGGGCATGTAGCAGGAAGGGGCGTCAAGACAGCCCCGCTCAACGCACCAGCGCCCCCCGCCGAACCGCCTGCAAGCCCCAGCCCAACACCAAGCCCCCCCCCAATAGCCCACGCGTGACCCCGCTTGGTTTGAGGCGCTGGGCCCGCAGCGAACCGTGGCTGCAAGAGCGGGCGCAGCCCGTCTCATTGCAACACGCCTGAGCGGAGGGCCCAGCGCCTCAAACCAAGCGCCCCAGCGTGTCAGCGCCCCCCCCCACGCCTGAGCGGAGGGCCCAGCGCCTCAAACCAGCGCCCCCAGCGTGCAAGCGCCCCCGCCCCTAGTCCAGCGCCGCGTCCGTCGCCCGCACCGCCCGCTTGCGCGCCGTCGCGTTCAGCTCCTTCTTGCGCAACCGCAAGCTCTTCGGCGTCACCTCCAGCAGCTCATCCTCCTCGATCCACTCCAGCGCCTCCTCCAACGAGAAGGTCCGCGGCGGCGCCACCTTGAGCGAGCGGTCGGTACCGCTGGTGCGCATGTTGGTGAGCTTCTTCTCGCGCGTGGCGTTGACCGAGATGTCGGACTCCTTGCAGTGCTCGCCGACGATCTGCCCTTCGTAGACCTGCGCGCCCGTCGGCGTGAAGAACTCGCCACGGTTCTGGAGACCGTCGAGGGCGTAGGTCGTGACCTGCCCCGCGTGGCTGGTGACCAGCGCACCCAACTTGCGCCGCGGAACCACGCCGCGGAAGGGCTCGAAGCCCCGCAAGATGTGGCTCATGACCGCCTCGCCGCTGGTGAGGTTGAGCAGCTTGGAACGCATGCCGATCAGCCCGCGCGCAGGGATCGCGAAGGAGAGCCGGCTGTTCGCGCCGCGCGACTCCACCTCCTCGAGCTCGCCGCGGCGGCTGCAGACCAGCTCGATGACCTTGCCGCCCATGTCGACGGGCACGTCCACCTGCAGGCTCTCCACCGGCTCGAGGCGCTTGCCGTGCTCGTAGTGATCGATGACGCGCGGGCGCGAGAGGGACATCTCGTAGCCCTCGCGACGCATGGTCTCGAACAGGATGCCCAGGTGCAGCACGCCGCGCCCGGAGATCTTGAAGACCGCGTCGCCGCCCCCGGGCTCCACCCGCAGGGCCACGTTGCTGCGCAGCTCCCGGCGCAGGCGCTCGGCCAGCTGGCGGCCGTTGACCATGCTGCCCTCCTGTCCGTTGAAGGGCGAGTCGTTGACCGACAGCTCCATGGTGATGGTGGGCTCGTCGATCGACACCGTGGGCAGCGGCTCCACCGCGGCGGGGTCGCACAGCGTGGTGCCGATCGTGATGTGGGGGTAGCCCTGGATGGCGGCCAGGTCTCCCGCGACCACCTCGTCCACCGGGCGGCGGCCCAGGCCGTCGAACACGAACAGGCCAGCCACGCGACCGGGGGAGCCGTCGGCGTCGGGCAGCATGGACGTCAACGCGACGCCCTTGCGCAGCACGCCGCGATCCACGCGCCCGATGGCGATGCGCCCGACGAAGTCGCTGTGGTCGATGGAGCTCACCTGCATGCGCACGGGCGCGTCGGTCTCGCCCAGGGCGTCCGGCACGTGCTCCTCGATGGCCCTGAACAGCACGGACGTGTCGGTCTCCGGACCGTCGGGGCGGTCGCGCACCCAGCCGTCACGGCCGCTGGCAAAGAGCACGGGGAAGTCGAGCTGATGGTCGTCCGCGCCCAGCTCCACGAACAGGTCGAAGACCTCGTTCACCACCTCGTCCGGACGCGCGGCGCGCTTGTCGCACTTGTTGACGATCACCATCACGCGCATGCCCGAGGTGAGCGCCTTCTCCAGCACGTAGCGCGTCTGGGGCATGGGGCCCTCGAACGCGTCCACCAGCAGCAGGGCGCCATGGGCCATCTGCAGCACGCGCTCCACCTCGCCGCCGAAGTCGGAGTGGCCCGGCGTGTCGATGATGTTGACCTTGAGGTCGCCGCGCATCACCGCCACGTTCTTGCTGAGCACGGTGATGCCGCGCTCGCGCTCGAGCTCGTTGGAGTCGAGCACGCACTCGACCAGCTCCTGACCTTCGCGGAAGACGCCCGCGTCCTTGAGCATGGCGTCGACCAGCGTGGTCTTGCCGTGGTCCACGTGGGCGATGATGGCAACGTTGCGCAGCGTCATATGCAGTGCGGAGCCGGCTGCCCAAACGGGCGCGGCTCCTCCTCTCTTCTCTGGACTTCGGTGGTCTTGCGTCTCACGCCGGTGGCTCACGGCCGGCGGCGGCTGGTGGCCTCGCTGGCCCCGGGCGACGATCGATGGATTACGGGTACATGCCCCGCATGCGGGTGATGTGCGCCACCCGGCCGATGCCTTCCATGTACGCCGCCGTGCGCATGTTCACGTGGCTCGTCTTGGTGCGCTTGTGCACCTGACGGAAGGCCTTCTGCATGATCTTCTCGAGGCGCTTGTTGACGTCGCGCTCCTCCCAGAAGATGCCCATGCGATCCTGCACCCACTCAAAGTAGCTGACCACGACGCCGCCGGCGTTGGCCAGGATGTCGGGGATCACAAAGATGTCCTGGGCGTCCAGGATCGCGTCCGCGCGGGCCGTCGTGGGCCCGTTGGCGCCCTCGATGATGATCTTGGCCTGCAGCTTCTCGGCGTTGCGCGAGGTGATCTGATTCTCGGCCGCGCAGGGCACCATGATGTCGCACTCCATCGACAACAACTCAGCGTTGCTGCAGTCCTCACCCAGAGGACAGCCGCTCAGCGTGCGATGCTTCTCCTGGTACGCCAGCACGCCCGGGATGTCGAGGCCCTTGGCATTGACCAAGCCGCCGTCGATGTCGCTGATGGCCTTGATGCGTACGCCCGCCTCGTGCAGCAGCAGGGCGATGGTGCCGCCCACGTTGCCCGAGCCCTGCACCACGACCGAGGCCTTGGCCAGCTCGATCTTCTTGGTGCGTACGGCCTCGCGCACCATGGTGAGCAGCCCGCGCCCAGTGGCCTCGCGCCGACCCATGGAGCCGCCCAGGCCCCAGGGCTTGCCGGTCACGATGCCCGTGTGCGATCCGCGCCGGTGCATGGAGTAGGTGTCCATGATCCAGGCCATGACCTGCTCGTTGGTGTACATGTCGGGGGCCGGCACGTCGCGGTCGGGCCCGATGATGTCCATGATGCCGGTGGTGTAACGGCGCGTGATGCGTTCCAGCTCAGGCAGCGAGAGCTCGCGCGCGTTGCAGCGCACGCCGCCCTTGGCGCCGCCGAAGGGCACGTTGACGATGGCGCACTTCCAGGTCATCCACGCGGCCAGGGCGCAGACCTCGTCGACATCGACGTGGGGCGAATAGCGGATGCCGCCCTTGCACGGCCCCATGGCCGAGTTGTGCTGCACGCGCCAGCCGTCGAAGACCTCGGTGGAACCGTCATCCAAACGGATGGGGATGGCGACCTTGAGCTGCCGCTCAGGCGTCTTGAGCACCTTGATCATCCCGTCGTCGAGATCGAGCTGCTCTGCAGCCACGTCGAAACGCGCCAGCATGTCCTCGAACGGGTTGTCCTTGGGGGCCTCAAGGACGGGTGTCGTAACCGGAGGCGGGGCCTGGCTCGGTGAGCTCATCAGACGTCCTCAGAGGCACCGCGGGGATCGGCGCCTGGGGTGTGCAGGAGGGGGACTTTTCAGGGTCGATCCCAAAATCTGCCGTAGCCTAGCCCTGCATCCGCGCTGTCGTCCAGCCACAGCGCCGCCTTTCTGGTGCAACTCCCGCGCCGGCGGTCACGGCGCGAGTGGAAACAGGCGCACCACGGGGGCCTGGCTCAGCACCTGGGCCGGGCCAGCCGAGGCCTGGACCAAGGCCCGCTCCAGGGCCGCCTGATCGGGGGGCGCGGGGAAGGGCGCCAGCAGGAACCAGCGCGCGGCGGGCAGCCTGGCCCGGGCCTGCGCCAGGCGGCCTGGGCTGTCGATGCGCCCCCGTACGGCCCGATCTGAGTAAAACGTCACCTCGGGCAGGCGCACATCGTAGCTGTCGCCCGGATGCCCGAAGCGCAGCGGGTTGGCGTCGTAGTTGGTGAGCACCAGTTCGCCCACGGGCACCTGGCTCAGGGCCCGACCCACCATGGCCGGCAGCGGATCCTCCGGCAGGCGAGCCGCGCTCACGGCGGCCACCCAGGCGGCCGCCAGCACCAGCCCCAGAGGCAGGGCCGCCCGCCCTGCTCGCCGCTCCAGCAACAGCGCCGCGGCCAGGGCCAGGGCCGGGGGCAAGGCAAAGACCCAGTAGTTGTGCACCGCGAGGCCAGCGGGAAACACGATCGAGTGCAGCACGGGCGGCGCCAGCAGCAGCCCCAGCAGCCAGCGCCGGGAGAGACCTGCGAGCCCCGCGTGGGCGGGTCGGCTGTTCCGCGAAACCGACGCGCCCTGCGCAGATGACCCCGGCGCCGCCCCCTGGCACGGCTGCGCCCGCCGGCCCAAGAGCCTGGGCAGCAACAGCAGCGCCAGGGCCAGGGCCAACAGCAGCGGCAGGCCGGGCAGCAGCAGCGACAGCTCCCCCCAACGCTGACCCAGCTCCTGCGCCAAGCTCGGCCGGCCCTGCTGCAGCGCGCCGGAGCCGCCGTCCACGCGCACGCCCGCGGCGCCGAAGACGAGGCCCGGGGTCATGCCCGGGAGCTGGCCCAGCCACAGCACCCAGCCGCCGAACACAGCGCTGACCACGGCGCCCAGCCCCAGCGCCGCGCCCAGCCGTCGTGGCGGCGCCAGCGCGGCGTGCACGGCGCAGCCCGCGGCGTAGTACAGGCCGAACCAATCGAAGGCCGAGGCCAGCAACACCGCCCCCAGCCACGGCAGCAGCGAGCCCCCCTCGCGCCAGCGGGTGTAGGCCAGCAGCACCAACAGACCGCCCGCCAGCACATGCGGGCCCTGCACCTCCACGTGCGTGCCGTAGATCACGGTCATGGGCAGGGCGGCGGTGAAGAGCGCCGCCCAGCCGGCCGCCCGCGCTCCCGCCACGCGCCGCGTCAGCACGAACAGCAGGCCGAGGACCGCCAGGCTGAAGCCCATGCTCAGCAGTCGGGCCGCGCGCTCGCTGCTGCCGGGCTCGGCCCCTTCGTCGACCACACCGGTCACGGAAAAGAGCGCGCCGGTGAGCCAGGCCACCCCTGGCGGATGGTTTGCGTAGACATCGGGGGCGTCTGGGCCCGCCCCCGCCACGTCCAGGCGTGGCGCGCCTCCGTGGCTGAGCAGGCCGTCGCGCGCATAGTTGCGGGCGATTTGCGCGTAGCGCGCCCCGTTGTGTCCCAGCCAGCCGCGGCGAAAATCGCCCGACAGGTCGGGCCACATGCTCGCCAGGGCCAGCGCGAGCGCCGCGCCGAGCAGGGCCCAGCCCAGCGCCGCGCCGCCCTTGGACCTCAGCCGTCGATGCCCGGCAGGGCCGGCAGCTCGCCCACCAGTTCCATGTCGATGACGAGGCACAGCACGTCGTCGTTGCCGGCCAGGCGCGCCACCTTGGCGGCGTCCTTCTCCGTACACAGCAGACGCGCGGTGCGGGCCTGGCTGCGCACCTCGGCCAAGTCAGTGCCGCTGAAGGCGTGGTGATCCGGGAAGGGCATCAGACCGGTCACCACCGCCCCCAGGCTTTCCACGGTGATCTGAAAGCCCTCGGGCGAGCCGATGCCACAGAACAGGAACACGTCCCGCCCCATCAGGTCGCTCAGCGGACTCAGCGTCTGCTCGGTCACCGAGCGCACGCCCAGCGGACGGTGGGTCCCCAGCACCATGGGCACGCCGCGGTTCTGGGCCTGGATGCTGGCCTTGCTGTCGTGCAGCTTGAACTTGTCGAGGCCTTCGGTGTGCGTGAGCACCACCACGTCGGCGCGCGCCATGGCGCTGGGCGACTCGCGCATGCCTCCCACCGGCAGCTGGTAGCCGTTGCCAAACGGCGCCCGTGCATCCGCCACCACGATGTCGAGGTCACGCTGCAGGCGGCGGTGCTGGAAGCCGTCGTCCACCAAGATCACGTCGGCCCCCTCAGACGCAGCCTGACGCGCGCCGGTGAGCTTGTCGGGCGAGATGATCAGGGTGGCCTGAGGCACACGCTCGGCGATCAGCGCCGCCTCATCGGAGCGGCCGGCGTCGTCCGCCACCGCGCCGTAGCCCCGGGTCACGATGGCCACCTTGCGCCCCTTGGCCAGGGCGCGCCGGGCCAGCTCGATCACCAGCGGCGTCTTGCCGGTGCCGCCCACGGTCAGGTTGCCCACCGAGATCACGGGCGCGCCGGCGGCCTCCCCGCTCAGCAGCCCCGTGTCGTACAGCGCGTTGCGCGTGGTCACCACCGCCATGTAGAGCACCTGCAGCGGCGCCAACAGCACGCGCAACAGGAACATAGGCAGGGCGTTGTCCCGGCTCAGCAGGCGCTGGGTCAGGCTGGTCTTCATGGCGCTCTCGTGTGGGGTGTGTCCTGACCGGGCTCATCAGACCCGGTCGCACGTGACTCGGGGTCTGCGTTGCGAAGCTCGGCAGGCTGGGCGTCCGGAGCCTCTGATTCGGGAGGCCGCGCCTCCGCGGGCTTGGCCTTGCTGGCCCGGGTCGCGGCCTGGGCACGCTTGCGCTTCGGAGCCCTGCGCTTGGCGACCGTCGCTGGAGCCTTCGGCTTGGTGGGCTCAGCAGTCGTGGCAGCCTTGGCAGCCTTGGCAGCCTTGGCAGCCTTGGCAGCCTTGGCAGCCTTGGCAGCCTCAGAAGCCTCAGAAGCCTCAGAAGCCCTGGCAGCCTCAGCAGACTTGTCAGCCTCCGCGGGCTTGACGGGCTCGGAAGGCATCAGCACTGGCGCGGACGCGCCCCCGTCCCTCTCGGTCGCATGCGGTACCTGCACGGCGGGCGGCGGAGCCTCCACTGCTGCCTCCTGCGCCGGCGCGTCATCCCGCTCTCCGAGCAGCGCCCGCGCGAGCGAGAGGTAGTCTGCGGCGCCGCGCGTCTCGGGGTCGTACTGAAAGATCGTGCGACCGTGGCTGGGCGCCTCTGCCAGCTTCACGTCGCGCCGGATGACCGTGTCGAGCAGCACCTCGCCGAAGTGGGCCCGGATGTCCGCCACCACCGCCCTTCCCAGGTTGGTGGAGGGGTCATGGCGGCAGCTCACCATGGCGCTGATGCGCAGGGCCGGATTGAGCCGCTGCTGCACCAGCTGCACGATCTCCACCAACTTGGACAGCCCCTGCAGCGCAAAGAACTCCGTCTGCAGTGGCACCAGCAGCTCGTCGCAGGCCACCAGCGCGTTGAGCGAGAGCAGGCCCAGGCTGGGCGGGCAGTCCACCAGCAGGAACTCGGCTTCGGTCTCGCGCTGCCAGGCCTCGCGTTCGAAGGCCTCGCGCAGGATCACCTCGCGCCCCACGGCGTTGACCAGCTCGAGCTCGGCGCCCGCCAGATCGACCGAGGCCGGCGCGATCCAGAAGCCCTCTTGCTCGCCGGCCGGGAGCAGCACGTCCACCAGGGCCGCCTTGCCGTGAAACAGGTCGTAGAGCGAGGGCTCGACCGTGCCCGGGTCGAGGTCGAGGTGCACGGTCAAGTTGCACTGCGGGTCGAGATCGCAGACCACAGTGCGGTGGCCCAGGCGCGCCAGGGCCGCGCCCAGGTTGGCGGTGGTGGTGGTCTTGCCGACCCCACCTTTCTGATTGATGACCGCGATGCGACGCATGGAGTGGATCTCAGCAGCTCCGGGCGGGCGTTCGCCGGGCGTTCCCGGTAGAATCCTCGCCGTGAGCGCCCGGGCCAAGGAACTTTTCGAGACCTCCGTCGATCAGGTACGGCGTGGGCAGGTACGCGCCGCCCTGGCCACCCTGCTGGACTCCCTGGCCCTGGATCCCCTGGCCACGCAGTCCCTGGAGGCCGCCGCCAAGCTCTGCCGCGTGCTGGGCTCGGCCGCGGACGCCAATCGCTTCGAGGGCATGGCCCAGGGAGAGAGGGGCCCCGAGCAGCTCTTCGAGCTGGGCTGGCAGCTGGTGGCCCACGGCCGCCCGGACGTGGGCCTGGCCTACCTGAGGGCCGCTCTGAAGGGCGTGGACGAACCCGCTGCCGAGTCCGCCATCCGGCGCGAGCTGGCCTACGCCCAGCTGCTCACGCGCGATTTCGGCGGCTGCCTGACCACCCTCTCGCCCCTGCTCTCCAGCCAGGAACTGGCCGACGGGGAGCAACTCGACATCCAGCTGCTGGCTGCGGAGGCCGCGCTCTACGTCGGCAAGGCCGAGCTCTGCCGGGCCCAGCTCTCCCGCGCCGACGAGCACATCGCCGAGGACAGCCAGCGCGAGCGCATCGACGGGGTGCACCGCCTGCTGGGCCGCGCCACGCGCTGGGAGCAGGGCCTGGCCAAGCTGGGCCTGCGCGAGTGGCACCACATCCAGCACGCCGGCGTGCTGCTCAAGACCGCCGGCGGCTGGTTCGAGGACGGCAGCCTGGGCGGCCGCTTTGAGCTGCTGGAGCTGCGCACCGACATGGTGGCCTTCCTGCTGCAGCGGCTGGTGCACCTGCTGGAGGACCTGCAGCTGCTGCCCGAGGTCGTGGTGCCCGCCAGCGAGACCTCGGCGCCCCTGGCCCAGGCCCTGGCCCTGGCCCTCCAGGTGCCGCTGGAGCCCGACCTGGCCGCCCGCCGCGACCGGCGCGCCCTGCTGGTCGCCGCCGCCGCCGGCGAGCTGACGCCTTTCAGCCGCGGCCTCACCACCCACCGGGCCGACATCCAGGTCTTCAGCCTGGGCCTCGACTGGTCGCTCGACGCCC
>QNBX01000119.1 GCA_003644265.1 Planctomycetota bacterium
GCAGGTTGGCCCACTCGGGAGCCTCTGGGTCGTCGGGTGCCAAGGCCACGCGCGGACCCCACCACGAGGCGTCGATCTGTGCTGGCGTGAGCAGGTTCTCAAACAACGTCAGCTGCCACTGCGTCGGGAGCTTGCCCTGCACCAGCCAGTGCCGGAAGAGCAGCAGCTCCATGTCGTCGGGAAAGTGGCTGGCTGCGAAACCCAGGTCGACGAAGCCGTACACCAGCGCGTCGCGCTGCGCTGCGAAGGCGACGCCGCCGGGGTCGGAGCCGCTGGTCTTGGTGGATGGATTCATGGACACCATGGTCGTGCCGCTCAACTTGGCCGCGGCGAACACCAGCGGCGAGGGCTCCCAGTCGCCCGGGTTCACGCCGCCGGCGTTCCAGGCGCTGAGCTGGTTGAGCACGCTGGCGCCGTTGACCGCGGCGGTCATGCCTGCCAGCTGCCGCAGGGCGATGTGCGCGTTGCCGTTGGTGTGGGTGAGGCTGGCGACGAAGCTCGACTGATCGCCGCAGGCCGTGTTGAGGAACCCCGTGCCCCCGTCTTCGGGGCACTTCTGTGCGCTCTCGAAGCCGCTGGCCGCCAGGTGCGCGAGGGCGCGTTCGAAGCTGCTCAGCTCGTCCAGCAGCCAGGCCGCCGCAGGGTGGGAGCGGTGGTCGGCCAGCAGCGCCGCGTGGGCCGCGCTCGTCAGGTGCAGCCGGCCGTGCATGCTGCCGTCGAGCCAGCCCGTCAGGTGCAGCAGCGCGACGCCGCGCTCAAAGGGGTCGGCCAGGCCGAACGCCAGGGCCTCGGCGTCGTTCAGGTCGCCCGCGTTGAAGGCCGCCACAAAGGGGGCCACGGACGGCGTGGTCCCCACCAGCATCTCGCCTGCCGTGCGCTGGTAGAAGATCGGCAGGGGCTCATGGTCGTGCAACTCGAAGGCGGACAGGAACACCGGGTCGCTGCTGTCGGTGGAGAGCCTCAGCTGCAGCTTGCCCGAAGAGTCGCTGCGCGCCAGGACCCACAGCGCCACCTGCCCGCCCAGGAAGGTCGAGAAGGTGTTGCCCGTCGCCGCGCTGACACAACGAATGCCGCTGGCGGCCGTGCGCCAGCCGCCCGCGCCGTTGCGCAGTTCCACGCGCACGTCGCGCGAGGTGTTCGGCAGGTACGTCCAGTGCGGCGGGTCGAAGATGTCCGTCAGCTCGCCCCAGGGCGCGAGCGTGCCGAGCAGCAAGCGCACGCGATAGGGTCGGTCCGCGTCGAGTCCGGCGATGGCGAGCGTCGTGTTGTTGGCTAGCCAGAGCGACGTGAAGCGTTGGGTCTGGTCCAGCTGGTCGGGGTCGATGGACAGGACGTCCGAGCCCCGCGGCAGCGTGCCCCAGAAGCTGGGGAAGTTGGCCGCCACGTGAACCGTGTCGATGGGCGGCGGGCTGAGCGAGATGCCGGCTGGGGCCACGCCCTCGCCCAGCAGTTCGTAGCCGGGCGTGCTGGTCCCGAAGCCGTTGTCGTCGCCGCAGTTCACGAAGCGCGGCAGCTGGGCGCCGACGCTCACGCTGAGCAGCGTGGCGTAGGCCAGGGAGAGGGCCAGCGAAGCGGCGACAGGCCGCCCGCAGCGGGGGATGCAGGACATGGTGTGGTCTCCAGGTGTGCCTGGGCCGGCGGCGCGCGGGAGAGGCGGCCAGCCGGCAGCAGGGGTGCTCCCGTGGGGCAGTCTAGGGTCTTGAGTCGCTTTCTGGCGAGGGGCGTTGTGGCGTTCACGAGGCCCGCCCCCCCCGTGCCTCGATCCGTGTCCGGTCGTCGGCCAACGCCCCGAGACCAGCCGGCAGGCCTTGCGCAGACGCCCCAGGCCACGCTGCCGGGTCTCGCCGGCGGCCTCCGCCGAGGTGCCCAGATGCTCGGCCATCTGCGCCACGCTGAGCCTGCGACGCCCGGGTACGCTGCCGTTCTCCGAACAGCGGCCGTATACTCGCGTCGATGCCGGCGCCCGACCACGACCTGAAGCGGCGGGAGTTCCTGAAGGCGACGGCTGCTGCGACGGTCGCCGCCAGCCTGCCCGCCTGCGACCAGGGCGCTCGTGTCCCGGCGCCTTCCAGGCGGCCGAATGTGCTCTTCGTATTCAGCGATTCGCACCGCGCGGCGTCGACGGGCTGCTACGGCAATGGCATCGTGCGCACGCCCCACATCGACGCCTTTGCGCAGCAAGGTGTGCGGCTGACGACGGCGGTGTCGAGCCTGCCCGAGTGTCGGCCCTTCCGCGGCAGCCTGATGACGGGGGCCTACGCCCACCAGCACGGCATCCTCGCCAACAAGAGCGAGCGCAATGTGGTGGGGGCGGATGGGCGCTGGCGGCCCCGCGCGCTGCCGACACTGGGCTCGAGTTTTGCGGCCGCCGGCTACCGCTGCGGGTACGTCGGCAAGTGGCATCTCGGCTCGGCCAGGCTCGACCCTGGCGAGCTGCGCTTCGGCTTCAACGATTACTGGGCGGCGGCGATCTCGCCGGTGCACGACTACCTCAACTGGTCCTACTGCACCGGCGCTGACGACGTGGTCCATGTGCGGGATCGCTTCCGCCCGGCGGGGGAGGTGGACCTCGCGCGCGACTTCATCAGCTCGGCCGACGAGCGGCCATGGTTGCTGTGTCTCTCCTGGGGGCCGCCCCACAAGCCCCACCAACCACCAGCGGACTTCGATCGCTACCGCGACATCGCGCGACCCGCAGACATCCCGACGAACTACTCGCTCAAGCCGCTGGCGGGCTACTACGGGCTGGTGGAGGCCATTGACCATGAGTTCGGGCGTCTGCTCGCGACGATCGACGAGCTGGGCCAGGCCCAGGACACCCTGGTGGTCTACACATCGGACCACGGCGCCATGGTCGGCAGCCACGGGCTGAGCGGCAAGGAGGTGCCCTATTCGCACGCTACCTGCGTGCCGTTCATCGTGCGTCTGCCAGGCAGGTTGGCGGCCGGTACGACCATGAGCCAGCCCTTTGGGTCACCCGACATCTTTCCGACCCTGGCCGGGCTGGCGGGCGTGCCCGTTCCCGCGGGGGTGCAGGGCCTGGACTTCTCCGCGACGCTGGCCGGTGAGGCCACGGCGACCCTGCGGGACGCAGCCTTCATGGCGGCCTACGAGCCGCCGCCGCTGCCGTGGCCCGGGTGGCGCGGCGTCATGACCGAGACGCACATGTACGCCCGCACGGTGAGCGGTCCGACGATGCTCTACGACCGACGAGCAGACCCGCTCGAGCAGGAGAACCTGATCGGCCGGCAGCCCGCGCTGCGCGACGAGCTTGACGCGCGCACCGTGGAGGCCATGCGCGATCTCGAAGACGAGTGGGGCGCCGCATGAGCATGGGGCGTTGGCTGGGCGTGGTGCGCCGGTTGAGCGGGGGGCGCCGCCTGAGCGGGGAGGCGTCGGTCGGGCACAGGCGTCCGCCTGGGCGTGCGGCAGCAGCTCAGAGCTGCAGCGGGTTGCGCTCGCTCAGCAGCATGACTCCCGACGTGATCAGCGCGGCGATGAGCACCCCCGCGGCGAGCCACGAGATCGGGCGCATGGGCCGGCGGCGCTCGCCCCGGGTCAACGCGGCGCCCGCGGCGATGGCCATGAGCGGCACCAGCGGCATGCGGTAGCGGCTGCACGCTTGGGTCAGGCCGTGGAAGGCCCAGGTGCCCAGCAGGAGCAGCACGATCAGCAGCAGCAGCCGCGGGTCCTGCACGCGGAACAGGCCGACGATGGCCGCACACGTCAGGGCCATGAACGACGCCACGGCCACCAGGATCACGAGCCGTCGGGTGCCGTCGCTCACGTCGCCGCCGTGCTTCAGCTTGTTCATGTCGAGCACGATGTTGTTCGTGGGCGCCCAGAACTCGCGCAGCTTGAGCGCCAGGCGTCGCCAGGCCAGGGCGGGGTGGTCGAGGTTGAACTGGATCGCCTCCCGCAGCTCGAGCCGCGACTGCAGCACGCGGTCGCCGAGCTTGGTCACGGGCCGCACCTGGAGCGGGGGCTCGGTGTCGAACTCGCGCTTCTCGCCGCGCATGCCGAAGTCGTGGTTGGGCGGGAGATACGCGTTGTGCGAGTTCCGCAGCACGGGGATCACGGAGAAGTCGACCAGCAGCACGCGGCCATACTCCTGATGGTTGCGTAGCGTCCAGGGCGCCACAGCCAGCACGATCCCCAGCGAGAACAGCCCGCAGGCGGCGAGCCGGCGGCTGAGCGGACGATCCGTCATGGCCAGCATGGGGAGCAGCAGCAGCGGCGACATCAGCAGGGTCGACGAGCGCGTCAGCACGGCCAGCCCCCAGATGACTCCGGCGAGGCCGAAGCGCACGAGGCCCGGGCGTCCAAAGCCCCGCGCCAAGACGCAGAGCGCACCCATCATCAGGGCCGAGGCCAGCGTCTCGGAGCGCAGGTAGGTGCAGAACGTGATGGCCGTGGGATAGAAGCCGTAGATGGCCGCGGCGGCCAACGCGCCCTTCGGCTCGAGGCCCACGCGCGCCAGCAGGTACACCAGCAGAACGATGAGTGTGCCCAGCGCAGCCTGCAGCAGGCGCGCCCAGGTGAGAAAACGGTAGCCCTGACCGTCGGCGAGAGGACCCAGGTTGTGTCGCACGAACATGACGTCGGCGGGCCCCACGGAGGGCCGCAGTCGTCTCAGCTCGTCGCGCAGATGCTCGAAGGGCCCGACCATGAGCACGGCGGCGAGCAGGGCGCACTCTCCGGGTGGCCAGGTGTTGGTGTACGCGTCCTCGTGGTCGAACTCGAAGGCGCCGACGACGTACTTGGCCTCGTCGCCCAGCAGTCGTTGTTCGGGCGTGGCGAGCGTGAGTCCGATGCGCAGCGCGGCCGCTGCCACCAGCAACAGCGTCAGCCAGAGCACGGGCGCCCGGGCCGGGGCGGGCGCGTTGTCCGGACGCGCGCAGGCGCCGCTCGTGTCCATCAGCGCGTGTACCCCAGCTGGCGCAGCGACTCGAGCTCCTCGTGGGTGAGGTCGAGCGGCGCGAGGTGCTCGAAGTGCCGGGAGGCGGCCACGCCGCGCTGCTTGGCCCCGTCGAGGGCGCTGCGCAGGCTCTGGACGATGTCGGGGTGCCGGGCGGCGACGTCGGTCAGCTCGTCGGGATCCGCGATCAGGTCGTAGAGATGCAGGCGCGGCTCGACGGTCCTGCGCTCGCCGAGCCCGGGCTCGCCTGCGTGCATCAGGCCGGCATCCGACTGATCAACGATCAGCTTCCAGCGGCCCTGAACGAAAGCGTCCATGGCCGAGCCTGCCTTGAGCCTGAGCTCCAGCAGGGCGCCGCGGGGGGCCTGCTCCCGCGCGCCGCGCATGAGCCCCACCAGGCTGGCGCCCTGCATGGGCAGCGAGGGGCCGGGCAGGCCCAGCAGCTCATAGAGCGTAGGCGCCACGTCGAGACTGCGTACCACGGGCGACACGCGCCGGGGCTCGAAGCCCGGCGCCCGGATGGACAGGGCCACGCGCGAGGTCTCCTGGAACAGCGCCTTGCCATGCCCGCGCTGCCCGTGCTCGAAGAACTCCTCTCCGTGGTCCGACACGAAGATCACGATGGTGTGCTCGGCCAGCTGCAGCGACGCCAGGGCACTCAGCACCCGGCCCACGTGCTGATCGGTGAACGCGATCTCGCCGTCGTAGAGGTCGCGCTGGGTGTCCGTCCCGAAGCTCTCGGAGACGCCGGGATGGCGTTGGTACTTGTGGTGCGGATCGAAGAAGTGCGCCAACAGGAAGAACGGCTGGGTGGGCTCGTTGGCACGCTCGGTCAGCCAGGCGATGGCCTTGTCGGCGACGGCAGGGGAGCTGATCTTCTGGTGCGACTCCCGGGCCACGAAGACGAGCTCCTCGTCATAGTGCTCGAAGCCCTGCGCCAGGCCGTGGCGAGCACCGAGGAAGACGTGGCTGACCACGCCGCCGGTGCGGTAGCCGTTCGCTGAGAGGACCTCCGCCATGGTCTCGTACGACGGCGCGAGGCTCGAGCGAAACTCGAAGCAGCGGTGGCCCGAGCTGGTCAGCCCCGTGAAGACCGACGCGAAGGCGGGCAGGGTCCAAGACGAAGACGACTGGGCCTGCTCGAAGAGCACCGACGTCGACATCAGCTCGTCGATGTGCGGCGTGGTGGGGCGTCCGTAGCCCAGCGCGCCCACGCGATCGGCCCGCAAGGTGTCGACCGCGATCATGAGCACATTCGTGGCCCGTGCCGTGGCGGGCGAGCTTCCGGGCGCTCGCGCCGGCGTTGGCGCGGGGTCTGAGCCGCAGCCGAGCAGCGCCAGGCCGGCGAGCGTCAACGCCCAGGCGCCCGCGAGGCCGCCGCGGCGCGGGCCGCGGGTCATGGCGGGCGGCCCGTGCTCGGCGGCGGCTCGCCGCGCAGACCGTCCGACTCCCGGAGCTCTTCGCGCTGCGTCAGCGTGCGCTCGGTCTCGCGCGGGTCGACCTCGCGACAGGCCTGCTCGACGCGCTGGGCCAGCAGCTGGTAGTCGGGGTCGCCGGTGGCGTCGTGGAACTCGAGCGCCAGCAGCACGAAGCGCAGCAGGTGGCGCAGGATCAGGCCCTCGCTCTTGGCCAGCTCGCGCGCGCCGGTGAACTTGTGGAAATCGCCGTTGCCCTGGGCGATCCCGCCGGCGATCCACTTGGTCTGCACCTCGGTCTCTTCGGGCACGGCCAGCTCGTGCTCGTAGGCCAGGGCCAGCATCTCCGGGAACGTCGGCGGCAGCTCGGGGCGGTCCTCCCAGAAGGCGCGCGGGCCGTCGCGCTCTTCGGGCGGCGGCGGCGGGTCGAGGCTGACGCCCATGGAGATCATGAGCGGCTCCATGACCTCGACCTGCAGTGTGCCCGGCTCCAGGTCGTAGGGCAGATCGCAGCGCTTGATGACGCGATAGGGCAGGGGCAGCACGGACTCCAGCGCCAGCGTCTTCTCGTCGATGCTGGACGTCGCCAGGGTGCGCTGCAGCCAGGCGCCAAAGAGCGGATCGATCGAGCGCCAACGCAGCAGCTGCTCGATGTCGTCAGCGACGGTGATGTCGTCGGAGCCTTCTTGTCGCGTCACGTAGCCGAAGGCCTGCAGGTTGGCCAGCATGGCGTCGAGCTGCAGGTTGAAGTGCTTGAGCTTCTCCTCCGACTCGAGCCGCTTGCCCAGGAAGTCGCGCACCACGCCCAGCTCGGCGTGCTGCACCAGCAGCCACACGAGGAAGCGGTACGGGATCATGGAGCGGCTCTTGAGCCGCGCGGGCCCGGCCTCGATCAGCTGCTTGAACTGCCCCTCGCTCCAGTACTGCTCGGTGCTGCGGCGCTTGGGCTGCTTCTTGCTGAGGGCCTTGAGCGCCTTGAGGATGCCCGGGTCCTTGCTGCCCGTGGCCTCCAGCTTGTCGCGCTTCAGCTTCCACTTGTGGATCTTGATGTCGTCCTCGTGGGCGACGGCGTACACGTGGCCCTCGGTGTCGAACTGCGGCCGTCCGGCGCGCCCGAACATCTGGTGCGCGTCCGAGCTGGGCAGCAGCTTCTTGGCCCGTGGCGGGCCCTTGATGATGGTGGTCAGCACCACCGAGCGCGCGGGCAGGTTGATGCCGGCGGCCAGGGTCTCGGTGCAGATCACGAAGGGCAGCAGGCGCTTGGAGAACAGCTCCTCCACCACGCGTTTGTTGCGCGGCATGATGCCAGCGTGGTGCACGCCCACGCCGCGGATGAGCATCTGACGCAGCTTGCCTCCCACGCCCTTGGAGAGCCCGTGGCGGTCGATGATCTCTTCGATCTGCGGGCGCGTGGCCTTGTCGATCAGCGGCAGGCCCTTGAGGCGCTCGGCGATCTCCCAGCACTCGTCGCGCGAGAAACAGAACACCAGCGCGGGGCTCTTGGCGTCGTCGCCGCCCGCCGCCATCTGCACCAGGTGGTCGGTCAGCAGCGTGTCGCCGACCCAGTGGTATTGCAGCGGCACCTTGCGCTCGTCGGTGCGGATCAGGCGCACCGAGCGGTCGTGCTGCTGCTTGAGCCAGAGCACGAAGTCGACCGGGTTGCCCACGGTGGCCGAGAGCAGCAGCACGCGGATGTGCTTGGGCAGCAGGGCCAGGGACAGCTCCCAGACCACGCCGCGGTCGCGGTCGTTGAAGGAGTGGAACTCGTCCATGACCACGGCGGACACGTCGCTCATGTCGCGCGTGCCGTCGAGCAGGTGGTTGAGCAGGATCTCCGCCACGACCACCAGCACGGGCGCGTCGGGGTTGACCTTGTGGTTGCCGGTGACGAGCCCCACGTCCTCCGGCGCGAAGCCCCAGGACACGGCCTGGGTCTGCATCTCGCGGAACTTCTGGTCCGTCAACGCGATCAGCGGCGTGGTGTAGTAAATGCGCTTGCGCGCGTGCAGCGCCTCGAAGATGGCCGTCTCGGCGATGAGCGTCTTGCCCATGCCCGTGGGCGCGGTGATGAGCAGCCCGCCCTCCACCTCGAACCACGCCAGGATGGCCTCCTCCTGGAATGAGTAGGGCTCGTATGGCAGCGCGTCGAGCCAGAGCGCGCAGATCTCGTCTCGTGTGGGTGGCATCTTCAGCGCAGGGTAGCACCCGGGTTGCGCGCGGCCGCGCACGTCTGCCACACGCTGCTAGTAGAACGCGTGCCAGCCCATCATGCTCGTGAGGCGACGCGCCGGGTCGTCGCGGTTGCGGCTGTGGTTGCGCGAGATGAGCAGGCCGGGCATGAGGCTGCGGCGCGCGCCGACGTTGGGGTAGTGCGTGCCCCCGCCGCCAGCGCCGCCCCCGCCCTTGCCAAAGCCGCCCAGGGCGCCGGTGCGCATGCTGGTGATGGAGTCCAGCGAGCGCAGGCCCGCTGCCGCCGTGCGGTAGCCGGGGAACGTGAGCGCGGGGCCGTAGGCCAGCAGCTGCGGGCCCTCCTCCAGCGGGGTCAGGTACACCAGCGAGCCGTCGTAGCGTGGGACCCGCAGCACGGTCTCGTCCGTGAGTCCGATGGTGATGCGGCCGTCGATGTCCTTCACGGTGATCACGCTGTCGGTCTTGAGGTTGCCGACCTCCAGGGCGCCGCGCCGCACGCGCTGAATGGCCGTCATGACCTCCGCGCGCTTGAACGTCATGCCCTGTTTCATGAGGTCCATCCACTCGGGGTTGTCGGCCATCAGGTGCAGCAGCTCGGGCGCATGCGCGAGCACGGCCAGGTGCCCGCTGGGCATGGGCGGCGGCTTCTGGTCGTTGGGGTGTTCCGCCATGGCGGCCGCAGCCTTGATCAGCGCCTCGGGATTGCTCAGCGCGCCCATCACCGGTGTGAGCAACATGTCGGGCGCCAGCGCCATCGGAGCCACCAGGCCGTCGAAGAACTCCTCGGCCGTCGGCGGCTGGTTCGAGCCCAGGCTGTCGTCCTGCAACACCAGCGGTGCGCGCGGTGCGGCGGCCTGGACGTCTGGGTCGTCCGTGCTCGACGGCTCGCCCGCAGCAGGCGCGGCGGGGTCCTCGTCGGCGGGAGGCGGCGTCGGCGCGTCTTGGCAGGCCAGGGCCGGGGAGCAGGCAAGCGTGACGGTGAGGCTCAGAAGCAAGCAACGCATGAATCGACTCCGAGGCCGCGCGGGGGCTCCATCTTGCCACGCCTGGACAGGCTGCGCACAACCGGCTCTGGTGGCCTGTGCCCACGCGGCTTGGGCTGGGGGCGCTCGCCCGCGGTCACCCATGGCGCTGGAGGCGTCCCGTGATGCGCGCTCGCTGATCGCCGCGTGCCTATGCTGTGAGCTCTCATGAGCTTCCCCGCGAGAGCGCCATGCCAGCCACGCCGCGTACAATCCTGATCACGGGCGCCACCCGCGGCATCGGCCGCGCGCTGACCGACCGGTTTGTAGAGCAAGGGCACGTGGTCATGGGCTGTGGGCGGAACAGCGAGGCGCTCTCGGAGTTGCGCGCGGCTCACCCGGCGCCGCACGACTTCCGAGCGCTGGACGTCTCGGATGCGGGCGCGGTGCAGGCCTGGGCCGCGGATCTGGCCGCAGCGGGGCAGGTGCCCGATCTGCTGATCAACAACGCCGCGTTGATGAACGAGTTGGCGCCGTGGTGGCGGGTGCCCGCCCACGAGCTCGAACGCATGCTGGCCGTGAACGTCGGCGGCGTGGCCAACCTCGTGCGCGCGTTCTTGCCTGCCATGATCGCGGCGGGGTGTGGGGTGGTGGTCAACTTCAGCTCCGGCTGGGGCCGCTCCACTTCCCCCGAGGTGGGTCCGTATTGCGCGACCAAGTACGCGGTGGAGGGCCTCTCCGGCAGCCTGGCGCAGGAGCTGCCGACGGGTCTGGCCTGCGTGGTCCTGAGCCCCGGCGTGGTCGACACCGACATGCTGCGCAGGTGTCAGCCCGACGTGGCGGCAGTCAGCGACGGCCCCCAGGCCTGGGCCCGGCGCAACGCAGAGTGCCTGCTGGCGCTGGGTCCCGAGCACAACGGCAGCAGGCTGAATCTGAGCTGACGTGCGCCCGGCGCCCGTGCGACACTGCCCCCGCGCGCCCCGTTGCGCGCGCTCGGCCCCCGCTGGATCTTCGTGCCATGCCCGTCCTCGATGTCGAGGCTCTGATCGCTGAACGCGTCAGCGCGTTGTCCGCCTATCACAGCCACACGGGCATCTCGCGGGCCGAGCTGGACGTCTCGGGAGGGGTCGACTCCGCCACCTTGTTGTGCCTGTTGTCGCGGGCGATCGGCGCCGAGCAGGTCACCGCGGTCTACATCGACATCCACTCGGCCGACGTGTTCCGCGACCGCGCCCTGGCCGCGGCCGACGCCGCCGGCGTAGCGCTGGTGCTCCTGGACGCGACGGCGGCCTTTGACACGCTGCACGCCGCCATGCTGTCGGCCTTGGGCGAGGCTGGCTTCGACCTGGCCACGGTGCGCGCGCAGATGGCGGCCGACCCGTCGGTGAACGGCTCCATCCGCTCATGCCTGCGTGCGCCCATCGGTCGCGGGCTCAATCGTCTGACCGGTGGCGGCATCCGTCACGGCACGGGCAACGAGTGCGAGGACCGCTTCGTGCGCTTCTATCAGAAGGGCGGCGACGGCGAGGTCGACACCAACCCCCTGGCCATGCTCGCCAAGGGCGAGATCTTCCAGCTGGCGCGAGGGCTGGGCGTGCCGCGCTCGATCCTGGCGGCCGTGCCGTCGCCCGACCTGCACGGCATCGGCGAGGCCCACAACGACGAGGACGAGCTGCGCGAGGCCACGGGCGTGCACTGGACCTACAGCACGATCGATCTCGACACCGGCGCCTATAGCTACACGGGCACCATGGAGCGCATGGCGCGTCTGTTGGACGGCTCGCCCGAGCTGTTCGGTCCCGAGCAACCCGACTGGGAGGCCCTGGCAAGCCGGGCCCTGCAGTCCAGCTTCCCAGCGGCTCACTTCTCGCGCGAGGCTGTGCTGGAGTATCTCCATAGCGCCCGGCATCTGGAGGCCAGCACGCGCCACAAGTGGAATCCCAACTGTCCGTCGCTGGGCGACCGCGCGGCGCTGCTCGAGGCCGGACTGCTCACGGACGAGTTGCCTGAGCCCGGCGGGGCCTGATCTGCGCAAAGAGGGGCGTGAGGCTGCCAGGGTCTGCTGGCGCTCCGGCGGCAGGTCCCACGTGCTCCGGAGCGAGCCCCGTGTGTCTGTATGCTGGGCTTCCGCTGGCATGACCCTGTGCTGGTCCGGTCAACGGTTGCCGAGGGCGCACCTCGACGCCGTGTTTCCCGGGAAAGAGGATCGCCGTCATGAACAAGCTGAGCTCGCTCGCGCTCGCCGTGTGTCTCGCCACTCCCGTCAGCCTGCTGGCCCAGGGCGGGCTCGGCGGCGGCGGCTCGCTGGACGACCCCGCCGGACGCCCCGACTGCATCTCGCCCACTGAGCGCGCGCTCATCGCGCAGCTCACGGCCGCGTGGCAAGCCTCGGGCCAGGCCCTGCCGTCCTACGCCGGCGTGGCGCCCTACGCCTTCTATCCCCAGGCGGGCAACCTGTACGAGGATCTGTGGATCAGCAACTACGTCGATCTCGACGGCTCAAGCGGCATCCTCGATTGGCATTGCGGGTCATACACGTACGACGGGCACGACGCCTCCGACTCGCTGATCCGCTCGTTCGGCGAGCAGCTCCTGGGTGTGCCCGTCTTCGCGGTGGATGACGGCGTGGTCATCAGCACCGCCGACGGCAACCCGGACATGAACACGGTCTGGTCCGGACAGCCCGCCAACTTCGTGCTGATAGACCACGGCGGCGGGCGCACCGGCTACTACTGGCACCTGAAGAATGGTTCGGTGGCGGTGTCGACCGGGGCGACGGTCGTCGCCGGCCAGCAGCTCGGGCTCACCGCGTCGAGCGGCAACAGCAGCTACCCGCATCTGCACTTCGGAACGTACGACGTCGGCTCCGCGACCGAGGTCTTCACCGGAGCGTGCAACCCGGGCCCCAGCGGCTGGGTGGACCAGGAGGCGCTGGTGACCACGCCGTTCGTGTGGGACTTCGGCTTCTCGCGCTTGGACTTGGCCTCGATTGACCCGCCCGACGCGTTCCCGCGCACGGGACAGGTGGCCTTCGCGGATCCCTCCATCTATCACTGGGTCCTGTTGCCGAGCCTGCCCGCGTTCAGCGACTGGCGCGTGGTCTACAAACGCCCCGACGGCACCACGGCGTTCGACACCGGCAACTTCGGCTTCGGCAACAGCACGTCGTTCAAGTTCTCGTGGTTGTGGTGGGGTTTCGACATCCCCGAGATGCACACCTTGGCGGGCGAGTGGTCGCTTGAGCTGTCCATCAACGGCACGCTGCTGGTGGACGCGCCCATCGACGTGCTGCCGGTCTACGACCCGCTCTTCAACCACGCGCCCGAGCCCATCAGCGCCGAGCTGCTGCCCGCGGATCCCGGCATCAACGACGTGCTGCGCGCCGTCGTGACCAGTGACTCGGTCATGGACGACCTCGACTACGACATGCTCACTCACGACTGGACCTGGAGCGTTGACGGCAGCGTGGTGCGCTCCGTCACCACGGGCGCCCGCAGCGACATGCTGCCGGCCCTGTCCTTGGGCGGCTACGTGACCTGTGACGTGACGCCCGGGGACGGCACCGACAGCGGCGCCACGGTCGCGCTGGAGGCGGCGATCCAGGGTCCGGCCTTCAGCACCAGCGGGCAGGCTCTGGGTGGCGTGGGGGGGGCACCTGAGATCGTGGGGGTGGGCAGCCTGGTGCCGGCCTCGAGCGTGAAGCTGGTGCTGGCCAACGCCGCACCCAGCAGCGCCGCATGGCTGGTGCTGGGAGCCGTTGCGATCAACGCGCCTTTCAAGGGCGGCGTGCTCGGACCCGACCCGAGCCCGCCCGGGTTCTTCGTGCTCCAGCAGACCGACGCCGACGGCTTGACCCGGGTGGACACGACCTGGCCCGCCGGGCTCTCATCGGGGCTGTCGATCTGGATGCAGTGGTGGGTCCAGGACGCCAGTGGGCCCCGTGGTTTCACGGCCAGCGAGACGCTGCATGGCGTCACGCCGTAGCTGACACGGCCTGTTCCGCGACTACGGAAGCGCAGCAGGAAGGCGGCGGGGTGAGTCGCCCCGCCAGCTCCGTCACTCGATGGCGACGCGGATCAGGTCAAAGCTGCCCAGCCCACGCAGGTCTTCGCCGGTGTGGACGAAGTCGTCGCAGGTCAGCCGTACGGCCAGCCAGCGGCGGTTCGTCCCGACGCGCGCCCCTGGCGTACGATCCATGATCACCCGTGGGAGTCGAGGATGGTCAGGTCGCTGTCAGCGCTGTTCGTCGTGTGTGTGCTGGCTTGCTCTGTGCAGGCACAGGACAGCCCGGACGAGCCCGCGTCGCCGCCAGCCGCGGAGGAGTCTGGCCTGGCCGAGTCCGAGTCGGAAGGCGCGGCGCAGGACGC
>QNBX01000120.1 GCA_003644265.1 Planctomycetota bacterium
CGACGAAGCCGACCGCACGATCCTCGGCCGCTTCTTCACGGGTGGCGGCGTGGCGCGAGCCGGCTGCACTAGCGGCGCGAGCGTCCCCACCCACGGCCGCTCGACCGCCGGGGCACACCGACAGGCGCCCCGCCCGCTAAGGCGAGGCGCCTGCCGAGCGTAGTGCCGACTACTTCTTGTCGATCTCGGTCGAGGCCCGCATGGCGTCGGACAGGGCGTGCGGCAGGCCATGTTCGCTCTCGAACAGGAAGACGTCACGGTGATCGACGACCCCATTGCCGTCGAGATCCACACGCCGCCGCAGGGCCACCGGGACCCGGGCGATCGGCAGGGTGGTGTGGTGGCGGCCGGGGCCACCGGTCGAGGCCGGCAGATAGCAGCTGCAGCCCGACGTCGTCAGCCAGTTGGCGGCGAGGAACGCATAGTCCTCACTGCCGACGGCCCCGTTGTTGCTGAAGTCCGTGTCCCGGGTCACGCCGTCCCACGGACAACCACCGGGGCTGGCAAAGAGGCCGAACTGGCCCAGGAACAAGGTCACGTCGTTGATGTCGCAATCACCGTCGTTGTCCGTGTCACCTCCATCGAGCACGAGAGGCACGGTCGCCAGGTACTTGGTCCCGGAGAGGATCAGGGGCGACTCGGCCCACTTGGTGTGCTGCTCGTCCTTGGCACAGATCTGGGTCCACACGCCACAGGGGACCTCGATCGTCGTCGTGGCGATGGCCGGGGACGACCCGACGAACGTCAGCGACTCGCTGGCGCCCGAGCTGCAGCTGTCCGGCACGAACTTGATGCAACGTGTCGTCGGCATGGAGCCCACGAGGTGCACGATGACGTCCACTGCGACGGTCGCCGTGACCGTCACGTCGAACGTCGAAGTCGACGCGTTGCCACACGCGTCAGTCGCCGTGCAGGTCACGGTCGTCGTCCCGACGGAGAAGAAGCTGCCGCTGGCCGGCACACACACCACCGTCGGCGACGGATCACAGTTGTCCGTTGCCGTGGGATCCGTGTAGGTCACGATGGCGCCGGTGCAGGCACCTGCGTCAGAGGGCTGCGTGATGTCGGCCGGAGTGCCGACGATCACGGGAGGCAGAGGGTCGAGGATGAACGGAGGCGGGTCCGTCAAGCTCGTGACGAGGGGGACACCGAAGTAACTCAGCTCGGACGGGAAGGCCCCACCGAATTCGAATTCCGCTGCCGCGAAGGACGGCGTGCAGTCCGTGACCAGCACGTCAAACAAGAGGGTCGCCAGGACGGCGTCGGCGCAGGTGCCGCTGTCCCCGCTCCCGGGGCTGAACGTCCCGGACAACTCCAGCAGGCCGTCGTCAGCCTGCGCGATGGGTGACAGATGGGTCGGGAAGGGCGTCGCCGAATAGGCGCTGAGATCGCCACGATACGCGAGCGCCGACATGTCGTAGTCGACGAAGGCCGAATAGCCGGAGGAGATGCTCTGGAGGTCGAGCATCGACAGCACGATGGCGAGCTGCTTTCCGGGCGCCGGATCGGCGTCCGGACACGGCGTGACCGTCAGGGCGAGCACCGATGTCGCAGGCGCGGTGAGCCAGGGGCAGTAGTCGACGATGTCGGTGCCCGCGGGGAACGAGAAGAGCTCGTCACCCAGGCCATCGGCGTTGAGCATCGTGGCCGGTGGGAAGCACATCCCGACGCTGGCCTCGGACACACCGGTCACGTCCTCGGGGCCGCTGATGTCGCCCCACCAGTTGTCCTCAGCGTCGATCGCGGAGAGCGACGGCGCGCTACGGATCGCGAACGCGTTGCCGGACCAGTTGTTGTTCCGGAACACGGCCACCGTATCCCCGACGTCTCCGGGGATCGAGCCATCGACCCGAGCCACCCAGATGCCCTGCTCGCAATCGGAGAAGGTGTTGTTCCGGACGTCCAGCGAGGTGCATGACCAGGCCTGGAACGGCTGGCCTTCGCCCCAGAGGCCGATGTCCACGTCGTTGATGGTGTTGCAGTACACGTTTGCGTCCTTGCAACGGTCGATCTCGAACGCCGCCCAGGACGGGATCAACGGGTCCTGACCGATCCTGTCCCAGGTGTTCCCGATGATGTTGACCACGGTCGTGAAGCTGGCGTTGCTGGCCGGCAGCGATGAGGTGTCGCCGCGGAAAGCGACGGACCCGTTGCAATCCATGATCACGTTGTTCGTGAAGTTGACCTCGTCGAGGGCCGTACCGCCGCCGCCGCTGTTGGACTCGAACACCGCCCAGTTCTTGATGTCCACAAACTCGCAGTTGTTGACCGTGACATCGCCCACGAGCCCTCCCCCAGCAAAGCCGTGGAGAAGCGCGGGATCCGATCCGTCGATGACGATGTTCTCCAGCGTCAGGTCCGTGACGGCGCCGAGCATGCGGACGATGCTGCCGCCCGCCGAGAGGCCCTTGAAGTGCATGTTCTCGACGGTTGCTGCCATGAGACCGCTGCCGAGGGTCATGCCGCTCGTGACCAGCGGACGAGAGCCGCCCGTGCCGATGAGCAGCAGGCCGTCATGCGTGCCACCCAGCAGCGCCACAGTCTCCGCGTAGGTCGCGGTAGCCACGCTCACGGTGTCACCCGCCGTGGCCACGGACAGAGCGGCGCCGATGGTGTGGGCCGCTGTTCCGGGCGTCGTGTAGGGCGACGTATCACTTCCGGCGGGATCGACGTAGTGCGTGTCGGCCAGCGCAGGATCGGCGAGTCCGATCGAGAGCAGAGCGGTGAGTGCGATCACCGAGGTCATGTTGCGGGTCATCTTCTCGTCTCCTAGGGTGCGGCGACCTGACGAGTCAGAGGCGGGGCGAATGGCCTGGGCCTTCTCGTCGGGGCTTGACATGCGGGGCAGGACGGAAGCTGACGACTCTCCAATCGCCGACGGCTGCTTGGGCATGGGCTCACCCTGTCCACCGAGCGTCGAACTCAATGGAGTGCTTCCCTTCTTCCGGCTCCCGATTCTTCTTCCTGAACGGTCCCCGACCGGCACCCGGGTGTTCTTTTCTCCCTCCTCTTCCCCGGTGCCGACCGAAGATGAATGCCCTCGCGCTGCGGCCCCCCACTGGACTCGCGCGCGCAAGTCGATCGTATGACGACTTTCGCGAAACTGTCAATCGGTCATCCGACATCGGAGACATTTTTTCTCCACGCTAGCTGCGTCACCAGTTCGCCGTGCTGAAGCGCAACATCAACCGCGCATCGAGGACTCCGATCCCGTCTTCTGGATCTCAAGACGACCCAGTTTCGAGGAGTAGTGTGATTGCCTGCACTTCGTGATGCCGCACACGGTTGTGAGGTGGCATCGGCAGGGACTCCGCGACGACTGGTGACGGACGTCGGAGTCCAGCAAGCAAGGCCGCCCCGCGATCGCCATGCCACGCTAGACCTGCATCCCCAGCTCATCGGTGGGGCCTCCGGTCCCGTCGAACCGGCCAGGCTGCGCCTCGACTGCCTGACGTCAGTGGCCCCATCGACGCCGCTCTCGGACTCGGCACACAGTCGCTCCGCCCGCGGCCCGGCGGCACGCGATTGCTCGCTGTGGGGGGAGCGCCGGGGGCCTCGCCGCAGGCTGTGAACAGCAGCAGCGCGGCCAGCCGCAGGAGTACGGCGCAGGCCGGCGGACGATCCACGGTCGAGGCTGACTGCGCGTGGATGCTCGGGCGCTCTCTGCTCATGCTGAGCATGCTGGCGGGTCGGAATGTCCCGGAGGATCTCTCCTGTGATTCTGGGCGCACCCGGCGCCGCCCCATAGTCCGCGTTAGCATGTCCCCCATGTCCGCGTCCAAGACCTGCCTGGCGTCCGTAGTGGCCGAGGGGCTGCGCGCCTCCTGCCGCGACCACAGCAAGTTCCTTGGCCTGGTGCTCGGCGCGCGCAACGTGAGCACGCAGCGCGCGGTGCAAGCCGCGCTCCTGCTGAGCGTGCTGACGCCCGGCGTGCGCGCGGGGCCCGCCGGCGACGGCCCTATCGACCTGGCGCTGGGCGGGCTGTCGGGGCCAACGGCGCTGGCCCACGAGGGCGGCTTCCCCGACGGCACCCTGGCCCTCTCGGCGCAGGTGACGCTCTGCAACCTCGGCGCCGACGCGGTGCCGTTCGAGGCCGCCATGTCGCCCGACCACCCGGGCGTTGCCCTGCAGCTCTACCGCGTGGCGTCCGGCCCCGGCGGGCACGAACGTCTGGTGCAGGTGGGCACGAGCTGGGTGCACCATCGCTTCGCCGCGCTGGGCCAGTCGTTCTGCGGCTCGTGCAGCGGAGGGCCGGGGCTGAGCGCCCTGCAACCGGGCTGCTCCGACGCGGTCAGCGCCTCGGTGCTGGGCGACGCCTTCTGGCTCGGCCCGCGCCAGGAGTGGAGCGCGTTTACCGGCAGCTGGTCGTGCCTGGGCTCCTTTTTCGACGGCCTGCCCGCCGACTGCGTGCGCGACGAAGACGGCGGCGGCACCGCTCCCACCGAGGCGCGCCTGGCTATCGACGATCAAGAGCTGCTGCTGGCCGGCGCGACCTACTGGCTGGAGGCTCTGGCGCTCACGGCCAACGAAGCCTCGCCCTTCGACAACCTGGGCTCGCGCGCCGTGCAGTTCAGCTGGAACGGCGCGAGCTGGTCGGTGCAGGCGCCGTCCGCGGGCAACGCGCTGGTGTCCGGCCCCGCCGTGCTGCGCTGGGGCGATGACTCCGGCAGCGCCGACCTGAACCCGCACGACGGTGAGGTCGTGGCGTCGATCGACGTGACCGACCTGGGCGCCGGGCTCTGGCGTTACGAGCTGGCGTTCTTCAACCGCAGCCTCGACGGCGGCATCGATCGGCTCGACCTGCCGCGTGGCGCGGTGTTGCTCGACGTCACGTCTGCCGACGGAGACGGCGACCCGTCCAACGACTGGACCGCCTCCAGCAACGGCTCCACCCTGCGCTGGCAGGCGCCAAACGCCGGCGCTGCGCTGGCCTTCTGCGAGCTGATGAGCGTGGGCTTCACGACCGACGCAGCGCCCGGCCCCGGCGAGCTGGTGGCGGGGGTCATGTCGCCCGGCCTCGGCGGCGGGCAGCTCGAGCTGCCCCTGACCCTCCCGGACCACGGCGGCGCCTTTAGCGATCAGGGCTGCGCCCTGCCGGGACTGGCCGGTGCCCCCTGGCTCGCAGGTAGCGGCGATCTCTCCGCGGGCAGCGCTCAGGCCATCGCGCTGGTGAACGCGTCACCCCTGTCGCTGGCGGGCCTGTTCGTGTCCCTCAGCAGCACGCCGGTACCGTTCAAGGGAGGCACGCTCAAGCCCTTCCCGCCCTTCGATCCGATCCTGCTGCCCACCGATGGCGCGGGGGAGATCACCCTGCCGTTTGTCATGCCCGCGGGTGTCCCCACCGGCACGCAGCTCTGGCTGCAGTGGGCCGTTCAGGATGGGGGCGCGGTCAAAGGCGTGGCGCTGTCGAACGCTCTTCGGGGGTTGACGCCATAGGGGCCGAGCATCGCGCCTGCGGAGTCACATCGAGGATCAGGAACGCGACGCCGGAGAACACGAACGAGATGTCGCCGTTCAGGCCGACGGCGACCAGGCTCAGGCCGACGAGCAGAACAGCCGTGTTCCGGCGGGGCCTCCCGGCGGTCTCGTGTGGAGGGCGTCCGCCACAGCCTGCTAGGGGGAGACCGCAAGCGCGGCGCCCTGGTGGCGGCGGGTGGTTCTACACGCGCGCCGACAAGGGCTTGGAGGCCTTGATGTGCTCCGAATGCGCGGAGCCGCCAACGCAGGACCGCATCAGCAAGACGGACACGATCTGGCGACGCATGCGGTTTCCTCCGGAGAAGCGGGCCTTGCCGGCAGCCGTGGCGGAGGCGTGATTATCGTGGCGGTCGGGCCCCTCCGCCCGGGCGGAGGGGATGTGACAGGCGAGATGCCCCATCCGGGGAATCGGCGCCACGAGGCGCCGCAGGGCGCCTCGAACCCACCCTCCGACAGATTCTGGAACCCGCACCCATGCAGAACCTCCTCAACCGCAGCGCGCGTCGCGCTCTCACCGGCGTCACCCTCTCCCTCGCCCTGGGCTGGCTCGCGCCGGTCGCATCGGCGGACTTCGGCGGCTGGCAGATGGGCGCGTTCGCCGATCCGGCCAACCTGTCGCTGACCCTCAACAACCTGCTCGGCGCGGGGACGAACATCCGCGAGATGTCGTCCACGTTCGGCGGCGGCTGGGTGATCATCACCGACTCGCCCTCCCAGGTGTTGCACTGGGGCGGCCCGGTGCCGAGCTCCTGCATCGTGAAGATCGAGGAGTACATCCAGAGCGGTCGCGAGATCGACGCGGTGGCCTTCACGCCCGGCGACGGCTGGATGGTCATCGCCGAGGAGCTGGCCTGGCACGCCGGTCCCATGAGCTACGTGCCCGAGCTCGAGGGCGCGATCCTTGATCGCATCGGCGCCAACCAGCGCCTCACCGAGCTGGTCTTCGACGCGGACGGCGACGGCTGGACCCTGCTGAGCAACGGCGGCGCCTGGGCCACGAGCAAGGCCATGCCGTCCGACCTGTTCGCGGCGGTCGTCGAGCGCCACGCCCACAAGCGCACCATCCAGCGCATCCAGATGGATCACGAGGGCAACTGGGTGCTGTTCGCAGGCGACTGGTTCGCCAGTCGCAGCATCGACACCACGGCCTTCAACTGGATCAAGGACTTCCAGCGCCTGGAGCGTCAGCTCGACAACGTCATGCTCGGCCCGGGCGGCGGCTGGGTGCTGTTCAGCCACCACTCGTTCCAGCCCGACTTCAGCAACTCCATGCAGGCCATCGAGTACGGCCTCAAGGGTCTGAACCCCGACGGCAGCAACGTGTCGAACATCTGGCAGCGCATGCAGGACCTTGACGTCGCCGGCGTGACCCTCGGCGTCATCGAGAACAACCGCCTGCGCTGGGCCCGCGGCTACGGCGAGCTCGAGCTCGGCACCCAGGACTGGGTCCGCAGCGACAGCCCGTTCGACACCGCGTCCCTGTCCAAGACGATCTCGTCCATGCTGTTCCAGAACCTGGTGGACGACGGCAACTTCCCCATCCACCTGGACATCAACGTCAAGCAGGCCGCCATCTGGGGCCCGGTGCTGTTCTGGAACAACCTGCTGTTCTGGGCCTGGTTCGGTCCGCAGCTCAAGGGCGGCATGCCTTTCACCCAGCTCAGCCTGCGTCGGCTCCTGTCCCACAGCGCGGCCACCCTGCCCCACGGCTCCACGTCGTTCCTGCCCGGCCAGCCGGCGCCCAGCACGCTGGAGATCCTGTTCGGCATCAACTACGTGGACGGCGACGTGGTGTACGGCGGCAGCAACATGCCCTGGTACGCCGAGGACCTGTTCGATGACGGCGGCAGTTACCAGCCCGGCGAGGTCTACAAGTACTCGGGCGGCGGCTACATGATCGCCCAGGCCATGATGGAGGCGGTCACCGGCCAGGACTTCCTGGTGCTCATGCAGGAGCGCGTCATCGGCCCGCTTGGATTGAACGACACGACCTTCGTGGCGCCCCTGCCCCCGGCGTTCTCCGGTCGCGCCGCCGTGCCGCACGACGGCAACGGCGACCCGCTCGCTCCCGCCGACCGCAAGTACTACCCCTGGCAGGCGGCCGGCGGCATGTGGTCCACGCCCAGCGACCTGGCCCAGTGCGTGCTGGTGCTCATGAACCTCGGCACCCACCCGCAGTACGACGACACGATCATGACCCCCCAGTCGTGCTTCAACATGATGATGAAGCAGACGCCCGTGGGTGAGAGCAAGCGCTACGGCCTGGGCCTGAGCCTGTCCGCCAACTCGGTCGGTCCGTTCGACACCGAGTGGTTCGCCCACGGCGGTGACCATTCCGAGGCGGCGGCCTACCTGGCCGGCTCCCCCGGTCGCGGCGAAGGCTTCGTGATCCTGATCAACGGCGGCGCCGAGGGTGCCGAGACCCTGCGCAGCGAGATCTACGCCGAGTTCAAGGACGTGTACGGCTGGAACTGAGCCGCGCGCTCGATGTCGCAAGACCCTACCGCGCGCGGGGGTGGCCCGAAGAAGGTGATCCCAGCTCGTCGATGGCGGTCGGCGGTCGGGTGCGCGCCGATCACCTCAATACCTACGGCTATGAGCGCAACACGTCGCCCCAGATCGCCTCGTTCGCTGCGCGCGGTGTCGTCTTCGAGAACGCATTCAGCCAGGCGCCGTGGACACTGCCGTCGATCGATTCGGTGTTCACAGGCGCCCACCCCGCGAGGCACGGAGTCGTCCACCAGGGCCTGGCGCTGGCCCCCGATAGCAGCACCGTGTCGGGCATCATGCAAGCGGAGGGCTACTACACGGTGGCGTTCCACGACGGCGGCTACCTGAACAGCGCTCAGGGTTTCCATCATCACTTCGATCGCTACGAGCGGATTAACGGGATGCGCTCGCTTGAGACCGTCGTCCGCTGGCTCGATGAACATCGGGACCTGCCGTTCTTCATGTTCCTGCATACCTATGACGTCCATGCACCCTACGGCTCGGTGCCCAAGGAGTATCGGGAGCGGTTCGCCCGTGAGGGTGTAACGAGCCAGTTCGACTTGGCACTCAAGAAGCCCGTCGACCATTGGCATGACCAGGAGATGCCCCGCTTCGAACCCAACGACTACGAGCGGATGCGGGACCTCTACGATGGAGAGATCCGGTTCGTGGATGACCAGCTCGGGCGATTGTTCAGCGCGTTGGATGACCTGGACCTGGAGGACCGCACCCACGTGATCCTGGTGTCGGACCACGGAGAGGAGTTCGGCGAGCACGGGAAGTTCGAGCACCACAACGGCAACCTCTACCGCGAGTTGTCGAACGTCCCCTTGATCTGGGTGGGGCCAGGCGTGGCGGGCGGCCGATCCGTGAAGGAGGTGGTACAGACGATCGACATCCTGCCGACGGTCCTGGATCGCCTGGGTATCGACCCGCTTGCCGCCGGCGACATCGATGGTCGCTCGCTCGGCCCGCTGCTCGACGAGAGCGGGCCATCGCCGAAGCGCGAAGGGCTGGCGGCGTTCAGCGAGACTCACGAGCGGGGTAGAGCTCGCTCCGTGCGCTCGGCCGCGCGAAGGCGCGCCGGAGGCATCCGACCTCGACGAGCAGACCCTCGAGGACCTCCGGGCGCTGGGTTACATCAAGTAAACAGGGCCTGCGACGGCAGTCTCTCTGCGCAAGGCCCTCATGGAACGACATCGAGTCGCTGCCGAGGCCGTCGACCGCCGTCCTTTGGGGCCGACCGTCGACCGGAGCGCGCCGGGCCTCTCACCGAACTCAGTGACCGTCACGTATTCCCGCCACCTGCGCACGGATCTGGGCCAACAATGCCCCCTGGTCGAGGCCGCCCTTCTCGATGAGACCCACGATGCCACCGTTGAGTCGACGGCGCTCCTCGCCCGTCACCTGCTTGGCCGTCACCACCACGATAGGGATGAAGCGGGAGGCATCACGTTTGCGCATCTCGACCACGAAGTCGAAGCCGTTCATCACCGGCATCAACAGGTCCAGCAGGATCAAGGAGGGCTCTTGCTGCGAGACCTGTTCGAGCGCCAGCTTGCCGTTCTCGGCCTCGTTGACTTCCCAGCCCTCGTCCACCAGGGCGCGGCAAAGGAGCTCTCGGTTCTCCGCGATGTCATCCACGACGAGTGCGCGACGTGCCGAGCCCGGTTTCGCGTGGCGATCGAGCAACTGCACCAACTGGTCGCGCTGTACGGGCTTGGTCAGGAACTCCGTAGCTCCGAGCGCGTAGCCCAGCCCCCGGTCGTCGGTCATGGTCACCATGATCACGGGGATGTCGCGTGTCGTGGAATCGGCCTTCAACTCGCGCAGAACGTCCCAGCCATCCATGTCGGGCATCGTCACGTCGAGCGTGATCGCCACGGGGTGAATCGAGCGGGCCAAGCGGAGCGCTTCGGCCCCGCTGCTGGCCGTCACCACCCGCACGCCGGCACCCTGCAACGTGCGCCCCAGCAGATCGAGCGCGGTGGGGTCATCGTCGATCACGAGCACGACGCGCTCCTCGGCATCGGGCTGCGGCGTGACGGCCGCGGGAGCCTCGGCGTCGGGCTGGGTGCCTTCGACGTGGACCTCGAGCGGCATCCGGATCGTGAACGTCGAGCCCTCGCCCAACGTGCTGACTAGCGCGATGTCGCCGCCCATCATCTGGCAGAAGCGCTGCGTGATGGCCAGCCCCAAGCCCGTACCGCCGTAGTTGCGGCTGGTGGTCTCGTCCGCCTGGCTGAACTCCTTGAACACGTGATCGAGCTTCTCCGGCGCGATGCCGATCCCCGAGTCCGACACGGAGTAGCGCACCCAGTCCACGCCCTCCACCTGCTCCACCTGCGCCGCGAGACGGACTTCTCCGTGATGCGTGAACTTCGCAGCGTTGCTCAACAGGTTGAACAGCATCTGGCGCACCTTGGTGAGGTCGGCGCGCGCGTCGCCGAGGGAGGGGGCGACCTCGATCTCCAACGTGTTCTCGTTCTTGGTGATCAGCCCTTCTACGGTGGACGCCACTTCGCTGATCATCCGCGGGATCTGAAACGTCTCCACGAAGAGATCCATCTTCCGGGCCTCGATCTTCGACAGATCCAGCACGTCGTTGATCAGCGCCAGGAGGTGGCCGCCAGCGCTACGGATCTTGCCCAGGTCCGCGAGCGCCTCCTCGTTGCCGCTGTCTTCGGCGTCCTCCATCAGCATCTCGCTGTAGCCGAGGATGGCGTTCATGGGTGTGCGCAGCTCGTGGCTCATGTTGGCCAGGAACGCGCTCTTCGCGCGATTCGCCGCATCGGCCGACTCGCGTGCCTGCGCCAACTCGGCGGCGCTGCGGTCGCGCTCGGCGATGTCGCCCTCGATCGCCTGCGACATCTGGTTGAAGGCCCTGGCGACCTGACCGACCTCGTCCTGGCCGCGCACCGGCACGCGCCCGCTGTAGTCACCGCTCTCGACACGATGGGCGGCTATGGAGAGTTCGACGGCTGGTCGGATCACGCGTCGCCGCAGCTGCACGAAGCCCAAGACGAGCAGCGCGACGATCAAGCCCATGACGCCCAGAGCGGATCGATCGAGAATGTGGGCGTGCGCCTGTAGATTGCCGATCTCCCGCGCGGTCCTCTCCTCCACCATCGACGTGAACTCTTCGATCGGTGCCATGATCTCGGCCTTGGCGCGATGGTAGGCCGGGCCGTGGAGGATCTTGCCGGCCAGCGCAAGCGCCGGTTCGCTGCGCACGGTGTAGCGACCGTCCTTGTCTGCAGACAGCCCCTTCACGGCGGCCATCGCCCGGTCTTCGAGGGCCACCAACGCGTCAGAGTGGCTCTGCGACTCGCGCAACTTGGCGAACTCATCCTCGGAGAAGTGCATGCGGCGCATCAGCTGCTGGAGCGCCACCGGCTCACCGTCGGGACGGGGCTTCTCGCCCGTCGCCGTCATGAAGTCCCAGTAGATGCCGCCGTAGTTCTCGGGGCGCGGCGCCTCTCCGTTGCGGATGGCCAGGATGTTTCGGAAGTGCTCCTCATAGATGGGATCGCCGCTGACCACGTACGTGCGGGCCATGCGGGTGAGGTCATCCGAACTCTGCCTCAGTTCATCGGCCAGCTTGTACGAGGTGTAGTGACGTGCCTGGGCGGCCGCGAGCGAGCGTTGGTTCTGCACCTCGAGCGTCATCAGGAAGAACATCGTCGCGAGCAGCGCCAGGGCCGTGACGACGATGACCGCGGAGCCCTGCCTGATGGACATGTGGGTGGATCCTGGACTCGAGAATGCGTCGCGACGGATGCCGGAATCCAGCGACGCAACGATCGAGATGAGCATACGGACTGGACCCCATTCCTCCACATGCGTGCGCTCCAGGAGCAGGGCCAACAGGGATCGCAGGAGAGCCAGGCACCGGGATCTCCTGAGCGGCAAGCTGACGGATGGGTTGGAGAGGCCCCTGAGGTGGGGGCGTGGCGGGCCCGCGATCTCTCTCGTCCTCAGACGCTCGCGCCGCGTCCCTCGGAACTCCCCACGCTGGCAGCCAGCGGTCGCGGGAGGAGTTTCGGAAGAAGCGGCTTCCAACAACGAGTCGGCCTCCGCAACATGTCGCTCATGGAGCGCCCCCCCTACCGACCGAGTCCTTCCCGGACGAGCGCAAGCAAGTGCTGCAGGACCTTCGTGGCGCGCTGATCGGGGCGCTGACCGCGGTCGGTGTCGATCCGGAGCGCCCCCAGGAGGTGGCCCGGCGACTCGGCCTGCATCGCAACCTCACCTGGAAAGTGTCGAAGATCGTCACCGGCCGAGATGTCTTCGCGTCCGTCTCGCATGTCCTGGGCCGGTTCCGGGCTCGTGTCCGCGAGAGGCGCCCGGTCGGACGCCAAGCCGTCCTGGCCGGACACGGTGCCTGGTTCATCAGCCAGATCTCGAAGTCGCCAGCGTTGATCGCCGCCACGTGCAGGGAGCGCGCGGCGAGTTCACCCAGCATCTCCGTCACCACGAACGGCTGCGTGACTTGCGCGAAGAGTCGGCGGCGGCCCCCACGCTTCTGGCGGCACAGCACATCCACCCCGCAGGTGCTGCGCTTCACCAACGCGCTCGGCGGCTACTCGCAGTCGGTGCCCTGGCCGGCCGGCATCCCCGCGGGCGTGCCAATCTACATGCAGTTCCTGGTCCCCGACCTGACCATGACCCCCAACACCCAAGACCTGCACCCTGGACGGCGCTAGCTAAAACCCGCCGCTGACTGGCTCCGAAGACCGACCCACCTCTGACTCAAGAACATCGTCGGCGGTGAACTCAAGGGCTACACGGAGCTGCTGGTCGAGGCGCGCGAGGAGGCCATCCGCCGCATGGAGGCGCAGGAGCTGGGCGCCGATGCCATCGTCAACGTGCGCCTCTCCACATCGTCCGTGGCCCAGGGTGCCGCCGAGATCCTCGCGGACGGCACGCCCTGGGTCGGACACGGGGTCTGCGGCGTCGCTCCCGCCCTAGCAGCCGGAGTCCGGCCACCACTCGAGGTAGTAGTCGATGCCGTAGTTCTCGATGATCCAATCGCGCAGCAGGTAGACGAGCCACTGCGAGTAGTAGCTGTCGGTGCTGAACGGAACGTTCGGAGCGACCTCCTCCAGCGTGATCAGGCCGTCGCCGTCCCAGTCGAGGGTGGCCGGGTCCACGTCCGGGAAGTACAGCTCGAACCAGTCGGGCCGATAGAGATAGGTGTAGGTGGCGTAGTAGATGCCGTCCACGACGGGCGCGATCTGGTAGTGGTCGGCCTGGGTGACGACGCCGTCGCCGTTGAAGTCCAGCTCGCATGGCCCGGGCGGCGTGCCCTCGTACACGCTGAGGTAGACACTCAGGCCATCGACTCCCTCGATCGACGTTCGGCACAGGAGATCCGCGCTGAGGTTGGCGTCCATGGGTGTCAACTGCGTTGGGTTCGTCGACCATGGATGCGCCGGAAGCCAGGACCAGACGGCGTCCGGGAAGCGCCCCTGGCCGTCGTTCCGCCTCACCGTGACGACCCCCTCGTCAAAGTCGGCCGTCACCAGGTCCGGGGATCCGTCCGCATCGACGTCCCCGATGAGGATCGCGCCCTGGTGAAATGACGCGAAGGGCTCAGTCGCCGTGAGCTGGCCCGCGCCGTCGTTGATCCAGACCGTGACCTCGACGGGCTCGGCGGGCTGCGGCCAGGCGCCAGTGGCGACGCCGAGCAGATCGAGGGCCCCGTCCACGTCGAGATCCGTGATCGCCTCGATGTGGACGCTGGACGCGGTCACGACGTCCTGGGCGAGGAGCGGCAGCGCGCTGCCGGGCTC
>QNBX01000121.1 GCA_003644265.1 Planctomycetota bacterium
AGCGGTCCTACGATCTCGCCCTCCCGTGAACGGAGGCGAGGCCGACAGGATATCGCCGCCCCCCCCGCCTTCGCCATGGCCACCATTTACCGAGCCCTCTCCACCGCCCTGCTGCTGCTCTGGGGCTACGTCCTGAGCACCGGTCTCGCGGCCGCTGACGGCACCCCCGCCCTGGCCTGGCACCTCAACGTGGGGCTGGTGGCCACGCTGGTGGCGGGCGCCGTGCAGTCGCTGCCCTTCGCCTACTTCCTGGGCACGCACTTCTGGGTCAAGGCCTGGGTGCGCGCCTGCCAGGCGGGCGACGAGTGGGAGCAGCGCCAGCGCCTGTGGATGAAGGGCAACGAGTACCCCTGGATGTACATCGCGCCCTTCGTCACGGCCCTGGGCGCCATCGCCGGGGGCATGGCGGAGACCGGGCGCATCCACCATCTCGTGCATCCGATCCTGATCCTGGCGGCCATGGGCTCCCAGGTCATGGCCATGCTCAGGGTGCCCCGGGCCATGCTGCGCAACAGCGCCCTGATGGACGAGCTGGCCGAGCTGCACCAGCCGCCCAAGCCCGACACGCCCGAGATGGAGGCGCTGCTGGAGGCGGAGCAGGCCGTGGCCCTGCCGCCCATGTTCCAGCTCTCGCGGGTGCTGCTGCTGTTCTCGGTGCAGAGCCTGCTGCTGTGGTCGTACCTGCGCTGGGGCACCGATGGCTACCGCAGGGTGCCGCTGCTGCCCTTCGGCGTGGCCAGCGTGGCCCTGCTGGTGCTGGGGCTGGGGCTCAACGCGCGCTTCGACCCCGACCATCCGGCCAGCCCGGCGCGCAGCTGGGCCCCGGCGCTGCTGGCGGGCGTTGCGGCTGCGGCGGCCCTGACCGTCGTGCTATGAAGAGCCGCTCCACGGGGCTCGGACGGCCTGGCCAACAGCCAAGCCGACCGCTCCAGCGCATGAGCCAGCCGATCCGGCAAGCAGCTCAGGCCCCACACTCCAGCTAGACAGAGGACCGAAGCAGATGAGTATCGGCGGACGACGTGCCACGGTGATGGTGATCTGGGTCGCGGTGGGCATCCTGCTCATCTGGCGCGGCCTGCCCTACACAGGCCTGCGCGAGAACGCAGACATCGTCGGCCTGGCCGGCAACGAGCGCTGGATCGCCCTGGGCTGCGGCGTGATCCTGGGCATCGGCAAGGGCATGTCGGCGCTCAAGAAGGGCGCGCGCCGGGCCGTGCGGCAGATCGTCGACAAGGGCGAGAGCGCCCCGCCGTGGACGATCTTCTCGCCCTTCATGTTCGTGCTGGTGGGCCTGATGGTGGCCGCCGGGCTGGCCCTGCGCTACGGGCCCTATGACGACACCATCAAAGCCTGGGTGGTGGGCATCCTCTACCCGGGCATCGGCGTGGCCCTGATCATCGGTGGCCTGCTGGCCCTGTCGGTGCAGCCCGCCGAACCCAAGCGCTGAGGCCCCGTCAGCTGCGGGCCGTGAGCCCCTGAGGTCCTGAGGACGCGCCCCCCTCGCGGGGGCGCTCGATTTGTCCTGTCCTGTCCCGGGCGGGCTCTGCGCTGTGAGTGTGAGATGGCATCCACTCCCCGGAGCCCCCATGTCCGCCAAGCGCCGCCGCCGCCCCGAGAACGTGGCCGGTGAGCTGTTCGTCGATGACTCCTGCATCGACTGCGACACCTGTCGCTGGATGGCGCCCGCGAGCTTTGATCGCGAGGCGGGCAAGAGTCGCGTGCACACCCAGCCCGACGAGCCCGAACAGCTCCTCGCGGCGCTGAGGGCCCTGGTCTCCTGCCCCACGGGCTCCATCCGCAGCGAGGGCAAACTAGAGCAGCTGCCCGAGGCCATGGCCGGACTGCCCGCCCCCGTGGACGGCCCCGTGCTGCACTGCGGCTGGCACGCCGAGGCCAGCTTCGGCGCGGCCAGCTGGCTGATCCTGCGTGAGTCGGGCAACGTGCTGGTGGACAGCCCGCGCTTCGCCGCACCGCTGGTGGAGCGCATCGAGGCCCTGGGGGGCGTGCACACCATGGTGCTGACGCACAAGGACGACGTGGCCGATCACGCGCGTTTTGCCGAGCGCTTCGGCGCCCGCCGCATCCTGCACGCCGGCGACATGGGCCCGGGCCTGGCCGAGGTGGAGGTGCTGCTCGAAGGCAGCGACGAGGTGCAGCTGGCCCCCGGCCTGACCATCATCCCCACGCCGGGCCACACCGCGGGCAGCCTGTGCCTGGCGGTCGATCGCACCTGGCTGTTCACGGGCGACCACCTGGCCTGGAGCGAGCGGCGTGGCGCGCTGACGGCTTTTCCCGAGCATTGCTGGCACGACTGGGAGCTGCAGCGCGCGTCGGTGGAGCGCCTCATGGCCCAGCGCTTCTCCTGGGTGCTGCCCGGTCATGGCCGCATGGTGCAGCTGCCGCCGGCCGAGATGGCCCTGGCCCTGGCCGACTGCGTGGCCTGGATGGCGAGTGTGAAGCCCGCCGGGCACGCGCCCACGGCTGAGCCCGGCGGCTGACGGCGGCGGGTGTGCGCGACGCACGGGCCCGGCACCCCGGGCGGCTGACGGCGGGTTGCGCGCCACGGCTGACGGCGGCCGCGCGCGACGCTACCCTCGGGCGCATGGCCCGCTTCCCCGGCACCGAGAACCAGCACAACCGCGACGGCTTTCTGCCGGGGCAGGTGGTGCGCTTTCGTCGCAGCCGCGCCAACGGCTCACGCGGGCTGGCCGACCGGTGCGGCTTCGTGACCGAGGTGCGCCCGGGCTCCGCCCAGGTGCTGGTGGGCGTCGACGGCGAGGGCACCTGGATCGAGTCCGGCTCGCTGCTGGCCGAGCCGACCCTGCCGGACGCCGAGCTGGAGCGCCTGCGCCAGGTCTTCAGCGCCCTGGGCGGCATCCGCATCGAGTTCGACCTGCACGAGTGGACGGTCTACACCGAGGCCGTGCCCGCCGACGCCGTGGACCGCGTGCGCAGCCTGCTGGGCCAGCGCCTGGCCAGCTTCACCCTGGCGGCTCACGGGGTCCACGAGCTGGCCGCGCGGCTGGTGCTCTCGCCCTCGGACTGAGATCCCATCTCAACGCTTGTTGGCCTGCGCGCTGCGCGGCTCGCAGGGCGGCTTCCAACGGAGTTTCGGCCCTGCTGGTCGGGACACCCTGAGCCCTGGACCGCACCCCAATCCGGGTCTATCATTCGCCTCCTTCGCATCCGCATCTACCGGCGGCGAGCTGCCGTCACCCCCACACGACACGAGCCATGGCCGACGTCAACGACAAGTACGCAGACAACGTTCCGGGTCCCTTCTACGTCGACTCGCAGTGCATCCTGTGCCACCTGTGCTCGGACATCGCCCCTGCGATGTTCAAGGAGAGCGAAGACGGCGACCACGACCGCGTCCACACCCAGCCCGCGACGGACGAAGAGATCGCGCTCTGCATCGAGGCCATGGAGCAGTGCCCCGTCGAGGCCATCGGCGCCGACGGCTGAGCGGCTGCGGCTCAACAGCCGCGTGGCCAGATGATCAGCGCGGGCTGAGCCACGCGGCGCCGTGACGCCCACTGGGGCCGTGCCGATGGCTCGGCTACGGTGGGCGCTCCTCCCTGGGCGTGCCTCGCGCCCATCGCCCGACATCCGCAGCAGCCGGCATGATCTTCTCGACCTTCTCGTTCTTGCTGCTGTTCCTGCCAGCGGTGTTCCTGGCGTACACGCTGGCGCTGCGCAGCGAGCGTGTGCGCACGGCCAAGAGCGTGCTGGTGGTGGCGTCGCTGTTCTTCTACTGGGTAGGCAGCGGTGCGTTCTTCGGGTGGTTCGTGGCCAGCGTGTTGTTCAACTACGTGCTGGGTCGTCGGCTCTCGCTGCTGCGGGAGCGCGGCGCCGCCCGGGCCGCCCGCCTGGTGCTGACCCTGGGCATCGTGGGCAACGTGACCCTGCTCGGCTACTACAAGTACGCCAACTTCACGATCTTCAACCTGAACATGATGTTCGACCTGGAGATGACGTACCTCTACATCGTGCTGCCCATTGGCATCTCGTTCTTCACGTTCCAGCTGATCGCGTACTTGGTCGACAGCTACCGTGGGCTCACCAGTCATTACGGGTTGCTCGACTACCTGCTCTTCATCACGTTCTTCCCGCAGCTGGTCGTGGGTCCCATCGTGCACCACAACGACGTGGTGCCGCAGTACCAGGAGATGGGACGCAAGACCCAGCGTTCGAGCAGCATCGCCCTGGGCCTGTTCCTGTTCTCCGTGGGCTGCGCCAAGAAGCTGCTGCTGGCCGACCCTCTCACCCGCTGGGCCCAGGAGGGCTTCGACCACACCGAGCTGCTCAGCATGGTGGAGGCCTGGGCCGCCTCGGTGAGCTACACGCTGTCGTACTACTTTGACCTGTCGGGCTACGCCGACATGGCCATCGGGCTGGGACTCCTGTTTGGCATCAGCCTGCCGATCAACTTCAACTCGCCCTACAAGGCGCGCAACTTCGCCGATTACTGGCAGCGCTGGCACATCACGCTCTCGCGCTTCCTGGGCGACTACGTCTTCCGCTCGATCTACAAGAAGGGCGGCGGCAGCGCGCTGTTCTACGTCGCCATCATGGGCACGTTCCTGGTGTCGGGCTTCTGGCACGGGGCCGGCTGGACCTTCGTGGTGTGGGGCGTGGTCAACGGCGTGTTTGTGGCCATGTCCCACGCCATGCAGCGGCGCGAGTGGGCCCTGCCTTTGCCCCTGGCCTGGGGGCTCACGTTTCTGGGCGTGGTGGGCGTGCGCGTGCTGTTTGTGTCGAGCAGCTTCGGCGACGCATCGGACGTGTTCGTGGCCGCCTTCGACTGGAGCTCGTTCTCGCTGAGCGGGCACACGTACCTGGCGATCAAGCAGCCGGCCTACATGCTCGCGGGCCTGGCCATCGTGTTCCTGCTCCCCAACAGCAATCGCCTGCGGGAGCGATTCCGCCCCGATTGGCGGCACGCACTGGTGACCGCAGGACTGATGCTGGCCTGCCTGTTCGACATGAGCCGGCCCATGGACTTCCTCTACTTCCAGTTCTGATGAGCCCACCATCCCAGCCCCACAACCGAGACGCGCACCAGGCCGGCTCCACGCCGGCCGCGTCTGACAGCTGCGCTGCGTCCGGCGAGCCCGGCACGTCGCAGCGGTCCGCGCGCGCCTGGTTGCTGCGCGTGGCGACTTTGGTGCTTGTGGCCGGTCTGATCGTGTCGGCGCTGGCCAAGGCCACGCTGATCGGGCCCTTGTTCGGGGACGTGGACCTCGAACTCGAGGGCGGCGTGCAGACCCTGCTCGTGGGCGCGTCCCATGCCGCCTGCGCCTTCAATCCGGAGGTGCTCAGCGGGGACGCCCTGGGGCAGGTGGTCAGCGTGGCACGGCAGGCGGAGCTCATGCTCTCCACCGACGCCAAGCTGGAGGCGCTGCTGGACGACAATCCGGGCGTGCGCCGGGTGATCCTCGCGGTCTCTCCCATTCACATGGCGACCTGGCAAGACGAGCACCTGTTCGGCCGCAGCCCCCACTCGCGCGCCCAGATCATGGACTACTACCCGCTGTACGGCGAGCACACCCGGGCGCTGCTCCCGCTCAGCAACCCGGACGTGCTGCTGGCAGCGCTCAAGTACGATTTTGGCGTGCCCTTCAACTACACCGACGACACCGGTCTGTACGTGCGCCACCTGCTGGGCCAGATGCAGCCGCAACACTATCGCTTCTGGGGTGGCTACACGCCGCCCGGCGGGACGCACGTGGCCCAGCGCTGGGCCGACTTCGTGATCAAGAAGTACTTCTACGAGGACGGCGAAGTGGGTGGCGTGTCGGAGCTGGCGATCCAGAGCCTGGAGCGCTTGGCGCAGCGGGTTCACGAGCGAGGGATCCAGCTGGTGCTGGTGGACACGCCGGCCCACGAGCGCTTCCGCGTGGCGATCCCCGAGCGCCACAAGCTCGCCTACGCCGCGTTGCTCAAGGACCTGGTGGAGCGTTTCCCCACGATCCGCATCGTGAACCACGCGGACATGGCCCTGCCCGACGAGTGGTTCTACGACCCGGACCACCTCAACCGGGGCGGCGGCGAGGCCTACTCCGCCATCTTGCTGGAGACGCTCACGGAGTTGCTCGCGGAGGAGTCGTGATGCAGGGCCTGCGCCCCTCGTCGTCAGGTCTTCGCAGGCCAGAGCGAGGCGGCGTTGCGGGGCGGCTGTTGGCGCTGGTTCTGCTGGCGCTGGTCGCCGCAGCGCTCATGCTGGTCTGGATGCCGCGGGGCCCGGACGATTCGAGCGCGAGACCGAGCTGGCAGCGCAGCTCCCGCGTCTCCCAGCTGGAGCTGTTGCCCATCGCTGCCCACGACGTGGTCCTGCTGGGCGCCAGCCTGATCGAGCACGGGGAGTGGGCCGAGCTGTTGCCCGGCCACTCCGTCCGCAACCGCGGGATCGCGGGCGACAAGCTGGCGGACGTGCTGGCTCGCATGCAGCCCATCGTGGCCGCGGGCCCCCGGGCGGTGTTCGTCATGGTGGGACTCAACGACGTGCTCTCGGGCGTGCCTGGCGCCAGCATCGAGACGCGCCAGCGTGAGCTCGTGCGCCGCCTGAGCAGCGGCGCGCCGGACACGCGCGTGGTGCTCATGAGCCTGCTGCCCGTACGCCGCCCGGGGCCGGCCGGCGTTGCCGCCAACCGGGCCATCGCCCAGGTCAACGCAGGCCTGAAGCGAGTGGCGTCCGAGTCCGGCTGCGAGTTCATGGACCTGACGCCGATGTTCACGGACGCAGACGGCCAGCTTCCGTCCGGCTACACCGTGGACGGCGTGCACCTCACCGGAGCGGGCTACGAGCTCTGGAGTCGGCTGCTCGCGGACTGCGGCTGGCTCTGAGGTCCGGCCCGCGCTGCTCCCGCGCCTGGCTGGCATCAGCCGATGAGAGTCAGGCGCGGTCCATCAGCCCTGGACCGGCCGAGTCGCGAGCCCACCCCGCGACCCTGCTGACCGTCCTCCTGGCCCCCCGCTCCGTCAGGAGAGCGTCTGGCGGGAGAAGTACTCCTTCGTCAGGCGCACGATGACCGGCGTCAGCAAGATCAACGCGATCAGGTTCGGCAGCGCCATGAGCGCATTGCAGATGTCGCCGATGCCCCAGACGATCTCGATCTCGGCCACCGCGCCGAGGCCGACGAACAGCACGAAGACCATGCGGTACCAGCGCGTGGCCTTGTCGCCCACGAGGTAGCAGAGCGCCTTCTCGCCGTAGTAGCTCCAGCCCAGGATCGTGGACCACGCAAAGAGCAGCAGGCCGATCGAGACGATGTACTGCCCGCCCTCGATGCCCGCGCTGAAGGCCTGCGACGTGAGCGCCGCGCCGGTGGCGCCGTTGCTCCAGGTGCCGGTCACAATCAGCACCAGCCCCGTGAGCGTGCAGACGACGAGCGTGTCGATGAACGTCTGGGTCATGGACACCAGCGCCTGCTGGGCCGGGTGCTCGGTCTTGGCCGCGGCCGCCGCGATCGGGGCGCTGCCGAGCCCGGACTCATTGCTGAACAAACCGCGCGCGATGCCGAGTCGCATGGCCAGCATGACGGAGGACCCGGCGAAGCCGCCCGCGGCCGCGGAGCCCGTGAAGGCCTCGTCGATCACGAGCGCCAGCGCCCCCGGGATCTTCTCGGCGTTCAGCGCCAGGATGGTGCCCGCGGCGCCGACATAGAAGACGATCATGGTCGGCACCAGCACGCCAGCCACCTTGCCGATGGACTGGATGCCTCCGAACAGCACCGCGCCGGTGGCCAGCATGAGACCCAGCCCCGTCATCCAGGTCTCGATGCCGAAGGTGTCGTGCAGCGCGTGCGCGATCGAGTTCGACTGGATCGGACAACCGATGCCCAACATGGCGGACGCCACCGTGAAGATCGCGAACGCCCCCGCCAGCCAGCGCAGCTTGAGGCCGCGCGAGATGTAGTACATCGGCCCGCCGGAGTACTGGCCGTTGGAGTCGGTGACGCGGTACTCCACCGCCAGAATGGCCTCGCCGTACTTGGTGGCCATGCCCACCAGCCCGACCACCCACATCCAGAACAGCGCTCCAGGGCCGCCGGCCGCGATGGCCGTGGCCACGCCCGCGATGTTGCCGGTGCCCACCGTGGCCGAGAGCGCCGTCATCAGCGCCTGGAAGTTGGAGATGTCGCCGCCGGCACCTTCGCTCTTGGCGCCACCGGGGCGAGCCATCCAGAGCGCGGGCAGGAGCTGGCGGAACTGCAGCCCGCGCAGGCGGATGGTCAGGTACAGCCCCGTCCCGACCAGCAGCAGCATGAACGGCCAGCCCCAGACGAACCCGACCGTCGCGTCGATCCAATCCTGGAACTGTTCCACGCGGAGCAGGATAGCGGATGACGCAGGGCCTTCGAGGCGTCCTCGCCGTCAGACGCCGGACTCGAGATCCGCGACCCCGCGCTCGCCCCGCTCGAGCTGAAGCGCTCGAGCAGAGCGACGCGCGAGGTCACGCGCCGGGATCAGTTGATCATGGTGATGCGCAACCCGTTGCTCAGGACCCTGCCCGTCGGATGGCTGGCCCCCGCATCGGCCACGCCGAGCTGGGCGATCACGGAGAATCCGGCCAGGATCGGGTCGCTCGGAATGGGCGCTGACATGGAGAACGCGCCCGCGCCGGGCACGCCGGGAGCGCCACCGACAGAGAACGCGATGATGGGCTCCACGATGCCGCCCACGTGGAACACGCCGCCGAAGACCGGCGCGTTGATCTCCGCCACACCCAGGACCACGAACACCGTGGCGCCGCCCACCAGGTCCTCACCCGTCAGCGCGAACAGCGCGCTGCCCAGCTGCGGCAGCCCCCCGCTGGTGCTGAAGATCGGCTTCAGTCCGCCGCTGCCCTGCGTGCCGCCACCCAACACCACGACGGGCGATGCGCCGGACAGTTCCCAGGCCGAGGCGCCGTCCGTGCCCAGCAGCAGGCTGCCGTTGGACACGTCGAGGGCCAGCGCCGAGCCATTGGCGCCCTGGGGCACGTCCAGTGCGACTTCAAAGCTGCTCGCGTAGTCGACAGAGACGAGGATCTGCCCTGAGTCGTCGCTCACCCACAGCATGCCGGGCAGTTCGGGGTGACAAAGCAGATCCGACGTGGAGCTCAGGCCCACGCCCATCGCCAGCCAGTTGTCGCCGCCATCGTCGCTGCGCCACAGGCCCGAGCCCGTTTCGCCGCGGTAGATGCGGTCGGGGACGAAGGGGTCGAAGACCAGCAGCATGGCGGGACCGGTGCCCGCCCATGCGAACTGCAGCGGCAGCCAGGTCGAGCCGCCGTCGAGGCTCTGCGACCACTGGTTGTTGTACGAGAGTTGCAGCACGCGACCCGGCGTGTGGGGGTCGTAGGCCACCGCGCGCGTGGCCCAGCCCGCGGTGCCCGCCACGTCGACCCACGAGTTGCCGCGGTTCGAGCTTCTGATCAGGGCCTGGTTTCCGGAGCTGGCCGGAAAGATGCCGGCCATGAGCCGGTTGGAGTCGAAGGGGTCGAACTCGATGTCCTGAACGGCCCCGGCGCCGGGGCGATCGTAGGTCATGACCGTGCTGTCGCCGTCGCCGGAGAGCACGTGCACCCGCGCGGTGCTCCCCAGGTTGATGAGGCCGCCCGCCACCCAGCGCGTTGAGTCGTCCGGGTCGACAGCGAGGGCATGCGTGTCGAAGAGGAACAGGGACGTGGGTGCGACAGGCTCGCCCAACGCCCCGCTATAGACGCCGTTTCCGAGGCCGATGACGCGCCGGCCACCGGGGCTGGCGACCGCCACAGCGTGAATGGGCGACGCCAAGAAAGCGATGTGCTCCCAGGCCGCTGGCACCCCCGCCGGCATGCGGTACAGACCGCCGCCGCTCTGGTCTCCGAACATCGAGTTGCTCTCGGTGCCGAGGTAGCGCACACCCTGCGTATCGACCACGAGGGTCGACATGATGGGCTTGAGCGCGGGCCAGCCCTCGGTGATCTCGAGCCACGAACTCCCGCTGTCAGCAGAGTAGAACGTGCTGGTCAGGCCCGCGAACCAGAGCCCTCCGTCAGGATCCCAGGCGAACCACCTCCCGTGGAGATCGTTGATCTCTGCGTTGCCGATGCTCGAGAACGTCGTGCCGCCGTCGGTGCTGTGGAACAGGCCGGCGAAGCCCGTACACAGAAACAGCTCGTCCGGGTCGCTGGGCGAGATCGCGATGTCATTGATAATCGTAGTGAAGGGGATCGGGCCACTGAAGCTCGCCCCGCCGTCAGCGCTGCGGTAGAGGTCCGAGGAGCCGGTCATGTAGGCCACCGAGGCGTCGCCCGGAGCGTAGTAGGCGTCCGTCAGGATGCCTCCGAAGGGCACCATCTGAACCGTCGACCAGGTCGCGCCCCCATCAGCGGAGTGGTAGGCGTTGAAGAAGTCGAGCGCGAGCAGGTCATCACCCGTGGCCGAGATGGCCAGGCTCTTGAGGTCGTTGTACAGACCGACCAGGCTGAGCGGGCTCCACGTGGCGCCGAAGTCCGTCGACTTGAACACCTTGTTGCCGTCCCGGACGAAGAGGGTGTCGGGATCGCTGGGGTCCTGCGTCAGGCCCCGCGGGATGCCGCTGAGGCCCGTGCCATAGGGTGCGCCTCCGAAGCTCGCCCCGGCGTCCGTCGAACGGAAGATCCCCGCCGGGAGCGAGCCCTTGATGATGAGCATCTCGTCGGTGTCAATCGGGTGCACGACCACGGAGATGGCGGCGCCACCGAGCGGGCCGAGGGCATCGGGCTCGCTGTTGGGCTCGAGTTGGGCGGCCACGGGCAATGCGAGCATGAGCATCGAGAGCAGCGCACGGGGGAGGCAGGTCGTCATCAGCAGATCCGGAGCGAGACACTGGGATGGGCGGAGAGCGCCACTGAAAACAGGGTACGCCATTATTTCCCGGAAACATCCTGGCCGAGATAGCCGGGGGCGAGGGGCCATCCCACAGCCAACAACGACGCAGGCCCGGCGGGAGGTCGAAGCCCCCACCGGGCCCGCGCGCGACGCGCTGCTTGTGACTCAGTTGCTGGTCTGGGTGACCGCGTTGCTGGCGGACTAGCCCTCGGCGCCGGCCGCGTCAGCGATCCAATACTGGGCCACGATGTCGAGGTTCGCCGGGATGCCGGCGGGCCAGGTGCTCGTCAGGCTCACGCCGCCAATGCCGTCGGTGAGGGTGGGCAGGATGGAGCCGCCGGCCGAGAAGGCCGCGGGCACCAGCACGCCACCCTTGAGCGGAGCGTAGACGGTGTCGAGGCCCAGCATCAGGAAGCCGCTGGCGTTCGGCGCGGCCTTGTACAGCCCCATCTCGACGGCCGTGCCGGGCTCCAGGGTGCCCTTGGCGACCAGCACCGGGTGACCGTTCACGCCGGGCAGGCTGCGACTCAGGCTGCGGAAGCGATCCGGCGTGTTGGGCACCATCAGGAAGCCCCGCGCGCCGCCGGAGCCGTCCCCGATCCATGCCTGCGCCACGCCGAGGCCGCAGATCTCGCCGCGGTCGTTGATCTCGAACGGGTGCAGGCGCCGCCAGTACGCGACGGCGGCCGGATCGACCAGCGAGAGCAGGTTGGTCTTGACCACAGGGGACGCCTCGGTCGCCTGGAATGTGACCCAGCCGAGCGGCTCGAAGTCGGGGTTGCCGGCGTGGGGACCGGGGAAGCTGTCGAGGCCGACCACGTCGCCGTGGTTGTTGATGTGCTCAGCCGTGCCCTGGATCTGGTTCACGCCGAGGTCACCCACCGGCAGGCGCAGCGTCTGTCCGTCCGCCGTCCAGACCACGCCCGACTGCGAGGGGCCGAACTGCAAGGCCCAACCGGCGATGTCACCCAGGTCGTTCAGGCCGTAGGCGTCGCTGTGGTGGTCGAGCACCGGGTCGTTCAGGTTGGTGATCGTGTCGGTCGCGGAGTCGTAGCGGAAGGCGTTGATCTGGCCGCTGGGGCCGAAGGCGGAACCGCTCACCACGCCGTCCTCATTGAGGTCCCAGGTCCTCCAGTAGCCACCGACGCCGCCGAAGTTGATGCGCTTGAAGCCGGTGGCAGGGTCGAAGAAGCCGCCCTTGGTGGTGAAGACCATCTGGCCGGCGTCGTTCACATCCCATGCCTCACCGCTCCAGTTGGTGGGCTCGTCGTTGATGGGGTTGGTCATGCCCTCGCCCTCGGTCCAGACGAAGGGCTCACTCTGAAAACCGCCGCTCGGGTACGGCGACATGGACCAACCGGAGACCTGGTCGAGGTTGTTCACGCCCTTGCCTCCGCCGCCGATGTTCTCCCCAGGAAAGCCCCCCAGATTGATGAGCTGCCCGTCGCGGTAGAGCACCGGAATGTAGCCCCCAGTGCCGTCTCCGGTGAGGGCCGCGACGTGGCCCAGCTCGTTGATGCCGGCGGCGTTGGTGCCGTCATGGGACCCCGCGGGCGCGAGGTCGCCGATGTCGATGATGGTGTAGCTGCCCGCCTGGGCGCTGAGGGTGTTGGCGAGCAGGCCGGCGAGCAGGGCCGTCGGGATGCCGAGAGAGGAGAGGCTTGCGTGCATATTGGGGTTCCATTGGGTTGGGTGACGAACGTGAACCGGCGAGAGGAGTGCTCATGCCTCTTATCAAGAGGCGCCCAGGAAGTTTCCATGAAGCCCTCGATTCGTCAAGAGCCAGGCTGGGTCGGCATCCCGTCCACGACTCGGAACGCGCTGAGTGAAGGCCAGGTCCGCAGGTTCGGCCCCGGCAATCGACGCCCCGACCGGGGCGACCGCTTTCCGGCGCAGAGAATCGCTGTTCACGGGCAGGGGACGGCCCCGACGACAAGGACCCGGGCAGCAGGAGTTCCTGCTGCCCGGGTCCTCTGACCAAGTCCGCTGGGTGCGGCTGCTGCGTCAGTTGCTGGTCTGGGTGATCGCGTTGCTGGCGGAGAAGCCGTGGGCGCCGGCCGCGTCGGCGATCCAGTACTGGGCCACGATCTCGACGTTTGCCGGGATGCCGACGGGCCAGGTGCTCGCCAGGGTCACGGCGCCGCTGCCGTCGGTGATCGCGGGCAGCATGACGCCGCCGGCAGAGCCCACGTCGGGCACCAGCACGCCGCCCTTGAGCGGGGCGTAGAGCGTGTCGAGGCCCAGCATCAGGAAGCCGCTGGCGTTGGGCGCGGCCTTGTACAGCGCCACGTCGACGGCCGTACCGGGCTCCAGGGTGCCCTTGGCGATCAGCACCGGGTGACCGTTCACGCCGCGCAGGGCGCGGCTCAGGTTGCGGAAGCGATCCGGAGTGTTCGGCACCATCAGGAAGCCCCGCGCGCCGCCGGAGGTCCCCATGAAGTCCGTCGCCACGCCGATGCCGCAGATCTCGCCGCGGTCGTTGATCTCGAACGGATGCAGGCGCCGCCAGTACGCCACCCCGGCCGGATCGACCAGCGAGAGCAGGTTGGCCTTGACCACCGGGGACGCCTCGGTCGCCTGGAATGCGACCCAGCCGAGCGGCTCGAAGTCTGGGTTGCCGCCGTGGGGACCGGGGTTGCTGTCGAGGCCGACCACGTCGCCGTGGTTGTTGATGTGCTCGGCCGTGCCCTGGATCTGGTTCACGCCGAGGTCGCCCACCGGCAGGCGCAGCGTCTGCCCGTCCGCGGTCCAGACCACGGACGGCTGCGAGGGGCCGAACTGCAAGGCCCAACCGGCGATGTCACCCAGGTCGTTCAGGCCGTAGGCGTCGCTGTGGTGGTCGAGCACCGGGTCA
>QNBX01000122.1 GCA_003644265.1 Planctomycetota bacterium
GGCCTCGCTCACGTCGAGCTGCGTCACGCCGCCGGCACGCAGCTGGCGGGCCGCCACCGCACGCAGGTCCACATGGCTGCGGTCGCCCCGGCCCGACGCAACGGACGCGCCGTATCCCGCGGCTTCGAACGCAGCGGCCAACTCCGGCCCCACCTCGAAACGACCGGGTGAGAGGCACGGGCCGACGGCCGCCACGAGACCCGCGCGCTCAGCGTCCCCCGCAAGCTCCAGCAACGCCGCCGGGATCACGCCCACCAGCAGGCCGCGCCAGCCGGCGTGCACGGCGGCGACCTCGCGACCGTCAGCCGTGGCGATCAGCACGGGCACGCAGTCGGCGCTCACCACGCGCAGCACGTCGCCGGGCCGGTCACCCACCAGCCCGTCGGCGCGCACGCGCTCGGTCGACTCTTCGCCGGGGGGAGCCGGGCGGTGGATCGCGGCGCCGTGCACCTGATGCACGGACAGCACGCGCTGCGTGGGCAGGCCGCCGGCGCGAGCCAGGGCGTGCTCATCGCGCAGGCCCGCGCGGCAACGCGTGCTGAAGGCATGCGGCACACCCAGCTGCGAGAGCGCCGGCGAGCGCAGCAGCACCAGGCCGGGCTGGACGACATCTTCGACGAGCATGCCGCGAGCGTGTCCCGACGCAGGACCCGATCCAAGCTCAGAATGGGACGGCCCGCGGGCGCTTCAACTCAACCGCCGTCCTCGCAGACGCGCTCGTGCCCTTCGGGCTCTGGCAGGTGACCCTCGAAGACGGCCAGGGCCCGCCGCATGTCCGCGATCAGCAGGGTGCGGGTGGGCGCCACCAGCTCCAGGGCCGCGCGCTGGTTCTTGATCGCCTCGTCCCGGAACCCGCTGCGGAACAGGGCCAGGGAGAGCGTGTCCAGATAGGCCGGGTCGGCGTGGCCGGTGGCCTCGCACGCGGCCCGGGACAGGACCAGGGCGGCGTCCGCGTCGTGCAACTCCTCGCTGGGCGTGGTCAGCAGGGCCCATGCGGCGGCGTTCTTCTCGGTGGCCAGCGAGCCCGGGCGCATGGCGGCCTTGAGACGCTCGCCCAGCAGCGTGCGCTCGAGCACGCGCTCGGTGTCGTGCGGGTCGTGGCCCCACGCGCGTAGGGTCACGCGCTCGGCCCCGTCGGTGACGAACAGGCGCACCTTGCCCGGCGTGGCGTCCGCAAACACGAACTCGTCCTCCGTGATCGAGACGCCGCCCTCGGCATGGATGGAGAGCGCGTGTCTCGTGCCGGACCGCGCCTCGGCTGCCGATCGGAGCTGCGCTCCTGACGGCGCTGACACCGACATCGAGGCCGACACGGAGTCGCTGACCCGCGGCGCACGCGCCACCCGTGGGCCGCGCGCCGACCGGGGCGTCTCCAGGCCCGCAGGCAGCGACGGCGCCGGGGCCTCCAGGCTGAGCACGTCGCTCAACACGCGCTCCGCCTCGGCGGTGTGGCCGGACCGCAGGTAGACACTCGCCAGCCCGCTCACCGCCGCCAGGGTGTCCGGGTGCCGGTCGCCCTTGAGCCTGACCATCAGCTCGACCACGCGCTCCTGGTTGGCCGCGGCGTCCTCGTGCTGGCCGGAGTGGAACAGCACGTCGGTCATCTCGTTCTGCATCTCGATCACCCAGGGCGCGTCCTCGCCCAGCTCCTGCGCCGACACGGCGTAGGCCTGCGGGATGAATTCCTCAGCCTCCTGCCACAGGCCGCGGCGGGTGAAGCCGCGCCCGATGATGGTGCGGAGGTGGGTGCGCATCTCGGGGTCGTCCTCGAACTCGAACTCGACCTGACGCGCCGCGTCCTCCAGCAGCACGGCCACGCCGCCCAGTGCGCCCAGGGTCAGCTGGCCCGTGGGCCTGGGCGCAAAGTGGACGCCGCCCGGCTGCCGGCCCACGGCGGGCTCGGCGCCTCCCAGCACGCCGGCAAAGAAGGCGTTGGCCCGATCGCTGCGGACGCGCTGCTGCTCGGAGGCGCGGTAGTTGGCGTCGGCGGTCTGACGCGCGGCGATGGCGGCCTCGCTCTGGGCCAGCGCGACCTCGCGATCATGCAACGAGGCCTGCCACTCGCTGCGCATGCGCTGGTACTGCACGCTGGCCGCCACGAAGCCCACGCACAGGCCCAGCACCAGCAGCGCCGCAGCCGCCACGGCTCCGCGCCGCCGCCGGGCCAGCTTGCCGAAGCGGTAGACGAACGATGGCGGACTGGCTTCGACGGGCTCGCAGTCGAGGTGCCGACCGACGTCCGCCGCCAGGTCGTTGGCCGTCTCGTAGCGCCGGGTGCGGTCCTTCTCCAGGCACTTCATGACGATCCAGTCGAGGTCACCGGACAGCTGGCGCGAGAGCGCCCCCGCCGGCGCGCCGCGACGCTCCGCCACCGCCTTGAGGCGCTCACCCAGGGCCGTCAGGCGCGTGCTGGGCTTGGGCGGGTCGACCTCGCGGATGGTGCGCAGCATCTCGAGGTAGCCGGCGTCACGCAGGGCCTCGGGGTCAAAGGGCTTGGCGCCCGTGAGCAGCTCGTACAGCAGCACGCCCAGCGAATAGATGTCGGCCCGCGCGTCCACGTCCAGCCCGCTCATCTCGGCCTGCTCGGGCGCCATGGACTCAGGCGTACCCACCACCTGGCGGTAGCGCGTGAAGCAGGTGCGCTCGGTGAGTTCCTGATCGACGGCCTTGGCGATGCCGAAGTCGATCACCTTGGGCACGGGCAGGCCGTCGTGCAGGGTCACCAGCACGTTGGAGGGCTTGATGTCGCGGTGGATGATGCCGCGCGTGTGGGCGTGCTGCACCGCGCGACACACGTGCCGGAACAGCTCCAGGCGACCCGGCGTGTCGAGCCCGGCCTCGTCGCACCACTCGGTGATGGGGATGCCCTTGACCAGCTCCATCACGAAGAACGGGCGCCCGGCCTCGGTGGCGCCGCCGTCCAGCACCTTGGCGATGTGCGGGTGATCCATCAGCGCCAGCGCCTGGCGTTCGGCCTCGAAGCGCGCCACGACCTCGGCCGTATCCATGCCCAGCTTGATGATCTTGAGCGCCACCTTGCGCTTGACCGGGCGCAGCTGCTCGGCCATCCAGACCTCGCCCATGCCGCCCTCGCCGATGGGCTCCAGCAGGCGGTAGCGATCGATGACCGAGCCCTCGCCCTCGCGCTGCGGCTCGGGGTCGTCGTCGGCCAGCTCGGCGCCGGTGTGATGCTCGAGCAGCGCCTCGACCTCCGACTGCAGCTCGTCATCGCCCGCGCAGGCGTCCCCCAGGAAGCCGCGGCGCAGCTGCGTGGGCAGCTCGCAGGCCTCCCCGAAGAGGTCCTTGATGCGCTTCCAGCGGTCGTCGGTCATGGTTCAGATACTCCGGGTGCGGCGCTGACAAGGACTGGCAGCGAGTGCTGGGGGCTGCTGGGTGGCGGAGAGCGTGTGGGCTGTGGGGTGCTGCCGCGCCGGACTGCGGGCGCCGGATCCGATCCGCCCCGAGCCGCGCTGTGGGCCCGGGAACGGCATCGGCTCCCAGGTACAGGCGACGAGCAGGCGCGAGACCGGCCAATCCAATGTACGTCGGGTCCGGCCGATGGTGGCGAAGGGCCAGGGGCGCGAGGCCGAAGCGCGAGCCCTGGGCGCGCCGCGGGAGCGTTGGGGGCCACCGGTGCCTGGCGCACCTACTCGCGCAGCAGCACCACGAAGCCGGCCAGGTCGTCGGCGCCCGGCGGCACCTCCACGAGCCGCTGAGGGTAGCCGCCGGCCCGGATCAGCAGCGATCCACCGTCCTCGCTGATGGGCAGGCTGACGCTGCCGGGCGGGCCCGACGGGGCAAGCGCGTCGCCTGAGAGCAGACCCCATCCGCCGGCCCCATCGGGTCCAAAGCTCACGGGCAGGCCGACCTCACCCGACGCGGCGTGGTAGCTCAGCACGACCTGTGCCTGCAGCGGCGCCAGCTCGCCGGACTGCAACAGGGGCAGGACGCGCTGCCGCTCCGCCGGCGTCGCGCCGAAGATCGGCACGCCGCCCTCGTCGACGCAGCGCAGGTGCAGGTCGCGCTGGGCCCGCAGCGTGATCTCAAGGATGTGCTCGCCCTCGTCGTACGGCTGCAGGGGCCGACTCCAGGGGCCGTAGCCCTCGGCCGAGGCGTTGAGCTGGAACTCGCCCGGCTCGAGCCCGGGCCACACGAAGCGACCCTCGAGGTCGTCGAAGCTGCGGTTGCTGCCCGCCATGCCGCCGTTGCCCATGGGTCGCATGGGCGTGAGCTGGAAGGCCGTCACGGGCTGGCCGGTGTGGGCGTCGCGCACCGTGCCCACGAGCACCACGCCGCTGAGCGCCCCCGGTTCCAGCACCAGCTCCAGGTCCTCGCTGCCCGACGGGAGCTGCCAGCTGCGCGTCACGTCCGACGCGTTGGGGTGCGTCACGCTGAGCTTGAACTCGCCGGCGTACAGCTCGCTGATGCGGAAGCGGCCCTGGGCGTCCGCGGTCGCGTCGGTGCGCCCCAGTGAGCGCTCCCAGGTGGGCCGCGGGAAGATGGTCATGTTGCCGTGATCGACCTCGCGGTCGCCCTCGATGCGGACCCGGGCGCCAGCGAGGGGCTGGCCGTCTGCGTCCAGAACACGGCCGGCCAGGGCGCGCCCCGGCTCGAGCTGCACCTGCACGAAGCGCTGCTCGTCGGCCGAGACCTGCACCGGCTGCAGCACCTGCAGCGCGTGCCCGCTGGCCAGCACGTGCAGGCGCCCGTCGCTGGAGGGCTCGAGACCCTTCGCCAAGAAGCGTCCGTCCGCAGCGGTGGTCACGGTCTGCGATCCGGCCCCGCGCACGCGCACCTCCGCGTCGGGCAGCGGGCGGCCGTCCGCGCCCAGCACCAGCCCGGCCAGGGACGCGCCGCGACCCAGCTCGATCAGCAGCTCGCCATCGCGCGGGTCGTGCTCGAGCTCCTTGGGCAGGTAGCCGGACAGGGAGGCATGCAGCGGCAGGGTGCGGGCCGCGGCCTGCGGGAAGAGAAATGCGCCCGCGCCGTCGCTGCTGGCCTCGAGCCGCGTCGGCCCCAGCCGGTAGACGCCCGACACCGAGGTGAGCGACTCGCTGGGCGAGGGGCGCTCCGGTCGGACCTCCACGCTCACGCCCGGCAGCGGCCGCCCGTCCGCGCCGGTGACCCGCCCGCGCAGCTCCGCGGCGGGTGCCAGCACCAGGCGCAGGTTGTCGGCGTGCGCTCCCTCCACGAGTTCGCCCCCGACGCGCTCAACACAGACGAAGCCCGGCCGGGTGGCGCTCAGCACGAACTGCGGGCCGGCCGCTGGCAGCTCGAAGCTGCCGTCGCTGGCGGCCACGAGCTCACGGTCGGGTGGTCCGGCGTCGGAGCCGCGCGGCAGCAGGTAGGCGGGCCGCGACCAGAGCTGCACGCGCGCGCCCGCCATGGCGAGCCCGGCCTCGTCCTGCACTCGACCCCGGAGGCTCGCGCCGGCGGAGACGTGCAGGGTCAGCTCGCTCTCGGCGCCCCGCGCGATCGTGAGCCGCCGCCAGGACACGAGGCCGCCGGTGGACTCCCCCGCGCCGACGAAGATCGCCCGCAGCTGCACCGCCCGCTCGAAGGAGAGCGAAAAGCGCCCCTCGCTGTCCGTGCTCGTGCGCGTCTCCTCGGAGCCCGCGGACGGCTCGCCGTCCAGGCGCACGCTCACGGCGACGTCCGCCACCGGCGAGTCGTCGGAGGCGCGCAGCACCAGGCCCGTGAGGCGCGCCACGTCGTCGGCCAGGGCGGGCGCGGTGGCCGAGTCCCCGAGCTCGTCGGCGCGTGCCGCCGCGTCCGGGGCCAGCGGCTCCGCGGCACGCAGGCGCTGCAGCTCGCCCTCGGCGCCTCCGCCGGCGGGCAGCTCCATGGCGCGGGTCGGGGGCACGCCGCGGGTCGGGTCGCCAGACCCGCGCGGGTCATCGGCGTCCGCGCCGCCCAAGAGCAGGAGCATGCCGCCGACGGTGGCCAGCACGACCAGGAGAGCGACCAGCAGTACAGCACGCGACATGGACCGCTCCCCGACGAGCACGGATGCGCGCCGGAGGCCTCACGAGCTGCGGCGCGGGACCACGGTGACCCACGCTGACCGATGGAGCAACCCGACGGCGCGCGCGTCAGGCGTCCTCGCCGCTGAACCAGGCCTTGGCCTTGGCCCAGGCGCCTCCCTCCTTGTCCTTGCTCTTCTCCTTGTCCTTGGCCTTCTGCTTGGACTTGTAGGCCCCTTCCTTGTCGGCCCGCTCAGCGGCCTGCTCGGCCCGCACGAGCAGCTCCAGCCGGTCCTGCTCGCTGCCAACGGGCCTGGCCTCGAGCAGCTCGGCCAGCGCCTCGTCGTCCGCAAACCCCAGAGTCAGGGCGTGGTCGAGGTGCTCCAGCGCGTCCGCCTCCTGATCGGCGTAGGCGTAGGCCCGCGCCATCTCGAAGACCACGGCATCAGCGCGGTAGCCGGCCTCGATGGCGGCCCCCAGCTGCCCCAGCGCATCCTGCGTGCGGCCGGCATCCGTCAGCGACTCCGCCAGGGCAAAGCTGGCCCAGGCGTGCAGCTTGGCGGCGGCGGGATCGGACACACTCATCTCCTCGAGCACCAGCGTGGCGGTGTCCAGGTCACCCTGCTTGAGCGCCTCGCTGAAGCGCTGCTTGCGCGCCGCGGGTGCCGCGAGCCGCTGCACCAACTTGGCGAAGCGCGGATCGGCGTGCAGGCTCGACAGATCGGAGTCCTCGCTGGCCGCGGCGTAGTTCATGCCCAGCTTGGCCGACTGCTCGAGCGCAGCGAAGGCGCCCTCCCCATCTCCCAACAGAGCGCGGGCGCAGGCCACGTTGTAGTGCGCGTTGGCCACCAGGTAGCCGGCCTTGGCCTGTGAGCGGAAGGCCTTCTCGGCGTCCGCCTGACGACCCTGCTTGAGCAGCAGCAGACCGAGCTGATGCTGGGCCTCGCCATCGAGCTTCGTGATGGCGCCCAGGGCCTCATACAGCGCCAGCTTGTCGCTCTCGCTGCTGAACATGCCCAGGTCGTCGAGCTTGGCGTGCAGCTCCGCGCAGCGCGCGGCCGCGTCGGCCAGCCGGGCAAAGTCCGCCGTGTGGCGGATGGTGTCCAGGTCGCTGTCCGAGCCCATCAGCTCCAGGTCGCGGAAGCCCCGCTTGACGGCCTGGCCGAGGGCGGACAGGGCCTCGTCCGTGTGTCCCGACAGCGCCTGGGCGCAGGCGATGTTGTAGGCCGCCACGTCCGGTCGGTGCCCGGCGGCGAGCTGGCCCTCCAGGTGCTCGACGGCGATGGCGTACTCCCCCGCCATGATCGCCATGTAGCCCAGCCGCGCGTGGGCCAGCCCGTTGTCCGGGTCGACGCTCAGCAGCTTGGAGAAGGCCCGCGCCGAGCGCTCGTACTCGCCCCGCTTGAAGAGCTGCTCGGCCTGGGTAGCCAGCACGTGGCCGTCCACCAGGCCCAGCTCGGCGCCCTCACTCCAGGCTGCGCCCCCGCTGGACTCGTCGTAGGTCTCACCCGAGAAGCCCGGCAGCACCAGAGCGGTGGCGAGGACGGCCAGGGCGACCGCGGTCCGGGGTGCCCGACGCGACACGTTGCGCGACATGATCATGCTCAGTCTCCGTTTGAAATCCTTGACGTCCCTGCCAGTGGCGCACAGGCCGTGCAGGGTCAGTGGCGCCGTGACGGTCTGCTCCTGGGCATCGATCAGCGCTTCGGCGTAGGCGCGTCGATCGGCCGGGTAGGCCCACAGGGCCCACGCGTCGCAGGAGAGTTCAGAATAGTCGTGCACCTGCCGGCGCACCACCCAGAAGAGCGGGTGCCACCAGAGCAGCACCATGGCCAGCACCTCGGCGCGCGCGACCCAGTGATCGCGGCGGGCGATGTGCGCCAGCTCGTGGGCGATCAAGGCAGGGTCGCCCCGAGCGCTGGCGAGGGCGGCGCCGTCGGCGCAGGGCCACAGCAGGCGCGCGCGGCCGAAGCACCACACGGAGGGCGAGCCCACGCCGCGCATGACGCTCACGTCGGGAGGCGTGATGCCCAGGCGGAAGGCCACGGCGCAGACGGAGCGGGTCAGGCTCGGATCGGCCAGCTCACAGCGGGCCAGGCTGCCCTGGAAGGCCCGGATGCGCGTGCACTGGCTGGCCAGCACCCACAGCGTCCCGAGCGCCCAGGCCAGCGCGAGCCAGGTGCCCCGCGGCAGCGACGCGAGCCGATCGAGCAGGCTCGGAGCGGCCGGCGCGGACAGCAGCCCGAAGACCGTCGCCCCGCTGTCCGGCGCGGGGCGGCCGGCGGCCGCGTCCCACTCGACAGCGCTCGCGTCGGGCGCCAGCGCGGCCGCGTCCAGAGCGGCCAGGTCGTCTCCCGGCAGCTCAGCGGCCAGCCCGCTCCAGCTCGCCAGGCTGTCGCGCAGGGCGGCGCCGGGAGCGAACTCCAGCGGCACAGGCGGCGCCACCAACGCCACGAAGACCAGCAGCCAGAGCGAGTGACACAGCGCTGGGCGCCCGGCGTTGAAGCGGCAGATCAGCCCGACGATCAGCGCCAGCGCCGACGCCACAACCGTGTTCCACAGCAGCCAGGTGGTCATCAGTTCAGCTCCTCACGGTCGAGGCGGTCGAGCAGCTCACGAAAGGCCTCACGCTCCTTGGATGAGAAGCCCGCGCCATGCACGAGGTTGAGCAGCAGCGGCAGCGAGGCCCCGTCGCAGACCCGCTCGGCGAGCTGCTTCAGGCTGCGACCCAGCAGGTCGTCACGGCTCACCGCGGCGCGGAACAGGAAGGCCCGGCCACGCTTCTCGCTGGCCACGAAGCCCTTGTCCTGCAGGCGGTTGAGCAGGGTCTGGGCGGTGGTGTAGGCCCAGTCGCGGCCCTGCACCTCCGCCTCGCGCAGCACGTCGCGCACGGTGCCCTCGCCCAGCTGCCAGAGCACCTTGAGGATCTGGAGTTCGGTGTCGCTGACCAGCTTGGGGGGCGGTCCCATGGCGTCCTCAGGGGTGGCGAGAGATGTCCTACGCCCTGTAGTACTACGAGGCGTAGGAGTTGGCAACCGGCCTCGCCGGGGTTTTCTGTGACGAGCTGGTGAGCGCCGCGCGGAGCTGGCCCTCAGCCGCCCCGGTCCGCGCCCAGCTCCTTGGCCAGGAAGGCCCGCGCCAGGGCCCACTCGCGACGCACGGTGCGCTCGCTGACGTCGAGGGCGCTGGCGGTCTCGCGCACATCGAGACCGGCGTAGAAGCGCAGGCGCACCAACTTGGCCAGCTCGGGGTCGCGCTGCTCCAGGCGCTCGATGGCCTCGTCCACGGCCAGCACCTGGTCCAGCTGCACCTCGCCGGCCAGGTCGACGCCCGCCAGCGGCACGCGCCGCGCGCGCCCGCCGCGTTTGACCCGGCCGCGGGCGCGGGCGTGCTCGATCAGGATGCGCCGCATGGCCTCGGCCGCCGCCGCGACGAAGTGCGCGCGGTTGGCAAAGGGCGCGCCGTCGCCGGCCAGCCGCAGCCAGGCCTCGGACACCAGCGCCGTGGCCTGCAGCGTGTGCCCCGGCCGCTCGTTGGACATGTGACAGCGAGCCAGCATGACCAGCTCGCCGTGGACCTGGTCTAGCAGGGCCTCGCTGGCCACGGCGTCCCCCGCGGCCGTGGCGGCGAGCAGGCGCGTGAGATCGTCTCCGGCGGGCATGGCTGCCATTGCACGTCGAACGCGCGCTCGCCGCAACCGCAGATCAGCGGACCGCCGGCGTGGGGGCGCTGCAGCGTCGTGCTTGGCCCGGGGGCTGAGTGCAGCGCCGCTCGGGGCCGCGCCGCCAGGGCGGTGTGCGCAGCGGACACCGAAGAGCCGCCGCCCAACGCCCCGCGTATGCTCGGCAGCTCCATTGCCCCGCGCACTCGAGAACGCCCATGGTCTCCGTCTTCGTGTTCAACACCTCCGGCGAGCTGGTGGGCCCGGTCGACTCGCCCCGGATCGAGAAGACCGAACAGCAGTGGCGCGCGCAGCTCACCCCCGAGCAATTCGAGGTGGTGCGCGCGTCCGGCACCGAGCGCCCCTTCTGCGGCACGCTGCTGGACAACAAGCAAGAGGGCGTCTACGTCTGCGTGTGCTGCGGGCTGCCGCTGTTCTCCAGCGCCGCCAAGTTCAGCTCGGGCACGGGCTGGCCCAGCTTCTTCCAGCCCATCGGCGCGGGCAACGTGCACGAGACGCGCGACGAGGCCCACGGCATGCTGCGCGTGGAGATCACCTGCGCCCGCTGCGACGGCCACCTGGGGCACGTGTTCGAGGACGGCCCGCCGCCGACGGGCCTGCGCTTCTGCCTCAACTCCGAGTCGTTGCAGTTCACGCCGGCGAAACAGCTGCACACGCTGGCCGATCCCGCGGCGACGGGCGACGGCGCGGGCTGACACACACGCTCCCCGCTCACATGACAAAGGGCGCCGGAGCCGCGCTGGCCCCGACGCCCCTCGTGCGCTGCGCCGCGTCGATCGCCAGGACATCAGCGACCGCGCGTCACGCGATCAGTGCTGCATCAGGGGGTGAGCCCCATGATCGCGTTGCTGATGGAGACGCCGTGGATGGCGGCGGCGTCCTGGATCAGCCACTGCACCCAGATCTCCACGCCCGCCGGGATGGCCGGCGGCATGACGAACGGCAGCAGGATCTCTCCGCTTCCGTTGGTAGGCAAGATGACCGGATCGAGGAACGGCACCGGCATCAGCGTGCCGCCCTTGAAGGACACCGGGTTGCTCTCGAACGCCAGGAACAGACCGGCCGTGGCGCCCGGCGCGGCGTTGGTCAGGTCGGCGCTGTTGGCCGAGCCGTCCGTCAGGTCGCCCGTGCCGCTCAGCAGCGGGTCGCCACTGACGCCGGCCAGGGCGTTGCCCTGATCGCTCCAGGCGCTGGGGGCCGCGCAGTTGTTGGGACCACCCGGCGTGGGCAGGGCCTGCGCATAGGTGCTGCTGTCGAAGGCCGCGCCGCCGTCGGGGCAGCGGCCGCTGGACTCGGTGTCCTTGTTGCCGTTCTCGTTCTCATTGACCTGCGGGCCAGAGAGGCCCAGGGCCGACAGCAGCGCCGCGTCGTCGTCGTCGCTGGTGTCGTAGACCAACGCGTCCACGAGTTGGGCGCCGGCTGGCGGCGCGGCCGCGAAGGTGTCGAAATCGCTGTCGGACAGGGTCCCGCTGGGGTCGAAGTACAGCGCCATGCCATCCGCACCGTTCTGGATGGCGTTGGTGGCCGGGAAGTTGCCCGGCGTGTAGTCGACGTTGGCGACGGTGGCCGCGCCCACGACAAAGTAGCCGTCAGCCGGGACGCTCTGACCGGCCAGGTCAAACGTCCTGTACTCGGCGTCGCCGCCGCTGTTGCCGTTGTAGAGCACGACGAACAAGCCCGTCAGGTCCATGCCGCCGGTGCCGAACAGCTCGAAGAACTCGACGCTGTCGGTGCTGGTCTGGTCGGCGTCGACCTCGTTGATGACGACGGTGGGAGTGCCGCTGACGCCGGCAAAGAGGGGAGCGGTCAGTGCCGCGACAAGAATGCAAATCAGGCTGAAGCTGCGCATGTTGGATGCCTCCAGAGGATGTCAGTCGATGCTCAGGCCCCCCAGCCACCCCCGCGATGCGGAAGCCAGCCGGCAGGGCGGTCCCGCGCCGCGTCGGTCACGGCTGTGCCCGGCGCGTTGGTCCACTGGCGGGCTCCGCCCGATGGGAACCTGACGCACATCCTATGCGCCTTGCCCAGTACTGCCCAGTCTTCGATAGCGTGGGCTGGCCCGCTGAGGCGCCCCCGATCGGGAGCTCACGCCGCGGCGCTCGAAGCCGGTCAGGGCCCCGATGCGCTCGCTACAGCCTGGTCGGGACGCTGGCGCTACGGCGTGTGCGGCTCGTTGGCGCGCTACATCGACAGCCGGCTCGGACGGGAGGGTACACTGGCGCTGCTGGCAGCCACCACCAACGCGCAGGTCCTCGCCGCGCTGCAGACTACGGAGGCGCAGCTCTTGCTGGACTGGGACGCGTGGGTACGGGCCGGGGGCTGAGGACGCGGCACCGATCCACCATGACGGAGGCCGAACGCATGAACACGCCCGAGAGACGACGCTGCCTGATCGCGCTCGCGCTGGCTGGGACCCTGCTCGCCATGGGACCCAAGTTCCCCAAGGCGGAGGTGCAGCGCATCCCGGGCTGGAGCACCGATCACGAGCCGGACTTCGGCGGCCTGCGACCGAAGCTGTCAGCCAGCGGACGCTGGATCGCGTTCGAGTCGAAGTCGACCAACCTGCTCGAGACCGAGGGCGACTTCTCCAACGACATCTACCTCTACGACGCGCGCAAAGACCTGACGCTCCAGGTGTCGCGCGTCGAGGGCGGTGGAGACCCGAGCCTGAGCTGCACGCGCCCCGCCATCGCTGGCTCCGGTCGCTTCGTGGCCTACGACAGCGCGGACACCCAGATCGTCACGCCCGACGTGGCCAACACCTCCGAGGTGTTCCTCTTCGACCGCAAGAAGAAGATCACCGAGCGCATCTCCGTCAGCTCGGAGGGCGAGGCGGTCAGCGGCCACAGCAGCGCCGCCGCGGTGAGCAAGAGCGGCCGCCATGTGGCCTTCGAGTCGACCTCGACCCAACTCGTCCCGGGAGACAGCAACAACAAGCGCGACATCTTCCTGCGCGACCGCAAGAAGCGCACCACGACGCGCCTCAGCCTGGCCTCTGACGGCGGGCAGGCGGACCAGGACTGCGTCGCGCCTGCCATCTCGGGCAACGGTCGCTTCGTGGCCTTCACCACCAGAGCGGCGCTGGTACCCGAGGACACCAACGGCTTCGAGGACGTCTACGTGGTCGACGCCAAGAAGCACACCATCGTGCGAGCCAGCGTGGCCAGCGACGGCTCCCAGGGCGAGCAGATCAAGGGCGCGACGCTCCCGCCCCGCAGCGGCCCCGACATCTCGATCTCTGCCAACGGTCGCTACCTGGCGTTCCGCTCCGACGCCATGAACCTGGTGGCTGAAGCCAACACCGGCGGCGCCGACATCTTCCTGCGCGACCTCAAGAAGGGCAGCACCATCCTGGTGAGCAAGAACAGCGAGGGCGAGGCCGGAAACTCGGCCAGCGTCCTCCCCGCCATCTCGCCCGAGGGCCGCGTGGTCGCCTTCCAGAGCTATGCCACCAACCTCGTGCCAGGTGACGCCAACGGCAAGCAGGACGTCTTCGTGCGCGACGTCAAGAAGGGCCAGACCGCGCGCGTGAGCCTCGGTCCCGATGCCGTGGAGGCCAACGACGTCAGCACGCTGGCGAGCGTGTCGGCGCGCGGCAAGTGGGTCGGATTCGAATCCGAGGCCACCAACCTGTTGGCGGGTGAGGACGGCAACGCCCGCAAGGACGTGTTCCTGCTGCGTCGCTGAACGGGAACCGTTCGCGCCGCCTCACGGAGGCGCGGCCGGTCGAGCGCAGGTCACGAGCGCAGCGCCCACCCTCACTCACTCCACCCAGCGCCCCGTGCCCGTGGTCAGCGCCTCCAGGAACTCCACCACCTCGCGGCTGGGCACGGCAAAGTTGAGCCCGGACGCCATGGTGGAGCCCAGGGTATTCACGCCCACCCACGCGCCGGTGAGCGTGATCAGCGGACCGCCCGAGCTGCCCGGTGCGATGGTCGCGTCGGTCTGCAGGAAGTGCACGCCGCGCCCGTCGCCGGGGCGAACACCCATCAGGTTGCGGTCGGTCTGGCTCAC
>QNBX01000123.1 GCA_003644265.1 Planctomycetota bacterium
CAGGTGCGTGTTCGGCAGGCGCCGGTGAATGTCCTCGATCAGGTCCATCTTCAGCACGTCGCCCGTGGGCTTCTTCTTGAACTTGTAGGCGCCGTGGCTGGTGCCGATGGCCACCGCCAGCGCGTCGCAGCCCGTCTCGGCCACGAAGCGCCCGGCCTCCTCGGGATCCGTCAGGTGGTCCTGGGCCTCTTCTTCTGAGAGCCCCGCCCCCTGGCCGTCCTCGATGCCGCCCAGGCAGCCCAGCTCGGCCTCCACCGTCACGCCGCGGGCGTGGGCGAAGTCGACCACGTCCTTGGTGACCCTGACGTTGTAGTCCCAGCTGGCGGGGGTCTTGCCGTCGGCCTCCAGCGAGCCGTCCATCATGACGCTGGTGAAGCCCAGCTCGATGGCGCTCTTGCAGGTCTCGGGCGAGTTGCCGTGGTCCTGGTGCATGGCCACCGGGAGCTTCGGGTTGAGCTCCGCCGCGGCCAACATCAGATGGCGCAGGTAGTTGTCATTGCTGTAGGCCCGCGCGCCGCGCGAGGCCTGCACGATGACCGGTGACTCGGTCTCCTCAGCGGCCATCATGATGGCCTGGATCTGCTCCATGTTGTTGACGTTGAAGGCGGCCACGCCGTAGCCGTTCTCGGCGGCGTGGTCGAGCAGAACGCGCATGGGGATGAGAGCCATGATTCCTCCGGGGGTCGGTTTCGGGGCGCCCAGGAGGGCGGCCCGGCTGGGGGCGGGTGAAGAACGGACGCGAGGCACAGACGCAGCGTCCGATCCGCCCGGGCTGCCATCGTAGCGAGCGCCGCGAGACCCGGCCAGGACTCCAGGCTAGAGTATGCGCACCTCCCGGAGCCTCGCATGACCTCCTCGTACCGCGCCGCGTTGATCGCCTGGATGCTGCTGGCCCTGAGCCTGGCGGCGCCCCTCGCCCTGGCCGCCGACGAACTGGCCGCGCTCGAGCCCAGTCCCGAGCAGGTGCTGACGGCCGAGCGCATCATGTCCAAGCTCACCAAGAGCCACTACGTGCAGAAGCGCGTCGAGGACCTCTCCTCCGAGGCCCTGTTTGACGCCTACCTGAAGGCCATCGACCCCTCGCGCCTGTTCTTGCTCGCCAGCGACATCGAGCAGTTCCACCCCTGGCGCGGCGGGCTGGACGAGGCCCTGCTGGCAGGAGACCTGGAGCCGGCCTTCAGCATGTTCAACCGCCTGCGAGAGCGGCGCCTGGCCGAGCTCGACGCGCTCGTCGACGGCCTGGACGGACGCCTGGACGCGCTCAGCTTCGACGGCGACGAGACGCTCCTCCTCGATCGAAGCGAGGCGCCCTGGCCCGCGGACGCCGCCGAGGCCGCGCACTTGCTGGGGCTGCGCTTCAAGAACGAGGTGCTGGGGCTGCGCCTGGCGGAGCGCGAGCCGGACAAGATCAGGGACGTCCTCGAGCGGCGCTACACAGGCCAGCGCCGGCGGCTGGGGCAGGTCGACGCGGGCGACGTGTTCCGCGTGTGGATGAACGTGGTGACCCACAACTTCGACCCGCACACCGAGTTCTTCCCGCCGCGCGACGCCGAGAACTTCGACATCCGCATGAGCCTCTCGTTGGAGGGCATCGGCGCCATGCTGGGCAGCGAGGGCGAGTACTGCAAGGTGGAGCGCATCGTGCCCGGCGGCCCGGCTGAGCAGGACGGCCGGCTCAAGGCCGCCGACCGCATCGTGGCCGTGGGTCAGGGCGCCAGCGGCGACAGCGTGGACGTGGTGGGCTGGCGCAACGACGAGATCGTGGAGCTGATCCGCGGGCCCAAGGACACGGTGGTGCGCCTGTCGGTGCTGCCCGCCGGCCAGGGCGACGGCGCCGCGCTGCGCGTGATCGACATCACCCGCGACGAGGTCAGGTTGGAGGAGCAGGCCGCCACTTCCGAGGTGATCGAGCTCGTGCGCGACGACGGCCCCTGGCGCGTGGGCGTGATCCACCTGCCCACCTTCTACATCGACTTCGAGGCGGCCCGCGCCGGCGACCCCGAGTACAGGAGCGCCACGCGCGACGTGGCGGCGTTGGTACGCGAGCTGGCCGACGACGACGTGGACGGCATCGTCATGGACCTGCGCGGCAACGGCGGCGGCTCGCTGTTCGAGGCCCAGGAGCTCACAGGGCTGTTCCTGGGCAAGGGACCGGTGGTGCAGATCCGCGGCGTCGATCAGCGCGTCGACGTGGCCCCCGCGCCGCCCGAGAGCCCGCTCTGGAGCGGCCCCATGGGTGTGCTGGTGGATCGCCTGTCGGCCTCCGCCAGCGAGATCTTCAGCGCCGCCGTGCAGGACACCAAGCGCGGCCTGGTGCTGGGCTCGCGCACGTTTGGCAAGGGCTCAGTGCAGGCCCTGGTGCCCTTCGAAGACGGTCAGCTCAAGCTGACCCAGGCCATGTTCTACCGGCTCTCCGGCGGCTCGACGCAGCACATGGGCGTGCTGCCCGACGTGCTCTTCCCCTCGCTCTACAACGAAGACGAGATCGGCGAGAGCGCGCTGGACGGCGCCCTGCCCTGGGAGTCCATCCCGCCGGCGAAGTTCAAGCCCAAGAAGACGCACGACTTTGCCGCCATGGGTCACGAGCTCACCGAGCGGCACCAGCAGCGCTTGCAGGAGGAGCCCGAGCTGGTGGCGGTGGTGGAGCGGCTGGAGCTCAGCCAGGAGCTGCGCGCCCGCGAGAGCATCTCGCTCAACGAGCACGCGCGCAAGCTCGACAGCGACGCCACCGACGCGCGTCTGCTGGCCATCGAGAATCGACGCCGCGCCGCCCTGGAGCTGGAGCCGCTGGCGTCGCTCGACGAGCTCAACGCGGACGAGACCGCTGATGAGGCCGGCGTGGAGACCGCTGAAGGGGCCAGCGCGAGCGGCGACGACAGCTCCACGGAGGACGCGTTGCAGCTCCCCGATCACGCGCCCGATCTGGCCGAGGCCGACCCGTTTGCGCGCGAGGCGGCCCAGGTGCTGGTGGACTTCATCCAACTACGCAACAAGGTCCGCGGAGTGCAGCGCCCCGTGATGCGCTAGCGGCGTCGTCCCCTGCTGCGCTCGCGGCGCGTGGCACCGGTGCCCGCTCGGCCCGCAATCCCGGCGCGGCGCCCTACTCCGCCGCCACGGCCCCCGGCGCGAAGCGCAGCGCCAGCGCCTCGGCCACGCGCAGGCCGTCCACCGCGGCGCTCATGATGCCGCCGGCGTGACCCGCGCCCTCGCCCACGGGGTACAGGCCGGGGTGACTGGGAGACTCCAGCGTGTGCTCGTCGCGCGCGATACGCAGCGGCGCGCTGGAGCGGCTCTCGGGGCCGACCAGCATGGCCTCGGCGCCAGCGTAGCCCGGCATGCGGCGCTCGACCTCGGTCAGCGCGGCGCGCAGGGCCTCGGCGGCGCCGTCGGGCAGCACCTCGTCCAGCAACGCGGGGCGCACGGGCAACGGATAGCTGGTGGGCCCGAGCGTCTGGGAGACCCGACGCGCCAGGAAGTCCGTCACGCGCTGGCCCGGCGCGCCGAAGTCGCCGCCGCCCAGGCGGAAGGCGGCCGCCTCGTGGTGCTCCTGCAGCGCCATACCGGCGCGCGGGTCGGCGCCGAATGACGACGGCTCCAACGTCACCACCAGACCGCTGTTGGCGAAGGCGCCGTCGCGCGCGGCGGGGCTGGCGCCGTTCACGCACAGAAAGCCCGGCTTCTCGGTGGACGGCAGGATCTCGCCGCCGGGGCACATGCAGAAGCTGTGCACGTCCATGCGCGCGCCGGAGCGGTCGCGCGAGCTGAGGCTGTACTCCGCGGCGGGCAGCGCCGGGTGTCCGCACGAGCGGCCGTACTGCCAGCGCTCCACCAGCGCCTGGGGATGCTCGATGCGCAGGCCCAGCTGGAAGGGCTTGGCCTCGGCCTGCACGCCGTGTTCGAGCAGCATGCCCAGCGTGTCGCGCGCCGAGTGCCCCACCCCCAGCACCAGCGCGCCGGTGTCGATGGTCTCGTCACCGCAGCGCACGCCCAGCACGCGGTCGTCGCGCACGATCAGGTCGTCGACGCGCGTGTCGAAGCGCACCTCGGCGCCAGCCGCCTGCAGCCCGCGACGCAAGCGACGGATGATGGCGGGCAAAGCGTTGGAACCCACGTGGGGCTTGGCCAGCCAGCGCACCGACTCGGGCGCGCCGTGCTCGGCCAGCACGTCCAGCACGACGCCAACGCGCGGGTCCTTGATGCGCGTGGTGAGCTTGCCGTCGCTGAAGGTGCCCGCGCCGCCCTCGCCAAAGAGCAGGTTGCACTCGGGGTCGAAGGCGCCGCCCTTCAGGAACGCATGCCAACGCACTCCGCGCGCGGTCACGTCGGGCCCGCGCTCCAACAGCAGCGGACGGAAGCCCGCGCGCACCAGCCCCCAGGCGGCGAACAGACCCGCCGGCCCGCTGCCCACGATCACCGGCCGCCCGGGCAGCGGCGCGCGGTCGTCGGGCGGCACGGCTGCGGGCGGCGCAGGCTTGGGCTGCCGCAGCTGCCGGCGGCGCTTGCCCTGCAGCAGCGCATCCTCCAGCTCGGGCGAGGTCTCGATCTCCAGCGTGTAGATGAAGACCGGCTCGCGGCCGGCCCGCGCGTCCAGCGACTTGCGCACCACGCGCACGTCCTCCAGGCGCACCCCCAGCCGATGGCTGGCCAGATCCGCGGGCGAGGCCCCCTCCACATCGAGCGGCACGCGCAGGTCCTGGAGCAGCAGGGTCATGGCAGCATCGCGACGGGGAGGCGCGGAGGGGTCCGGCGGTGGTGTACCGTACCGACCCCGTGAGCGACATACGCACCTACGACATCCCCTGCACCCTCGGCCTTGAGCGGGTGCTCGAGCACGAGCTGCTCGATCTGGGCGCCGGCGACGTCAAGCGCCGACGCGGCGGCGTCACCGCCACGGGCGACCAGGTCATGGGCTACCGCGCCTGCCTCTGGCTGCGCTCCGCCGTGCGCGTGCAGGAGGTGCTGGCCGAGTTCGACGTGGACGTGGAGAGCGACCTCTACGACGGCATCGTGGGCCTGCCCTGGGAGCAGTGGATCTCCCCCGACGACACCCTGGCGGTGGACGCCACGGTGCGCGACTCGGTCCTGACCCACAGCGGCTACGTGGCGCTCAAGACCAAGGACGCCGTCTGCGACCGCCTGCGCGAGCGCTTCGGCCGGCGCCCCAACGTCGACCGCGACACCCCCATCCTGCCCCTGCGCCTGCGCCTGGTGAAGGGCAAGGCCACCCTGGCCCGCGACCTCTCCGGCGACAGCCTGCACAAGCGCGGCTACCGCCCGATCCAGGTCAAGAGCCCGCTCAACGAGGCCGTGGCGGCGGGCCTGCTGCTGCAAGCCGGCTACGACGGCACGGGCATCATGGTCGACCCCATGTGCGGCTCGGCCACGTTCCTGATCGAGGCCGCCTGGATCGCTCAGGACCGCGCGCCGGGGCTCGACCGCCGCTTCGCCTTCACCGAGTGGCCCGACTTCGACAAGGCCGCCTGGGCTGCGCTGGTGGGCGAGGCGCTCGAGCGGCAGCGCCCCAGCATCGAGGCGCGCTTCTTCGGCGCCGACAACCACGCCGGCGCCGTGTCCCTGGCGCGGCGCGCCATCCATGACGCCGACCTGCAAGAGCTGGTGCGCGTCGACGAGGCCGACGCCGCCACCTGGCGCCCGCCCAACGACGTGCGCTGGCTGTTCAGCAACCCGCCCTGGGGCGAGCGCCTCTCCGAGCAGGTCGAGGAGAGCTGGCGAGCCCTGGCCAAGGCCCTGCGCGCGTGCCCCGGCGCCGACGCCCACGTGCTGTCGGGCGCGCCCAACCTGACGCGCCTGATCGGCATGCGCAGCGACCAGCGCTGGCCCGTGAAGACCGGCCCCGTGGACGCCATGCTGCTGCGCTACAAGATCAACGCGAGCCGCGGCGCGAGCTGAGGGCGGCCGGAGCGCGGCTGCCCGGCCAGCAGCTCTCCGCTAGCAGCAGACGACGCAGGCGCCCTGGAGCCGGGCGGCACCCTAGGTTGAGACCGGCCTATGGCGCGTGGGCCTTGAGTCCGTTGCTGGCGCTGGCCCCCTGCGGGCCGCTGGGGTCGACGAACCACATCTGCGTGTAGAACGCAGCCGAGGGCGCGTCGGGCGGCCAGCGGCCGCTGAGCCACAGCGTGCCGTTCGGTCTCGTGGTCAGCCCCTCGGCTGTGGCGACCCACTCGGGCAGCATGACACCGCCCAGGAACGGCGTGGCGCCGAAGCCGAACCCCACGAAGAGCACGGCGGGCGCGCTGGGCGGCGCCTGCTCGACACGGATCTGGAAGCTGTCGTCGCCCTGCAGGTAGCCCGAGCCTGTCATGCGGGCTTCGCCGGCAGCTCCCGCCAGGGCCATACCGAGCTCGGTCCAGACGCCCTGCGCGGAGTACACCCGCAACGGCTCGTCGGGGGAGCCCGCGATGGCGAACTCGTGCACGCCGTCCCCCGTGAGGTCGCCCAGATCGGCCACCATCTGGCCGAAGCCGCCCAGGAGCGAGCTCGCTCCCGTGAACTCGTAGAGCGTGTCCCCCGTCGCGCCCGAGTAGACCTGGGCACGCCCGAGCTCGGTAAAGAGAAACACCCCGGGGCCGCCCACGAGCAAGTCGGGCACGCCGTCGAGGTCGAGATCGCCCGGGGCGGCCACGCCGGTGCCGAAGGCGTAGGTCGGGCAGCTCGGATCGAGGACATGAATGGTGCTGCCATCCGCCCCCGACAGCAGCACGGCCTGGCCTTCGTTGGTGGGCTGCTCCAGGCCCATGGGCGCGCCGATCAACACATCCGGTGTGCCGTCGCCGTCCACGTCGCCCGGCGATGCCACAGCCTTCCCGAAGTCCGCCACGGCGCCGGCATAGGTGCGCAGGGGCTGCACCGCGCCTGGGGCCAGCAAGCCGCCGCTGCCATAGACGTACACGGACCCCGGTCCGCCGAAGACAAACAAGCCCGGCTGCCCCACCAGCAGGTCGTCCAGGCCGTCGCCGTCGTGGTCGCCCGCGCGCGCGAGCGCATACCCGAAATGGTCCGGACCAGGCAGCACCAGCTTCGGGGAGCGCAGCGCTCCGAGCAGGTCGCGGGTGGCGCCGGAAATCAGCAGCACCGTGCCGTGGGAGTCAGGGCTGAGACCGCCCGGCGCGCCCGCGGCGAGCTCCGCCACGCCGTCGCCGTCCAGATCGGGCAGTACCGCCAGCGAGGTGCCCAGGCCGATCAGGACCAGGGCGCCGCCGGTGACCTCGTCGAAGACCTCACCGCTGGCCAGATCGATGAACTGCACCAAGCCGCTGCCCGGCGAGCCCACCACCAGGTCGGGCAGGCCGTCACCCGTCAGGTCACCGGGGGCGGCCAGCGCGGTGCCGAAGCCCGTCCCCGCGCCATGGATGGTCTGCAACACGCCGCCGTCGGCGCCCGAGATCACGCGCACCACGACGTCGACGACGCCGCTCACAGCCAGGTCAGGAACGCCATCGCTGTTCAGGTCGCCCAGCGTGACGATGGCTGACCGCCCCGGCACCTCATACATGACCACCTGGGCCGGGGACACGCCGCTCAGCATGAGCAGCAAGACCGCAAGCCCGCGTTGCACCCACAGGTTGCTCATGCTTCGGACCTCCAGAACGCGCTCTTCGTCATTGTGGCCCAGCGCGCGGCCAGGTCGCGTTCCGGGCGGGCTCAAGCCGGGAGCGTCCGCTCGGGCGAGCCGAGGCCGGCGCCCAGCCACGCCCAAGCGTAGCGCTGATTAGCGAGCACGGCGCGGAACAAACAGTCCCGGTCTGAGCGACGCGAGCATGCGCATGGACGGCGCGCCCCAACCCCGATCACGCCGCTGACTCGCCGCGCCCAAAGAGGCAAGTCCCGACTACCATGGCCGCCCCGACCACGTCACGATCCGCGACCACAGGCACGACAGGAGCGACCCCATGACCAGCGCCAGCACCTACACGCCCGGCCAGTTCACCTGGAACGAGCTGGGCACCAGCGACCTCGCCGCCGCCAAGACGTTCTACTCCAAGCTGTTCGGCTGGAGGCTCACCGACGAGGCCATGGGAGACATGGGTGTCTACACGCTGATCTGGATCGGCGAGCAGCACATTGGCGGCATGTACGAGCAGAAGGGCCCGCAGTTCGAGGGCGTGCCGCCCAACTGGATGGGCTACGTGAGCGTGGAGGGCGCCGACGCCGCCGCGGCCAAGGCCAGCGAGCTGGGCGGCACGGTCTGCATGCCGCCCATGGACATCCCCGACGTGGGGCGCATGGCCGTGCTGCAAGACCCGGGTGGCGCCACCTTCGCCGTGTTCCAGGAGCTGCCCGACAAGTGCTCCAGCCCGCTGCCCGACATCGCCGGCACGTTCTGCTGGAACGAGCTGGCCACCCGCGATGCCGACGCCGCCAAGGCCTTCTACAACGGCCTGTTTGCCTGGGAGCACACGGGCAAGAAGATGGATCAGTGCGACGTGGAGTACACGCAGTTCGCCAGCAGCAGCGAGCCGCGCGCCGGCATGGTGCCCATGCTGGGCGAGATGTGGGGCGACACCCCGCCGCACTGGATGACCTACATCCGCGTGGACGACACCGAGGCCGTGGCCAAGCAGGCGACGGAGCTGGGCGCCAACATCTGCGTGCCCCCCACCGAGACACCCGACGGGACCTTCGCGGTCATCACCGACCCGACCGGCGCCGTGTTCAGCATCAAGTCCAAGCCCGCGGGCGCCTGACGGGCGCGAGAGCGAGCGCGGCTGCGGTGCGGGCGCGGCTGCGGTGCGGGCGCGGCTGCGGTGCGGGCGCGGCTGCGGGCGCTCACGCCTCCGGTGGCAGCTCCAGCTGACGGTGGCCCGCGTCCAGCAGGCGCCCCTGCCGCACGATCTCGGCCCACACGTCCGGCGGATACTGGTCAGGCGCCTCCACCGCCACGATGCCCGACTTCTGGCCCGAGCTCATGGGCCCGCCGATGCGTGACTCCTGATCGAGCCGCGCCAGCTTGAGCCGTTTGCGGAAGGCCTTCACCGCGCGCTTGAGCACGCCCCGGTCGTGCAGCGGGCGCAAGCTCTCACCGCTGGTCCAGGCGTCGAGCAGGGCGCGCAGCCCGGCCGCGTCGCGCGCCTCCACCAGCGTGAGCACGTCACCCTCGGCCTCGCTCGCGGAGTCCAGGGCCGTGCGAGCACCCGCCCAGTTGTCCGAGGCCCCATCGGCGAGCGGCTCCAGCAGCGTGCACAGCAGATCTGTCTTGGGATCGAACATGCCGCACATCATAGCGATCGAGCGCGTCGCGCGGTCGCACACCGCGAGCCTATGATGCGATCTCAGCGGGCCGCCCGCACGCGACCCGTCCCCCCATCCCAGAGCCTTCCTGGATTCGCTCCGTGAAACAGGTCCTCGTACTCGGCGCGGGCAAGAGCTCGCCATTCCTCATCGCCCACCTGCTCGAGCTGGCCGGCCGGCACGACTGGTTCGTGACCGTGGGCGACCTCGACGTCGAGCAGGCTCAATCGCTCGTGGGCGCGCACCCGCGCGGAAGCGCGATCGCCTTCGACGTGAACGACGCCAGTCTGCGCTCGGCCCAGATCAAGAACGCCGACGTCGTGGTGAACATGCTCTCGCCCGTGTTCCAGGATCTGGTGGCCTGGGACTGCGTGGCGCACGGACGGCACATGCTCTCGGTGAGCTACGACGACGAGGCGGTGCGCGACCTCTCGACCGACGCCCAGCGCAAAGGCGTGCTGCTGCTCACCGACCTGGGACTCGACCCCGGGATCGATCACATGTCGGCCATGAGGCTCATCCGCAAGCTGCACGGCGAGGGCGGTTGCGTCACCTCGTTCCGCTCGTACGGTGCCGGCATCCCCGCGCCGGACGGCCCCATGAACCCGCTGCGCTACATCGTGACCTGGAACCCGCGCAACGTGGTCATGTCGTCGGAGTACGGCGCGCAGTACATGGAGCACGGCCGCATCAAGATCGTGCCCTTTCACCACGTCTTCCATCACACCTGGGCGGTGGACGTGCCGGGCGTGGGCACGCTCGAGGCCTACCCCAACCGCGACTCGCTCTCGTACATCCAGGCGTTTGGGCTCGAGCATGCGCAGACCATGATCCGCGGCACGCTGCGCTACCCGGGCTGGAGCGAGACCTGGGCGCAGATCGTGCGGCTCGGCCTGCCCAACGAGACCCTGCGCATCCCCGACCTCGCGCGGCGCAGCTACGCCGAGGTGCTGGAGATGCACCTGCCGCTGACGGTGACGGGATCCAGCATCGAGCAGCGCCTGGGGAACTTCCTGCGCATCAGTCCCACCGGCACCATCATGGAGAAGCTGCGCTGGCTGGGGCTGCTCTCCGACGAGCCCACGGGCTGTGAGGGCGAGACCGCCGCGGCCATGATGATCGACGTGCTCGCGGACAAGCTCGCGCTCGAGCCCGGGCAGCGGGACATGATCGTGCTGTTCCACGAGCTCGAGGTCGAGTACCCCGGCCAGGAGCGCGCGCGAGAGACCATCACCTCCACGCTGGTGGAGCGCGGTGACCCCGACGGCACCACCGCCATGGCGCGCACCGTGGGGCTGCCCACAGCCGTGGCGGTCAAGCTGCTGCTGTGCGACGAGATCCCGCTCACCGGCAGCCAGATTCCCACGCACCCGTCCATCTACGAGCCGGTGCTGAAGGAGCTCGAGGCGTCCGGGGTGGCCTTCAGCGAGCGCGTGCTGCCCCACGCCGAACAGCCCGAACCCAACGCGGGGCACGGCGACACGCCGCCCGAGCACACGCCGGAGATCCAACCATGACCACGCTCGAGCTCGCCGTCATCGGGTCGTCGCTGCTGGAGAACGAGCAGCGGCTACCGATCGACCCCGCCCACTTCGAGGGCATCCCGCCGGGCCTGCGCAGGCACATGACGTTTGAGCAGGGCTACGCCGAGCCCTTCGGCATCCCGGACGCGCGCCTGGAGCAGCTATTTGCCGGCGTGGCCCCGCGCGACGAGCTGCTGGCCACGCGCGACGTCGTGCTGCTGCCCAAGATGCAGGCCGCCGACCTGGCGCTGGCACGCGAGGGCGGCGTGCTGTGGGGCTGGCCGCACTGCGTGCAGCAGCGCGAGCTGACCCAGGTGGCCATCGACCGGCGGCAGACGCTCATCGCCTGGGAGGCCATGCACACCTGGAGCCGCGACGGAGCCCAGGACATGCACCTCTTCTATCGCAACAACGAGATGGCCGGGTACTGCGGCGTGCTGCACGCCATGGGCCTGGCCGGACGTGACGGCGGCAGCTACGGCCCGCCCGTGCGCGCCGCCGTGCTGAGCTTCGGGGCCGTGAGTCGCGGCGCCATCTACGCGCTCAAGGGCTTGGGCGTGGCCGACATCAGCGTGTACACGCAACGGCCGGCGTGGGCGGTGCACGATCGCGTGCCCGGCTGCCGTTACGGGCAGATGCTCGTGCCGCAGGACGGCGGCCCGATCCAGGTGCGCGAGAGCGACGGCCGCGCGCGCCCCTTGCTCGACGTGCTCAAGCGCTGCGACGTGATCGTCAACGGCATCCTGCAGAACACCGACAGGCCGCTCATGTTCGTCACCGACGACGACGTGCAGCAGCTGCAGCAGGGCGCGCTGATCGTGGACGTGAGCTGCGATCTGGGAATGGGCTTCAGCTTCGCCAAGCCCACGTCGTTTGAGCGACCGACGTTCAGCGCGGGGCCCGTGACGTATTACGCCGTGGATCACACGCCCAGCTACCTGTGGCGCTCGGCCAGCCACGAGCTGTCCGCCGTGGTGACCGCGTTCCTGGCGGACGTCATGGGCGGGCCGGAGGCCTGGGCGGTCAACGAGTCGCTCCGTCGCGCCATCGAGCTCCGCGACGGCGAGATCCAGAACCAACGCATCCTCAGCTTCCAGCAGCGCGCCGCCAGCTGGCCCCACGAGAGCACGGCCTGAGGAGCGAGTTCGGGACGCAGCGCGCGCCCCCGGGTGACCGCTGTCAGCCGTCGAGCGCCTCGAGCTGCTCCCAGCGCTGGTAGAGCTCGGCCACCCGGCCCTGGGCCGTCGTGTGCTCGGCCTGCACCTGGCGGCGCTCCGCCTCCGGGCCGGTGTAGAGCGCCGGCGCGGCGAGGCGCTCTTCCAAGGCCGTCAGCGCGGCCTCAGCCTGCTCCAGCTGGGCGGGCAACTTGGCGAGCTCGTCCCGCTCCCAGTTGGAGATGCGTCGACGAGGCGAGCGGGACGCCGCATCGGGTGCCGACGCGTGGCTCATGCCCAGGCCCGGTGTGGACGTGCGCGCATCAGCGCCCGGCGTACCGCCGCCGCCCTTTCCGCTGCCGCTGCGCCTGCTGCCGCCACCGCCGCGCGCCCGCTGCTCGGCGCGCTCGGCCTGTCGCGCCTCCTGCCGCGCCAGCGCAACGCGCTCGATCACGGCCGACGCCATGCCCGTGTCGACGCGCTGCGTGCCGCGCCCGTCGAGGTAGAGCACGTGGTTGGCCACGCGGTCGAGGAACGAGCGGTCGTGGGACACCACGATCACCGACCCGGCGAAAGCGACCAGCGCCTCCTCGAGCGCCCGCAACGTCATCAGGTCGAGGTCGTTGGTGGGCTCGTCCAGGATCAGCACGTTGCCGCCCTGCAGCAGCAGCTTGGCCAGCAGCACGCGGTTGCGCTCGCCGCCCGACAGGTCCTTCACCAGGGTGTGTTTGCGCTCGCCCGGGAACAGGAAGCCGTCCAGGAAGCTCTCGACCCGCTGCAGGCGCTCGCCCACGCGCACGCCCGTGCCCTCGCCCACGACCTCCTGTACGACCGTGGCCTGGGGGTCGAGGTCGGTGCGTTCCTGATCGATGGACGCGAAGCGCACCGTCTCGCCCACCCGCACGCTGCCCGCGTCGGGCTGCAGCGCCTGGGTGCAGAGCTTGAGGAAGGTGGTCTTGCCCGCGCCGTTGGGTCCCATGACGCCCAGCCGCGCGCCCGGCAACAGCTCCAGCTCGAGGTCCTTGATGATGCTGCGCTCGCCGTAGGACAGGCTGACGCCCTGCAGGTGCACCACGCGCGTGCCCAGCCGCGGCCCGGACGGGATCTTGAACAACAGCTCGGAGTCAGGCATCGGCGGCGCGGCATCCACCAGGGACTCGTAGCGTTGGATGCGCGCGCGCGCCTTGGTGCTGCGCGCCGGCGCGCCGCGGCGCATCCAGGCCGTCTCGCGCCGCAGCAGGTTGCAACGCGCCGACTCGCTGCGGCGCTCCTGCTCGAGCCGCGCGGCGCGCTGCTCCAGGTACTCGACGTAGCCGCCCTCGTACGCACGCAGCCGCCCGTGATCGAGCTCCACGATGCGGTCGCAGACCTTGTCGAGCACGTAGCGATCGTGGGTCACCAGCAGCAGCGCCGTCTTGCGCTCGGCCAGGAGGTCCTCCAGCCAGGCGATGGTCTCCACGTCCAGGTGGTTGGTGGGCTCGTCCAGCAGCAGCAGGTCGGGGGAGTCGATCAGCAGCCGCGCCAAGGCCACGCGCCGACGCTCGCCGCCCGAGAGCGCGCCGCAGGACGCCTCGGGGTCGCTCAGGCCGAGCGCCGCCAGCATGGTCTCGACGCGATGCTCCGGGTCG
>QNBX01000124.1 GCA_003644265.1 Planctomycetota bacterium
CGGACGACATCTATGGCTTCCTGATCAACATCTTCAAGCGCCTGCTGCGCAGCGATGATGAGCAGAAGACCCACGAAGACAAGCAGGGCTCGCCGGACGCCGTGCGCGTGCTCAAGTCCGAGCCGGCGGTCGACCGCGCGCCGGACTTTTCGGCGCTGGCCGCTGAAGTCACCGACCACGTCATGGCGCCGCTGCAGGGCGTCGCGTCCGTCTCGCCGAGGGAACCCTGATCCCATGAGAACCAGGACCTGTGCGCTGCTGCCGTTGCTGATCGCGTTGGCGACGGGCTGTGGCCTGTTCCGGCCGGATCCGGCTGCGGCCATCAACGTGGTGAGTGAGATGGACCGCGCCGTCCAGCGTCGCGAAGAGCGCAGCCGGGAGACGCTGGCTCTGCTCAGCGCCAAGTGGATCGCGGCGACGGAGTCGTCGCTGCAGGCTAGCTGGAGACACCGGCTGAGCGAGCTCAAGCTCGAGGTCTGGCAGCAGACCGACGACAAGCGGCGTGCGCTGGCGGCGTTCGTCTCCAAGCGCCTCGAGGACGCCCTGAAGGGCGAACTCGAGCGCATGCACCGCGAGCTGCAAGCGGCCAGGAACGACCCGTCGCCCCAGCGCCGCGAGCGCGAGTATCAGCTCGCTGCCAACCTGTCCGCGACCCTGGCGAGCATGGAGTACGAGGCGGGCAAGCTGCGCCTGGAGGCCGACGATCAGTTGCGGGCGGTGCGCAAGTCCGCGCTCGAGTCGATCGATCAGCGCATCGACCGGCCGCCCGTGGGCGAGGTCGACCTGACGGCCGCGAGCGCGGCGATCACCGCAGGCGTGGGGCCGCAGTCCGACTACGCGCAGGGCATGGCTCGCGGGGCGCAGGAGCTCAGGGCGTTCCTCACGTCGGACACGGCCTTCGGGCACCTGCTGCGGGGCCTGCTGGGTGACGAACTCGGCGCCATGGCCGCGACCCAACTCCAGACCCGCATCAACGCCAAGGCGACGGACGCCCTATCCAGGATGGACGTATGGGTCGCCGATCAGCGCGCGTCACTGAAGACCAGCTTGAGCGACGCGAGCACGGTGCTGCTCGCCCCCGCAGGGAGCCCCTGATCCATGTCACTCGAACGCTACTACCAGTCGATCCGCCCCTACGTGCCCGCCACGGCCAGCGCGATCCTCGACAAGCAGATCCCCGAGATCCGGCGCGAGGTGCGCGAGTCCGTCGACAGCTTCGGCGAGCAGCTCGGCAGGTTTCTCCGTCAGCAGATCGAGGCCGAGCAGAAGCGGCACGAGCAGTCGCTCGGCCAGCTCCGGTCGAGTCTCGACGAGCTGCGCGGGCAGCTCGCTGAGGGCGCCCCCGACCCGGCCCAGATTGACGCTCTACGCAAGCAGTTGGACGACTTCGAGGCACGCTGGCGCGGCGTGGGCGAGACCCTGCAGGGCGTGGCGCTGGCGGCCGTGCGGCAGACCGGCCTGCCGATCGACGCGGTGAGCAAGTACCTGGCCTGACTGGGGGCCGGCCGCGCTCAGACGCCGGTCTGCGCCAGCATGTCGATCAGCGCCAGCGCCCCGACGCCGCCGAACGGCATGAGCAGAGCGCGCAGCGCGGGGCTGCGGCTCCACGGGGCAAACGCCCCCGAACTCACCGCCGCGATCTCTTCCATGAGCTGGCGAACCTGCTCGGCCATGGCCCTCGACTCCTCGCTGATCCCGCCGAGGTGCAGGGTCAGGCGTTCGGAGAGCCGCCGCAGCGACTGTGCGCGGACGCGCTCGGCGGCGCGCCGCATGCGCACGGCGGAGCAGATCGAGAACAGCGCGTGCACCCCCAACACGACGATCAACGACACGGGCCAGTCCCAGCCGTCAAAGAGCTGATTGCGCGAGATGATCGTGAACAGCAGGGCCACGAACGGCAGCACGATCAGCTCGCCCACGACTCGTGTCCGGCGCGCCACGAACTGCACGTCGAATAGCTCCGAGACCGCCATCTCGTCCAGGATCCGGCGGTTGTTGCGGGCCGAACACTTGGCGGGGGGCCAGGAACTCTGTCGCTTGGCGAGGTACTCCACCAGGCGCTCGCACTCGCGCGTCACGTCGACGATGAACAGGATCAGCGTCACGAGCGCGACGACGCTGACGATCAGTGTGAGCTGGTCGAGCATGCGCGCCCACTCGCCGCGTGCGGGAGAGCGAGGGAAGCCGAACACGACGAACAGTCCCGCCGCGAAGGCCATGTAGAGCGCGACGAGCAGGCCCACGCGCAGCGAGGTGTACCGGAGCTGGCTGTTGCTCCGATAGGTGTCCCAGACGGTTTGGACGGATCTGCGGCCCTGCCCCCTGGGCTCAGAGACGAAGCCCAGGTTCCAGAGCCAGCCATCGCGGAAGCCGCGCCAGGTCGCCTTCTGCACCTGCCCGCGCTTGAGTCCGAAGCGGCGTTCGAGGGTCGCCGCGTTGCGGTCGAGCGCGCCGATTCCCAGCACGATGCCGTACAGGCAGATGTTCAGCACGAGCAGCCGCACGACGAGCGTGGGCCAGATGCTGACACCGTCGAAGAGAGCCACGGGCTCACCCGTGTCAATTGTCTGCGGGCCGACGCTGAGCAGGAACCACGCGGTCACGCCCAAGCTGCTCGCCGTGAGCAAGAGCAAGCCCAGGAGGTAGCGACGCCAGTGTGTCGCGTCGTCTGAGCTGATCTTGCCCTTCGGGCTGCCCCAGAGCAGGGACAGGGTCGGGATCAGCCGGCTGGTGGCAAGCAGCAGGCAGATGGCCATGATCGCGACGGCCACGATGCCCAGGCTGTCTGGAACCTGCGCCGTCGCCGGCGGGTGCAGCGGGCTGGAGAAGGCATGGGGCGTCAGGTCGACGGCGCCGTTGCGAGCCACCTCGAACACACGCGGGCGTGAGTCGTGCGGCGGTAGCCAGCGGGCGCCCGCTCGGGGCTGAGCGTCGCTGTCGTCGGCCGCCGCGTCGCGGCGCGGTTCCAGGATCCGGGGGCCACCGACCGCCAACCGCGTGGCCAGGAACGCCGCCGTCTGATAACCGCTTCGGAAGGGCGCGATGTTGAGCTGCAGCTCGGGCCGGAGCTCCAGACCGAAGCCGGACGCCACGATGAGGTTGCGACTCCAAGCGGATTGGCTCTCGTGCAGCAGGCGCGCGTCGAGGTCGGTGCTGAACACGGGCGCGCCGCGCATGCGAGCTCGCAACGCCTGCAGGATCAGCTGCTTGTCGTAGGGGTCAGTACCCACGATGCCGATCGCGCCGATGCGGGACCGGACTCCGTCTGCCTCGGCGCTGATGCCCTCGAGCGTGCGCGTGAGCCGGCGCACAAAATCGAGCTGGCTGGTGCCGACCGGCTGCTGCCACTGCTCCTCCCCCGCGCTGTCCTTGCTGCCCGTTGCCGACTGCTCGGAGGTCTCGGCGCCGCCACCCACCGACATGCCGTCGAGCCCTCGAAGGTAGCTGTACCGGATGAGCTGGGGCTGCTGCCGATCGCGGCGAGGTGAGCTCTTGAGCGCAGCTCGGAGCGCAGAGCCGAAGCCGGCCCAGACCTTCTCGGCGGCATCTGGGCGTTCGCGGAGATACTGCAGCACGCCCTCGGGAGTGCGGGTCCCGGAGGAGCGCTCGGTGCCCCCGAGGCGGCTCAGCGTCGCGTTGTCTCTCAGCTGTCCCACGTAGTCCACGGCAGCCGACCAGGTGACCGGGAACGCACGTCCGTAGAACGTGTCGAACTCGCCCACCAAGACGACCGCATCGGCGGAGCCGTGATGTTCTGAGTAGGCCTCGCTGGTCGCGCTCGTGCCCTGATCCGCGCATGCGCCCTCGCCATCGGGCCAGAGCTTGACGCCGCGTAGCGAGAGCTCGAACACCAACGCCAACAGAAGATCCTCGTCGCCGCTGATGATCCGCTCGTAGTTCCAGACGGGCGCGTCGTCGCTGGCCTGGAGCGCTGGCGGCGCCTGCGCTTCTTGAGCACCCAGCGCGTTCATCAGCAGCGCCTCGGGCGCTGTGGCCCGGTAGTTCAGGATGCGCCGCGTGATGCTCGCCGTGGTGCCGGCACCGGCGTCTGCCTCGCCCGCTGTGGATCCTGCGCTGAGATGCTCCTTGAGCATCTGCTGCAGGATGTTCGAGCTGGTGGGGCCCAGCACCCGGACATCGCGTCGATACGTACTCGTGTCGGCGGGCTGCGTCCCGAGCATGAGGTAATCCAGCAGTCCGTCGAGCTGCGCCAGGGGGGCGCAGCCCAGATAGCGCTCATCCACCCAGAGCACCACGATGGACGGCTCGGGACTGGCCTCCGAGCCCGCGCCGTCGTCAGCTGGGCGGCCCTCCAGCGGCAGGGCGGCGACGCCGACGCTGTCGGGAGCGAACCACTCGAACGGCAGGTCGAAGTGGTGCATTCCCCTGGGCGGATCCGTCCAGCGGGTCAGGTCGTCTGGCAACGAGGCGAAGCCAATGTGATCGCGCTTGACCGGGTGGAACTGCTGAGCGTGCAGCGCGGAGACGACCGCTGTCCGCGTGCGAAGCCGGGTCTCGACGCTCGCGGTGTAGTTGTCCCCGGGGACGAGCACGGGCAAGACGAGCAGATGCGCCGACTCCATGATCTGTGCCTGCAGCGCCTGCAGCCGTTCGGCCTCGGACTCGCCGCTGGCCTCGCGCTGGGTGCCGCTGTCGACCTGGGCGTCGCGTGCCTTGCGGGCCTCGTCGGCCAGCCGGGACTTGTAGTCGGCCACGGCGCCCATGGGGTCTTGCCAGAGCCGTGCGCTCACGCCTTCGAGCGCCCCCGAGACTTCGAGCCATGGATCGGGCTGCGGCGGACGGAAGCTCTGCGGTGTGCCGCTGAACCACATGGTCCCGCCGATGGCAGCCAGCATGAGCAGCAGAGCGGCGCCGCCGCCCGATGACCGATCCGAAGTCGGTTGTGCCATCTGTGGCTCCTTCCCCAGGCGAACCTCCGGGCCGCCAAGCGGTCCGGAGCGGGGCTCCCGTGCCCTCCGCCCCGGGCGCCCTCGATCGGACGTGACCGATCGACGGGCACGGCACCCGTTGCCGCCGATGGAGCGGCCGCGTGCGTCTGACCAAGCGGCACCCGAGCCGTCGGCGAACGCGTGCGACCAAAGGCTGACGCCGCACCCGCGCGTCGCTCGCGCCGACGGCCGCGGAGCAGCCGCACGCTCGCCACCTGCCTGGACAGCCCGCCGCCCTCCCGGCATGATCAGTTCCGCGACTTCCTGATCCAGCTGAATGACATCGCGCCCGGCGCGACCAGCCTCATGCTGCGCTACGACGCGGAGCGCGTCTGGAGCCTACAGCCCAAGCCGCCGGGCGTGACCCGCATCCTGTGCCTGGGTGACTCGTGCACGTACGGCACGGGCGTCACGCGCGCGGACGCGTTTCCGGCGCTGCTCGACCAGCTGCTGGGGCCCTCGGTGGACGTGGTCAACGCCGGCGTCCCGGGCTACACCTCGTATCAGGCCGTGCGCTACCTTGAGTCGGAGGGCCTGGCCCTCGAGCCGGACATCGTGCTGTTCACCTTGGGCTTCAATGACCGCCGCTCGTGGGGCGCGCTGACCGAGGCCGACGGCGCGCGCATCGTCTTCATGTACTGGCCCCAGTCCTACAACCTGGAGCAGCCGGAGAGCCCGCGCCTCACCGTCTACCAGCAGCGCATGAGGCGCCTCGCGGAGCGCGACGACCACGCGCTCATCAACCCGATCCCTGCGCTGCTCCCGTTGACCGAGCCGGTGCACCTGTTCGACAAGGTGCACATGACAGCCCTGGGCTACGCCACGGTGGCCCAGGTCATCGCGGCTCGCCTGCGCGAGCTGGGTTGGGTGCCCGACCAGCCGTAGCAGGCGGGCGACAGGGTCGAGGGTCACGCTGTCGGCCGCGCATCATGTCGCCTGGGCGGTCTCCGGCCGCGGGAAGCGAGCCGTGAAATGGGCGCCGCCCTCGGCCAGGTTCTCGAAGCCCACCTCGCCGCCGTGGCCTTTCATGACCTGGCGACAGATGGAGAGTCCCAGGCCGTAGCCCTTGCGGCGTCCGCCCTGGGGGCGCGCGCTGACGAAGGGCTCGAAGATGCGTTCGCGCAGCTCGGCGGGGACGCCGGGCCCTTCGTCGACGACGTCGACCCGGACCGCGTCAGCCGTCGCCGTCAGGCGCACCGTGACCACGCCGCCTGGTGGCGACCAGCGCACCGCGTTGCCGACCAGGTTGCGCACCACGCGCAGGCAGCCCTCGCGGTCCGCCACCAGACGCAGCTGCCCCTCGGTCTCGATGCGCAGCTCCACGCCGGCCGCCGCTGCCCCGCGCGCGTCCCGTGAGAGCCGCAGGCGGACCTCAGCGCCCAGGTCGAACTCCTCCAGCTCGGGCGTGGGGTCGTCGGGGGTGGCGGTGCGGCAGTAGGTCACCAGGTTGTCGACGGCGTCGGAGAGCGCGTGCAGCTCGGACAGGTTGCTGCTGAGCAGTTCCTCGTACTGCTCGGCGCTGCGGCGCGACAGCAGCGACACCTCGGTCTCACCGATCAGGTTCTGGATGGGGGAGCGCAGCTCGTGCGCCAGGCTCGCCGTGAACGTGCGCATGCGCTCGAAGCCCTCGTCGATGCGATCGAGCACGGCGTTGAAGGCCTGGCCCACGCGGCGCACCTCGATCGGCGATCCTTCCAGCTCGAGCCGGGTGCCGCCGGTCGGGATGGCGACGCGGCCGGCGGTCGAGCTCATGTCGAGCAGGCCCGACAGTCCGCGGCGCGCGGTGACCCAGCCCAGCAGCCCCGCCAGCACCAGCGCGACCAGCAGGACCAGCAGCGCCCAGAGCAGGTAGTCGGAGATGCGCTCGAGACTGGCGCGGGCGTCGACCAGCACCTCCAGGATCAGATCGCTCTCAGCCAAGGGGAGCGAGCGGACCACGAGCCGGCCGGAGAGCAGGTACTCGCGCCAGCTGAGGTCCGGATCGACGACGCCGGGCACCGCGTCGAGCAGGCGCTGATCGCCCGATTCGGCCAGCAGCGCACCGGACGTGGAGCGCACGCGGAAGGCGCAGGCGGGCTCTTCGGCCACGTCGGCCATGGCGTCGGTCACCTGCTGGGGGTCGCGGCCGTCGTGGCGCGCGTCCGCCATGACGTGCGCAAACTCCTGCGTCTCGTGGTCGAGGAAGCCGCGCACGTCGGCCCGCAGCGCCGCGAACACGAACCAGGCCGAGCCCAGCGCGTGCAGGGTCAGCAGCGCCGCCGTCGTGAGCGCGAAGGTCACGGCCATGCGTCCCGTGAGTGTCCACTGGCGTCTAGCCACGGTCTTCCAGGGCGTAGCCCTCTCCGCGCACGGTGTGCACCAGCGGCCGCTCGAAGGGCGCATCGACCTTCTGCCGTAGGCGCCGGATGTGGACGTCCACGATGTTGGTGCCCGGGTCGAAGTCGATGCCCCAGACCGCGGTCAGCAGGTCGCTGCGGCTCACGGCGCGCCCACCGGCCTCGGCCAGACGTCGCAGCAGCCCCAGCTCGGTGCGCGTCAGGTCCAGCGTCTGCTCCGCGCGGGTGACGCGGCCATGGCGGTGGTCGATCTCCAGGTCACCCACGCGCGCCACCAGCGAGCGCTCATCGCGTCTCAGCACCGCCTCGATGCGCGCCAGCAGCTCGGTCAGGGCAAAGGGCTTGACCACGTAGTCGTCCCCCCCGAGCCGCAGCCCCCGGATGCGCTCGTCGAGGGCGTCGCGCGCCGTGACGAAGATGACCGGCGCCCCGAGTCCCTCCTCGCGCATGGCGGTCAGGACGTCCCAGCCGTGCATGTCGGGGAGCATCACGTCCAGCAGCACGATGTCGGCGGGCGCTTCGCGCAGCGCGTCCAGGGCGCTCTCGCCGTCCGCCGCCGTGCGGGTGGCGTAACCCGACTCGCCCAGGCCGCGCGCGAGGTAATCACGCAGCTTGGGGTCGTCGTCCACGATCAGCACGCTCGGCAGGTGGGTGCTCGACTCCATGCTCACAGGCTGACCTGTTCCGCGGCGGAACGGCATGACATCTCCGTCATACACCCGGCGCCCGCGCGCCTTGAACGCATGTCGCGTACCTGCGGCCGCCTCCACGGCGCCTGCATCTGCCACTCCCATGAGGGCCGGGTGGGCCTCACTCCGCCCGTGCGAGCTGGTCAGTCTGTGGGCTCAGTGCTGATGAGCTGCGCCCTGTTGGATGTCATCGGGCCTCAGCGTCGCCGGCCGCGGATGCGCCAGCCGCCGCCGCTGTCGTACGCGGCCGCCGAGGTGACCCGGTCCTTGGCCCGTCGCAGCTGCTCGTTGTGCGGGTACTCGGCCAACCCGTGGTTGACCACCTCCGTCGCTTGGTTGTAGGAGCTGCGCAGCAGGTAGGCGTCGGCCAGGTGGATGCGGCAGTCGACCAGGGCGTCCTCCAGCTTGGAGTCGACCAGCTCGAGCGCCTCGGCGATCTCCGGGTTCTCCACGCCCATGGGGCGCAGCTTGTCGGCTTGGCCGCGCAGCTTGGCGCCGTCCTTGATGGCCTTCTCGAACTCCTTGATGGAGGACGATTGGCTGGAGGTCACCAGCCCCTTCTGGGTGCGCTCCAGCATGCGCTGATAGGACTTGATGACGTCCGCGAAGAGCGCCCGCGTCTCATCGCTGTAGGCCTCGCCGTTGCGACGCTTGGCGCGCTCTGACTCCGGGACGGTGTCCTTGCCGGAGGGCGCGGCCTTGCGCACGAAGGTGGACTGCTTGCGCCGCTCGACGTCCTCCGCCAGCAGGTGCGCCGCCTCGCTGGCGACGGGCTCGAGTGGCAGCTCCTGGACGATGATGCCCAGGATGCGATGTGCCTCGCCGGGCTGGTTGGACGCGGCCAGGGACTTGGCCCGCGCCAGCAGCTCCTTGCCGGCCTGTGTGCGCGCCGCCGTCAGGCGCTGGTTGATCTCATCCGACTTGAGGGGCTCCGCCTCGATCGCCGCGCGGAAGTGACGCTTGGCTTCGGTGTAGAGCGTCATGTCGACGCACCAGTCCGCCAGGTCGAGCTGGCTATCGGCGTCGTCGGCGGTCTTGTCCCGCCGCAGCCGGTACTGCGACATGGGCGTGAGCTGCGCGTAGGGCAGCTTGACGCTGGCGCTGCCCCATTCGATCTCGACGGAGATCCCGTCATCGAACACGATCTCGCCTTCGTAGGTGCGGCCCGAGTTCGTCTCGAGGCGCGTCTGGCTGTGCGTTACCGGGGCGGCCAGCGCCAGCGTGACGACGCAACCGAGGAGGGCGAGCAGGCGAGCAGAGAGCGGGCTGGTGCAGGGCGTGGCTGTGCGCATGGGGCCTCCAGAATGACGGCTCGATCACGCGAACAGGTGTGGGGGCAGGCAATCGCGTGGAGGCGCTGAGCGTAGCAGACGCCTCGCCTCGCCTCAGGCGAACGACACATAGATCGTCAGGACGCACAGCAGCAGGACCGCGGCTGGCCGGGCATGGCGCCAGGGCGTGAGATCGATCTGGCCCGAGTGCTGCTGAACCCAGGGTTGGTCGAGGCGCCAGATGCGGCCAAGCAGCACCTGCACTGCCACGGTGGCCACGAACACCAGACCCATGGAGTGGAAGCGCTCCGGGTTGGCCGCGCGCTCCAGCTCCTGCGACAGGGAGCGCGTATCCAGCTGGAGGGGCCGCTCGGCCGCGTCGGAGTGCCCGTGTCCGACCGCCTGCTGCCCGAGGCTCTTCCCGACAGGACCCCCCGGCCTTCCGGTGATGCCGAGCGGGCCGCTGCGGCCACGGCCTCGGCGTGATACCGGGGGATCAACGCCGATGTCCGCCGCGGCTACGTACTCGTGCGAATGGCCGGAGGCTCCTCCGGCGCGACAATCAGCGTGGTTATCAGGTCCATGAACACGCACGCAGAATGGAGTTCGCCATGACACCGCCAACCACCTTCCCACGCATCCGTCGCACGATCGCGCTGACGGTGCTCATGTGTCTCGTCGCCTGGGCTGCCCCGTCGGCCCAGGTCATCGACTTGCCCGACTTCGGCTCCTCGGCCGGTCTGACCCTGAACGGGGACGCGGCGACCGCAGCGAGCGTGCTGCGTGTCGTTCCCGACGCAGGCAGTCAGTCCGGGAGCGCCTTCTGGTCCACGCCGCTCAGCACCTTGGAGAGCTTCGAGACCGGCTTCCGGTTCCAGATCTCCGGCAGCCTGCTGCCCGGGCTCGGTTCAGACGGGATGGCGTTCGTGATCCAGGCTGACCCGCGCGGCGACACCGCGCTCGACGACGGGGGGGGAGTGCTCGGGTACGGCTACGAGCAGGCGTCGGGACCCGAGATCACCCCCAGCGCCGTGGTCGAGTTCGACATCCACAGCAACTGGTGGGACCCGGACGATGACCACGTCGCGCTCATGCTCAACGGCGAGGCCATCGAGCATGTGGCCAGCGCGTCCGTGGTCGAGCTGCTGGACGATGGGGACGTGAAGAACGCGTTGATCGCCTATGACGCCGACGACAAGCAGCTCCGCGTCTCGTTCTCCGAGGGTGCGGACCCGCTCGTGCTCCTGTTCACGCAGCCGCTCGACCTCCAGGCTCTCGTCGGCGACGAGGCCTGGTTCGGCTTCTCCGCGGCGACGGGAGGCGGCCACGCCGCGCACGACATCCTGGACTGGGGGATGACCCAGGGCAACGCCTGGTCGCCCTGGACAGATGTGGGCGGCGGCATCCTGGGCAGCCACGGCGTGCCGAGCCTGACTGGCGAGGGCAGCCTCGTCGCCGGCTCGCCCACCAGCCTCCACCTGGTAAACACGCCTCCCAACGCGCCCATGTACCTGTGGATGTCCTTCACTTCCACGCCCACTCCGCTCTTCGGGGGTGTGCTCTACACCGTACCCATCGACCTGGAGGTGCTGCTCAACGCAGATGCGGCCGGCGGAATGTCGCTCTCCACGGTGTGGCCCGCTGGCATCCCCGGTGGTTTCAACACCTGGTTCCAGTGCGTCATCCAGGACAACACGCTCAGGCCGAGGTTGAGCTTCTCGAACGCGCTGCGGCTGACGACGCCCTGACCCGCTGTCCTCACCGTTCGTTGCGTCACGGCGCCGTGCCCGCGGTTCCATCGTGGGCACGGCGCTCGGGTGGCGACGGCTGGCCGGTCCGTCGCTCGCCCTGAGCCTTGAGCTGTGAGGATGCCTCCGGCTGCGTTCGACGTGCGCCCACGCGGAAACTCAGGAGTACCAGCGTGGCCCCGCCGATCACGACCGCACCCGACCAGGCCCAGAGCGACTCGAGGTGCCGCTGCGACACGCCTCCCACGGCGAGCGGCAGGATGACCGCGGAGGGGAGCACGAGCCAGTTGGTATGCAGCGCGAGTCCCAGGAGCAGGAAGGCCACGCAGCTCGCCACCAGCAGCGGGTCGTAGAGTCCTGCTTGTTCCGCGGCCAACGCGGACAGCGAGCCCACGCTGAAGCTGAAGCCGAAGAAGAGGGTCGCGCCCGCGGTCTCCCGCAGCAGCGCTGTGCCGCGATGGTGTGCGAGCACGCCGGCGGTGACGAATCCCAGCCCGTGGAGCAGGTGCGCCCAGGCCTTCTCGACGAGCCCGACGTCAGCGCGAAGCAGGGTCAGAGGGAAGCCCTCGCTGGCGTACGCGATCGTCGTGCCGACGAGCCCCAGCAGTCCGAGAGCGTAGAACGGCCGCGCTCGATCCCGCCTCCAGTCGCGATCGAAGGGGAGCCCGGCGGCGATCAGCGCGGCGGATCCCAGGACCGCACCCAACCAGCGCCACGGGAGCGACAGCTCGCGCCAGCCCACCAGCTGGCCGACCTGCAGCACGCCTCCACATGCGGCGAGACAGAAGATCCAGGCGAAGACCGCGGAGCGTGTGTGGCGGTAGGCCAGGACGGCGGCGAGGAAGGTCGCCGCGGCCGTGAGCAGCAGCTTTGTCGCGAGCAGCCGGGCGCCGACGTGCGCCCACGCCGGCGCCTCGTCCGTCGGGAGCCACAGCTCGCCGGGCAGCACGGGGTGAGACACTCCCGCAGCGTCCACCAGCGTACTCAGGCCGGGTAGGAGATCGGCGAGGGCGAACGCGACCACGGGCGTGAGCAGCACCGCCCCCGTGAGGCAAGCCGCGCCGCGCCTGCGCTCCAGGACGCGCCAACGTTGGGCGCCGATGGCCGTCAGCAGGAGCAGCGGCAGCGCGGGCAGGACGATTCGTCCGGCCGAGCCCAGCTCCTCCCAAGCCATGGCCTGGAGCAGCACGGGGCCGAAGACGATGACCATGACGCCCGCCAGCAGCAGCAGGTTGGGCACCGAAGTGAACACCCCGCGAAGGAACCCACGTTGCTGCTCGTCGAGGTGCTCGTAGGCATGCCGAAGGGACGCGCACTGCTGCTCGTTGAGCAGGCCCTGTCGCTCCCACTCGGAGTGATCCGAGAGGTGCCGCGCGAACTTGTGCCGCAGCAGGCTGCGCGAGCGCTCCGGCATGGCCAGCACCAGGTCTCCGTTGATGAACCGATCGAGGTCGCGCCGCAGTTCGTCGGCGGACTCATAGCGGTCCGCTGGAGACCTCTCCATGGCCTTGAGGCAGATCGCTTGCAACGGTCGGGGGACGTCAGGGCGGAGCTCGCGCAGGCAGGCCGGGTCGTCATCGCGAATGGCCCGCAGCTTCTGGACGAAACCGTCGGCGGGAAAAGGGACGCAGCCGGTCAGCGTGACGTAGAGCGTGGCTCCCAGCGCGTAGACGTCGGAGGCGGGCGAGTGCCTCTCGCTCTCGAGCAGCTCCGGCGCCAGGTAGTCCAGCGTCCCGACGATGCCCGCGTCGGCGCTCTGGCCGTCGCCAGGCAGCGTTCGTGCGAACAGCCCGAAGTCCACCAGCACCGGCCGACCACCGGGCTCGACCAGGATGTTGGCGGGCTTCACGTCGCGGTGCAGGATGCCGCCGCGGTGAGCGGCGTCGAGGGCCTCGGCGATGCTTCGGAAGACCGTCGCGACCTCGCTGGCGGGGGCCCCGGCGAGGTGCCGCTCGACGCTCATCCCCTCGATCAGCCGCATCACGTAGTAGGGCCCGCGCTCCGTCTCGCTCGCGTAGTACACCGGGACGATGCCGGGGTGATCGAACTGGGCCAGCACGTGCGCCTCGCGCTTGAACTGCTCGCGCAGCGCCGCGGACTCCGGGAGGTCCGCCCGCAGGGTCTTCACGGCAACGAGGCGCTCAAGGTCGTCCTGCCAGGCGCGGAAGACGGTGCCCATCCCGCCGGTCTCCAGGCGCGTCACCGCGCTCAAGCCGGGGAACGCGGGCGGAGCCTCGATGTCGGTCCTGCGCTGCCCGGGCTGCCCCTGTTCAGTCGCCATCCACCCCGTCCTCCAGGAGCGCACGGCCCAGCTCGCCGACGAGCCGCTCGCGGTTGCGCGCTGAGATGAGACCGAGCTCCCGGCCGATGTTGGCCACTGTGCCCAGGCCGATGATGGCCCACGCGATCAGGCCGGGGTCGCTCAGCCCGGGCGCGCCCACGTCCGCGCGATGCGCCTTCACGTGCGTGGCGATGAAGCGCTGGAAGCGCCTGTAGAGGCGTCGCATGGCCTCGGCGATCTCGGGGTC
>QNBX01000125.1 GCA_003644265.1 Planctomycetota bacterium
CACGCCGAAGCGGCCCTCGTGCAGCACGATCTGTCCGATGGTGTCGTGGTCCTGCTCGGGCGGTGGGCGACCGCCCTGCTCGAGCCAGCGCGCGTAGGCCGCGCGCGAGCGCTCGGTCAACATCTCCTGGGCCTCGAAGCCCTGCTCCCGCGCGAAGGCCATGGCGCCGTCGCCCACCAGCAGCACGTGGATGGTGCGCTCCATCACGCGTCGCGCCACGGAGACCGGGTGCAGGGTGTTCCGCAGCGCCGCCACGCCGCCGCAGGCCAGGCTGTCACCGCGCATGACGCAGGCGTCGAGCTCGACCACGCCGTCGGCGTTGGGGTTGCCTCCGTAGCCCACGCTGGCGTTGTCCGGGTCGGACTCGATCAGGGACACGCCGGCCTCCGCAGCGTGCACCGGGTGCGCCACGCCCGCGGCCAGGGCCTCCCAGGCCGCGGCGTTGGCCTGTTGGCCGAAGCCCCAGGTGGAGACGATCAGCGAGCCCGTGTGCGGGCGGGCGGGCGGAGGGTCCGACGACTCGTCCGAGACGGGCGCGGCGCCGGGGCGCGCGGCGGCCTCACCCGCCGCGGTGCTCGCGCATCCGGGCGACAAGCCGCCAGCGAGCAGGGCCGCAGCGGCCCCTCCCAAGACGTCACGGCGGCTGGGCGAGGCGGGCATGGCGAGCTCCGATGAGAGCGGGTGCGGGGTCGGTGAGGCGGCAGGGGCGCGGGCGCCCACAATACCGTTCACGACACGCGCGGCACGGTTCGCTCCATCCACGGCAGGCGGAGCATGGCGCACTCGTCGAGGGCGGGCATGGTCGGACTCAGCACCCCGGGCCCGAAACCCCGGGTGACCTGCGACCACGCTCGTTGACCACAGCGGGCGGCTGACCGCTGCATCTGGCCTCACGGCCAGCTCTCCCCGTTCCGCTGTTCCGGGGCCCGTCGCACCCGGGCCCGTCACTCCCGCCCGTCACTCCCGCCCGTCACTCCCGCCCGTCACTCCCGCCCGTCACACCCGGGCCCATCACCGAGGAGGCGCCATGTTCTGTTCCGCTCCCCTGCCCCTGATCGCGCTGGCCCTCTGCACCGGCATGCTGCGCGGGCAGGGCGGCCCGCCGCCGCCGCCCCAGCCCCTGCAGCCGCCGGCCGTGCCCGCCGCCAACCCGTCCACGCCGGCGCGGGTCGCCCTGGGGCAGACGCTGTTCTGGGATGAGCAGCTCTCGTCCACGCGCAGCACGGCCTGCGGCACCTGCCACATCCCGGGTGCCGGCAGCTCCGACCCACGCACGCTGATCGGCGCGGCCGCCTCCACCCACCCCGGCGCGGACGGCGTGCTCGGCACACCCGACGATGTGGCTGGCTCCCCGGGCGTGCCGCTGTCTCTGGCGGACGGCGCCTACATCCCCGCCGAGGACTTCGGACTGGAGCCCCAGGTCACCGGCCGCAAGGCGCCGCCGGCCATCAACGCCGCCTACATGCCCACGCTCTTCTGGGACGGGCGCGCCGGCGGCGCGTTCAACGACCCCGACAGCGGCGAGCTGCTGATCCCCAACGGTGGCGCGCTCGAGAACCAGGCCCTGGGCCCGCTGCTGAGCACGGCCGAGATGGGTCACCTGGGCCGCAACCTGACGGACGTGGCGCTGCGCGTCGAGCAGAGCGAACCCCTGGCCCTGTCGCCCGCGCTGCCCGCGGCGCTGGCTGCGTGGATCGGCGAGCGCAGCTACGCCGCGTTGTTTCAGGAGGCCTTCGGCTCGGAGGGGGTCACGCCGGCGCGCATGGGCCTGGCCATCGCGGCCTACGAGCGCACGCTGTTCAGCGACCAGACGCCCTGGGATGCGTTTGCCGCCAGCGGCCCCGGCGCCCTGACCCCGCTGGAGAACCAGGGCCGACAGGTGTTCGTGCAGGCCGGCTGCCGCGTCTGCCACAGCGGCGCGCTGTTCTCGGACACGCAGTTCCACTACATCGGCGTGCGCCCGCCGCCGGAGGACTTCGGGCGCTTCGAGACCACCGGCGTCCCGGGCGACCGCGGCTCCATGAAGACGCCCAGCCTGCGCAACGTGCAGCTGCGCGCGCCGTTCATGCACGGCGGACAGCTCGCCACGCTGGCGCAGGTGGTCGACTTCTACGATCGCGGCGGTGACTTCAACGCACCCAACAAGGCGCCCCAGATCCAGCCCCTGGGCCTGAGCCCGGGGGAGAAGAACGCGCTGGTGGCCTTCCTCGGGCGGCCCCTCACCGACCCGCGCGTACTGGCCGAGAGCGGCCCGTTCGAGCGACCGCTGCTGGCCAGCGAGGCCGGTCGTCTGCCCAGCCTGTTCGGCGCTCCCAGCCCCGGCAGCGCGGGCCTGCCTCCCCAGGCGGTGGCCGTGGAGCCGCCCCACCAGGACAACCCCAACCTGACCCTGGCGCTGCAGCGCGGCCTGGGCGGCGCGCCGGTGTGGCTGGGTCTGGACCTGGCCCCGGGCTCGGGCGCCCCGCTGCACGGCGCCGCCAGCTGGCTGGCCTTCTCCCCCGCCGTGCAGCTGTTGCCCCTGGGTGCGCTGTCCGGCTCGGGCCCGGGCGCCGGCTGGCTCTCGGCGGTGGCCGACCTGTCGGTCATCGGTCCGAGCCTGGTGGGCGTGAACGTCTACGCCCAGTGGTTCGTGATCGACCCGGGCGCCAGCGGCGGCCTGGCCGCATCGGCCGGCGTCGAGCTGAGCGTGTTCTGAGCAGGCGCGGAGGGCGTGCGGGCCCCGCCTTTCTCGACGCAGGGCGCCGGTGGATCCTGCCCTACACCGGCACGTACGATGGGCGCACCTGTCCCCGCCAACACCACCCGGAGCCCGTGATGTCCAAGCCCTCCCTCGTCTGCTGCCTGCTGCTCGGCGCGCTGATCGCCCCCGCCTGCTCGACGCCCAACGGCGAGACGCCGGCCGAGATGCGCGCCTACTCGCTCTCGATCCGCGCGGAGGCGCTGGAGATGATCTACGACGAGCAGCCGGAGCTGGAGGCCGAGATCGAGGCGGCCGCCGGCTACGCCATCTTCAGCAACCTGTGCATCCACCCGGGCCTGATGACCTTCGCCAACGGCTACGGCATCCTGGAGAACAACGCCACGGGCGAGCTGCAGCATATGCGCATGTTCCGCTTCGGCATCGGCCCCGGCATCGCCGTCAAGGGCTTCTACACCCTGCTCATCATCGACGATCCCGAGGTGCTGGCCGAGGCCTGGGAGGGCGCCGGCGCAAGCGGCGGCTACCTCGACGCCAGCTTCGTGTTCGGAGACTTCGGCGGCGACGCCACGGCCTCGGGCACCTTCGGCGAGGGCGCGCGCGGCTACATCTTCACCCACACTGGCGTGGCGTTGGAGGCCACCCTGGCCTTTGGCAGCGTGTCGATCGACGAGGGCATCCAGGATGAGGTCGAGGTCGTCGAGGAGGCGGGTGGCACGACGGAGTGAGGGCGCCTGCGAGCGCGCCCGCCGCGGTGAGCGCGCCCGCCGCGGTGATCGCGACGGGCGCGCAGTAGCCTGACTACGGTGTCACGGGGTCGTCGCGCGCAGGCCGTTGGAGGCGCTGGCCGCGGCGGACGCGAGGTGGCGATCAAGGCCCTGCCCGAGCACTTCGCGCAGGACGAGGAGCGGCTGCGGCTCGTGACCCAGCGGGGTGAGGGTCGTGGAGAGCAGCGGGCCTGCGCGGGCTCGGGGCCGGCTGCAACACCGAGCCCCATTCCATGCTGGGCCATCCAGCGTTTGCCTCAGAAGCCGAAACTGCCGCTTTTTCGTACTTGTGACCGAAGACGGCGGGATAGCGCTGCAGGCGATGACTCTCCTCAGCGAAGCGCTGATCGACACTTCTGGCGACGCACGCACCGCAACCGGTCGCAGAATCCGGTTCGGCCTGGGGCAGGGCAGTCTCTCGACGATGCCCACCGATCCGGAGCGACTCAAGAGAACCAGCCCCGCGATGCTCGACGGCCCGTGCTTCCATCGGGCCCGTGCAGTGCTGGACCGAGCGCGAGCCGACGGGCGCTGGGCATTCGTCTCGGGCCTTGCGTCCGAGCGGGATGACACGGACGGAAAGACCCTGAATGCCCTTCTCGCTCTCATGGGGCACATCCAGGCCAACTGGACCGTCACCCAGGTGAAGTACATCAGGGGATGGCGGGTGGAGCTCGTCCGTCGCATCAACGAATCCGCCCATCGACGCCAGGCGGGGGAGTCACCTCGGGTATTCATGCACTCCATCACCGACGAACTCATCAAACAGCATGAACGAGGCTCTCGCAGCACCCTCGCCGAAGCGATGGGTCGGAGTCCGTCCGTGATCACCCAAGCATTCCAGAGCGCAGCATTTGAAGAGATCCTCGATGCCGAGGAAGCCGTCCGGCTCATCCTCCGTCGATGTGGGAAGACCCTGGGACAAGATGTGCGCACATGACCAACGAGCGCCAGCTCTTGCTCGCGCTGCTCGTCCCCACGATCGCGCCGTGAGTGGTGACCCCAACGGGATTCGAACCCGTGTTGCCAGGATGAAAACCTGGTGTCCTAGACCCGACTAGACGATGGGGCCAGCCGATCGCGCGGCTGCGCGGGGCGGATGATACGGAAGCGAGCCGGGGGAGGCCACGGTGCCGCGGGCGGCCGCTCGCAGGGCCCCTGCGAGCGGCTGGACCACGCCAGGGCGGAGCCACGGCTCTGCCAGGGCGACCTCGGCCCGGGGTCGGCTTCTCAGACCTCGCAGACCAGCGCCGGGGCAAAGTCCAGCAGGTCGCAGCTGGCGCACAGGTAGCGGATGCCACGGGCCTCGCCCCCGGTCTGGCTGACGCGGGCCGGGTCCACGGCGTGCAGGTGGCCGTAGACGCAGTGCTGCACGCCGTGCCGCTCCAGCAGGGCGGTGGCCTCGTTGGGAGGCAGCCCGGGGCCCGCGGGAGGGTAGTGCAGCATGGCGATGCGCACGCTCGCGTCGGCGTCGAGGGCTTCGAGCCCGCGCTCCAGGCGCTGCAGCTCGCGCTTGTAGATCTTGAGCGAGGCGGCCTCCTGCTCGGGCGACTGCTCGTTCGAGATGGGCTCGCCCTGCCAGACGATCAGGTCGTGCCACCAGCCGGCGGAGTCGGGGGAGTCCCACAGGCGCGAGCCCCCCACCGCCACGTCGCCGACGCGCACGGCGTCGGCGTCCACGGCCAGGATGCCCGCGGGCAGGGCGGTGCGCACCTTTGCGCGGCTCTTCCACCAGTACTCGTGGTTGCCCTTGCCGATGAGCTTGGTGCCCGGGCGCTCTGCCAGCCACGACAGGTCCGCCGCCGCGTGCTCCAGATCGCGGGCCCAGGAGATGTCGCCGGGCACCAGCACCAGGTCGTCATCTCCGACAAGGCGGTCCCAATTGCGCGCCATGGTCGTGGCGTGGTCCACCCACTGAGGACCGAAGCGGTCCATGGATTTACCCGGCGTGTCGAGCGCCAGGTGCGGATCGGAGAGGGCAAAGACGCGCATGGGTTCGCTGCTATCGTGGCGGGATGAAGGCACGCATCCAAGTCTGTAACCGTGAGCTGGCCTGCTCACGGATCGCCGCGGCCGTGACGCTGACACTGCTGTGCGCCTGTGCGCCCGCGGCGAACAGCAATCCGCCCGTTCCTCAAGGGAGCGAGCTGGGAGCCACGAGCGCAGTGGGCGACGACGCCGGGCAGGCATCCGACACGTCGCTGCCCAGCCTCTCGCCCCCCTCCCCCGAGGGCGGGACCGGCGGCTGGCGCCTGCTGGCGGAGGACAGCCCCTACCTGCGGCAGCACGCCGACAACCCGGTGGCCTGGCACCCCTGGGGCGAGGCCGCGTTCGCGCTGGCGGCCGCGCGCGACGTGCCGGTGTTCCTCTCCATCGGCTACAGCTCGTGCCACTGGTGCCACGTCATGGAGCACGAGTCGTTCGAGGACGAGGAGATCGCCGCGTACCTCAACGCGCACTTCGTGTGCATCAAGGTCGATCGCGAGCAGCGCCCCGACGTGGACGACCGCTACATGGCCGCGGTGCAGGCCATGACCGGCAGCGGCGGCTGGCCGCTCTCGGCCTGGCTCACCACCGAGGGCGAGCCCTTCCTGACGGGTACGTACTTTCCGCCGCGGGCCACGCGCCGCATGCCGGGCTTCATCGACCTCTGCCAGCAGGTGGTCGATACCTGGGACAACGAGCGCGATCAGCTGATGGAGTCGGTGGCGCACAACGCGCCGATGCTGCGCAGCGACAACCTGCCGCCGGCCGCGCCCTGGGCCGGGCCCGAGCTGCTGGACGCCGCCGCCAGCGCGCTGGTGTCGCAGCTCGACCCCGTGCTGGGAGGCATGGCAGGCAAGCGGCCCCAGCGCTTTCCGCCCTCGAGCGCGCTCTCGTTCCTGCTGCGCCAGTCGGCGCGCGGCGCGGCGGTGGACCTGGAGCCGGTGCACGTGACGCTCGACGCCATGGCCAAGGGCGGCATGCGCGACCACGTAGCAGGCGGGTTCCATCGCTACAGCACCGACCCGCAGTGGCACGTGCCGCACTTCGAGAAGATGCTCTACGACAACGCGCAGCTGGCGGAGGTCTACGCCATGGCCTACGCCGTCACGGGTGAGGCGCGCCACGCGCGGGTGGCGCGCGACACGCTGGCCTGGCTGGCCGCCGACATGCGCTCGCCCGAGGGGCTGTACTACTCGGCTCGCGACGCCGACAGCTTGCCCTTCGACGCCGAGAGCCGGCCGCTGCCGGACACGCACCCCGAAGAGGGCGACGTGAACACCTGGACCCCGGCCGAGGTGCTGGCCGTGCTGGGTGACGACGACGGCGCCGCGTTCAATCGGCTGTACGGCATCACCGCGGCGGGCAACTTCGAGCGCGGACGCTCGATCCCGCGGCCGGGGCGCACCGACGAGCAGCTGGCCGCCGACCCCGGCGAGGGCGTGCCCGCGGGCGAGGCCTTCTACGCCTGGCAACGCCGCGTGTTCGACACCCTCGCCAGCGCCCGCGCCAAGCGGCCCCAGGCCTTCCGCGACGAGAAGTGCCTGACGGCCTGGAACGGGCTGCTGCTCAGCGGCTTGGCTGCCAGCGCGCGCTCCCTCGACGACGAGCAGCTGGCCGCGGAGACCGCGCGCCTGGGGCACGCCGTGCTCGAGCGGCTCACCTGGCGCGACGACGACAGCGCCCTGCGCGTGTGGCACCAGCGCTTCGAGGGCCGCAGCAGCGGGCACGGCGACCTGGCAGACCACAGCCACCTGGCCCGCGGCCTGCTCGAGGCCCACGGCGCCACGGGCGAGCCGGCCTTCCTGGCCGCCGCCTGGGAGCTCGCCTTCGCCATGATCGCGCGCTTCGAAGACACCACCAACGGCGGCTTCCACCTGTCGGAGGGCAGCGACCCGCTGCTGCCCACGCGCGGGCGTGAGCTGCAAGACGGCGCCATCCCCTCCTCGCAGAGCGTGGCCACGGGCGTGATGCTGCGCCTGGCGCCGCTCGATGACAGCGGCGCGCTGACCGCGGCGGCCGAGCGCGTGCTGGAGCGCTTTGCGTCGCTGGTGGGCCGCAGCCCGCGCGGCTTCCCCAGCCTGGCCATCGCGGTGGACGCCGCCGCGGGACCCTTGGCCGAGGTGGTGCTCACCGGCACGCCGGGAGACCCCGACTACGACGAGCTGCGCGCGGCCGCTCAGCGCGCCTTCCTGCCCGCCGAGCTGCTGCTGCCCCACGCGCCCTCCGCCGCAGCCGCCCTGGCTGCGGTCGGCGTCGAGCCCACCCCGGCGCTGCTGCAAGGCCGCACCGGCGACGAGGCCAGCGCATGGATCTGCGTACACGGCGCGTGCCTGTTGCCCGTCACCAACGCCACGCAGCTCATGGCCCAGTGGAGCTCGGTCACGACGCGCTGAGGGCGAGCTTTCGGGAGCGAGTCGGGAGGCACCGCCGAGCGCGCTTCCGGGCGCGCCGCCGAACGCGTCGGGGGACGCGATCGGCTCCGTGGGTTGGCACGCGAGGCCGGGGCGACCGCGAGGCTGTCGCCGCTGCCGACGCCGTCAGATCGAAGCCCGCCCGTCCGGAGCCTGGGGGGCGCCCGCGCCTGAGCCCGCGGGCGCTACCGCGGGCTGCGGCAGCGCGGCGCCGTGGCGTTCGAGCTCGTCCAGCAGGAAGCTCAGGTCTGCCCGGGTCACGCGGTGGTTGTTGGCCACGTGGCGCAGGGCGGGTACGCCGTCCACGGGCGCGTAGTTGATCAGCAGCCGGCCCTCGCTGCGCAGGGCCTCGCGCAGCTCGACGCTGGCCTGCCCCAAGGCGATGTCGCGCTCGCGACCCGACGGCACGCCGCGCCAGCACTCGGGCACGTAGCGGAAGCAGGTGTTGCAGCCCTGCGGCTCGCGCACGAGCTCGAAGGCGTCACGCTGCGCCAGCAGCTCACGCAGGCTGCCAGCCAGGCTGAAGAGCTGCTCGATGCGCCGCGCGTGGCCTTCGTCGCCCAGGGCACGCCATGACAGCCAGAGCTTGAGCGAGTCGACCCGCCGGCCGCACTGCAAGGACAGGTCGCCCAGGTCGTAGCGCGCGTCGTCGCCCGCATGAAAGAGGTAGTCGGCGCCCATGGCGTTAGTGGCGGCGAGTCGCCCGCGGTCGCGCATCAGCAGGGCCGAGCAGGCCAGGGGCACGCCCATCATCTTGTGCGGGTTCCAGACCACGGAGTCGGCCCGCTCGCAGCCGCGCATGAGGGCGCGATGCTGCGGGGAGAGCAGCACGCCGCCGCCGGCCGCCGCGTCTACGTGGAACCACAGGCCGTGACGCTCGGCCACGTCCGCCAGGACGTCGAGCGGGTCGAAGGCCCCGGCTACCGTGGTCGACGCCGTGGCGCACAGAAAGAACGGCCGCTCGCCCCGGGCCAACGCCTGTTGGATGGCGGCCTCGAGCGCGTCCGGCTGCATGCGCCCCTGCGCGTCCACCGCCACCTTGCGCACCGCGTCCTGCCCCAGCCCGACCACGCTGGCCGCGCGCTCGGTCGAGTAGTGCGCCTCGGCCGACATGAACAGCACCAGCCGGTCGTCGGCGTTCAGCCCGCGCTGCTTGGCGTCGGGCACGCAGCGGTTGCGCGCCGCCAGCACCGCCATCAGGTTGGCGATGCTGCCGCCCGGCGTGAGCACGCCCTCGCCCTCACCCGCCTCGTCGCGCCAGCCCACCAGCTCGCACATGTGCCGCATGAGCGCCAGCTCCATGAGCGTGACCACCGGCGCCACCTCGAAGGTGTACATCGAGGTGTTGAGCAGCGCGGTGATCCACTCGCCCAGCATCCCGGCCGCGTCGAAGTCGCCGAACAGCTGGTTGGAGAAGCCGGGGTGAGCGGTGCGCACGCTGTAGTGCAGCGTCGCGCGCACGTCGTCCAACAGCTCGTCCAGCGAGTGCCCCTCGCGCGGCGGGGTCAGGTCCATGCGCTCCAGCAGCTCTTCGGCGGAGACCTTGCGCAGGACCGGCTCGCCGCGGTCTTCATGGCCCGCGAGATACGCCGTAGCGATCTTGCAGGCCTCCTGGATCAGGAGCTGCGCGTCCTGCATGCCGATCCCCGTGGGAGTGGCTAGTCCAAATATCGCCTGCCAAGTATAGACAGGCGAGCGGCCGCTTCGGCGCGCCGAAGCTGGTGGGGGCGCAGGGGATCGAACCCTGGACCCACGGCTTAAAAGGCCGTTGCTCTACCGACTGAGCTACACCCCCAAGCCGAGCATGTTGCCACGCCGTGCCACCCCGCGCGACCCCGCAGCGCCCCACGCGAGACCCCGAACGACAGCGCCACGCCCCACCCCAACGCCCGCGCCCCGAAGCCCCCCACCCACTCCCACGGACGGCCCCCTCCACAACGCCTCACGCGTCACGCACGCAAGCCCAGGCGCTCAAGCCCACGCCCTCAAGCCTGACGAGCCCCACCTCGTCACGCGCGTCGGGAGCTGCGTCGCGATGGCGCAGCGACTCGTGGACTGCGAGCGACCGCAGGTCGTCTCGCTGCAACACGCCGGAGCGAAGCCCTCGCGACGCATCCCCCGACGCCCCGCGGCGCTCCAGAACCCCGGGCCTTCAGCCAGCACCAACGCCTGCATCTGCATCTGCATCTGCGTCAGCGTCAGCCCCTCAGGCCTCAGCCGTCCTGGATCTCCTTGACCCGACCCTCCACCACGCTGTCGATCTCCGTCTCCATCTCCTTGGTGACCTTCTGGATCTCGTCCTTGAGGTCGTGCACCTGATCTTCGTTCAGGTCCTTGGAGCCCTCGGCCAGCTTGTTCTGGTCGCGACGGATGTTGCGCACGGTGACGCGGGCCTGCTCGGCCAGGTCCTTGCAGCGCGAGGCCATCTTGTCGCGCTGCTCCTGGCTCATCATGGGCACGTTGAGGCGCACGACCTTGCCGTCGGTCTCGGGCGTGATGCCCAGCTCGCTCTTGAGGATGCCCTTCTCGATGGCCGTGCACATGGACGGATCGAACGGCTTCACCAGCAGCTGGCGCGGCTCGGGGGTGGAGATGGTGGCCACCTGGTTGAGCGGCATGGGGCTGCCGTAGGCCTCCACGCGCACGTTGTCCACCAGCGCGGGCGTCACCCGGCCGGCGCGCAGTCCCTTGAGGCCATCGCCCAGGAACTCCACTCCCTTGTGCATCTTCTCGCGGGTGTCCTTCAGGATCGCATCGGCGGTCATGCTCGCATCCTCTCGTCAGGCGTGGTGATCAGGGGCGGTTGGGTGGCTCGGCCCGGGCCCTGCCGGGATCAGGCCTTGGTGACGGTGGTGCCGAGGGTCTCGCCGCGTACGACTCGCTCGAGGTTGCCCTCGGTGAACACGTCGAAGACCTGGATCGGCAGGTCGTGGTCCATGCACATGGTAATGGCCGTGAGGTCCATCACGCGCAGGTCCTGTTCGATCACTTGGCGGTAGGTGAGGTGCTCGTAGCGCTTGGCGTCGCTGTGCTTGGCCGGATCCTTGTCGTAGATGCCGTCGACCTTGGTGGCCTTGAGCACCACGTCGCAGCCCAGCTCGTTGGCCCGCAGCGCCGCCGTGGTGTCGGTGGTGAAGTGCGGGTTGCCCGTGCCGCCGGCCAGGATCACCACGCGGCCCTTCTCCTGGTGGCGCATGGCGCGCCGGCGGATGAAGGGCTCGCAGATCTGCTCGGCCCAGATGGCGGACATGAGCCGCGCGTCCATGCCGTGCCGCTCCAGCCCGTCCATCAGGGCCAGGCCGTTGATCATGGTGGCCAGCATGCCCATCTGGTCGGCGGTGGCCGGCACGCTGATGGTGTCGGCCACGTCGGCGCCGCGCAGGATGTTGCCGCCGCCCACCACCACGGCCACGCGCACGCCCTGCTCGGTCACCGCCCGGATCTGACGGGCGATGGTCTCGATGGCCTCGCGCTCGAGCGCATGGCCCTCGTCAGCGCCCAGGGCCTCGCCGCTGAGCTTGAGCAGGATGCTGCTGTAGGCCACCTTCTGGCGACTCCCGGGACGGACCTCGGAACGAACCTCGGAACGTGCCAGGGGTCAGCTGCCGATCTCGAAGCGCGCGAAGCGTCCGATCTGGATGTTCTCGCCCAGGGTGCCGACCATCTCGGCGCGGAGCTGCTCGATCGTCTTCTTGTCGTCCTTGACCCAGGGCTGCTCCATCAGGCACTGCTCGGCAAAGTACTTGCTGAGCCGACCCTCGAGCATCTTCTCCTGGATCTCGGCTGGCTTGGAGCTGTCGATCTGCGAGCGCAGGATCTCCTTCTCCTTCTCGACCAGTGCGGCCGGCACGTCCTCTCGGGAGAGGCAGCTCGGCTTCATGGACGCGATGTGCAGCGAGATCTCCTTGCAGAAGTCCTTGAACGGATCCGTCTTGGCGACGAAGTCCGTCTCGCAGTTGACCTCGAGCAGCACACCCACGCGGCCGTTGTGGTGAATGTAGCTGCTCACCAGGCCCTCGGTGGCCTCGCGGCCAGCCTTCTTGGCGGCCTTGGCGATGCCCTTCTTGCGCAGCCACTCGGAGGCCTTCTCGATGTCGCCGTCGGACTCCTTGAGGGCCGCCTTGCAGTCCATCATGGGAGCGCCGGTCATGGTCCGCAGGTCTTTGACCTGGGTGGCGGTGATGGTCGGGGTCATGGCGTCAGGACTCGGTCGCGTTGGGGGTGCTCGTGTCAGTGCTCGCGGCCGGCTTCTCGGCCGGCTTGGCTGCGGTCTCGGGGGCCGCGACGCCGGCCGTCTCAGGCTCAGCGGCGGGCGCCTCGGGAGTCGTCGCCGGGGCCGCGCTCTCCGTAGGAGCGGCCGCATCGGGGGCCGCACCTGTGGCCGCATCGGGGGCCGCACCTGTGGCCGCATCGGGGGCCGCATCGGGGGCCGCACCTGTGCCCGCATCGGGGGCCGCACCTGTGCCCGCACCTGTGCCCGCCTTGGCCGCAGGCACACCCGCGCTGGCGCGCATGGACGCGGCCATCTTCTTGGAGTCGCTGACGGCGATCATGGAGCCGTCCTCGCCGCGCACGCCCAGGGCGTCCTCAGGCGCCCGACCCGACTCCTTGAAGCGCTTGCAGCCCTCTTCGATGGCGTCGGTCAGCCTGCCCAGCAGCAGCGCGATGGAGCGCATGGAGTCGTCGTTGGCGGGGATCGGGATGTCGATCGGCCTGGGGTCGCAGTCGGTGTCCAGGATGGCCACCACCGGCACGCCCATCTTCTTGGCCTCAGCGACGGCGATGTGCTCGCGCTTGGGGTCGATGATGAGCAGCGCGCCCGGCATGCGCGACAGGTTGCGCAGGCCCTCGAGGTTCTTCTTGATGCGCTTCTTCTCGCGCCCGAACTGGCTCTGCGCCTTCTTCTTGAGCGCGGCCATCTCGCCGGTCTCGTCCATGTGCTCCAGCTCCTCGAGCCGGGTCAGACGAGAGCGGACGGTCTTGAAGTTGGTCAGGCTGCCGCCGAGCCAGCGCTCGGTCACCCAGGGCATCTCGACGCGCGCGACCTCCTGGCGGAGGATGCCCTGCATCTGACGCTTGGTCCCCACGTAGACGATCTGACGGCCGGTGGCCGCGACCTCCCGCAGGAAGTGGCTCGCGCGGGCCAGGCCGCGCACGGTGTGCACCAGGTTGATGATGTGGATCTTGTTCCGCCGCCCATGAATGAACTTCTTCATGGCGGGGTTCCAAGCGTGCGTCCACGAGCCGAAATGCGTGCCGGCCTCGAGGAGCTCCTCGATCGTGGTTTTGGGCAACGTGATCTCCATGGCCCGCGACAGGGGACGCGCGGGGCACCCCATCGGGGCGCTGTCTGTAGTGCAAAATGTACGGCCGGAACCCAACGCTGGGCAGCGGCCGCGGTGAGCGCGCTGCGGCGTCTGCTGGCCCCCATCGGTGGACCCATTCCCGGCCGGTCTCTGAAACAGCCCTCCGATCAGATTCTGATCGGCCAGCACCGGTTGGGGACGGGTCCGCCGCGTGTCCAAGCAGTACGCAAACAGCGCACGGTCGAGCCGCGCACTCTATCAAAGGCCCCCACAGGGGTCCACGGCCTC
>QNBX01000126.1 GCA_003644265.1 Planctomycetota bacterium
AGCTGCCGTTCGTCATGCCGGCTGCCATCGCCGACGCCGGTTCCACCGGCCACCACGCCGTGCTCGCCATGTCACCCTCCCGAATGTGCGCGGGGGAATGCCGGCACCGGGCGGGTGTAACGAGCGTCAGCCGCGCGCGCCCAACTCCGCGATGGACGCCATCAGGGCTTCGGAGAAGCGCGCAGCCCCGTCGCGACCGCGGCCAAAGTCGTCCACGAACATCGGCTCGCCGACGAGCATGGACACCTGGGAAAAGCGCACGCGCGACGAGCCCTTGGTGAGCACCTCGCGCGTGCCCCCGAGGTAGACGGGGTACACCGGCGCGCCGGTCTTGCGCGCCAACCAGGCCACGCCGGGCTGCGCCTCCCCGAGCTCACCGCCCTCCGAAATCGTGCCCTCCGGGAAGACGCACAGCACGCGCCCTGACTCGAGCACGCGCTGACCGTCGCGCAGCGCCTGTCGGTTCTCGGGACCGTCCGACACGGGGATGCAGCGCGTCGTGCGACAGAACCAGTTGATGGCCGGGTTGTGGTAGTACTTCGCGTGCATCAGGAAGAACGGACGGCGATCGACCACCGAGCCCACCACCAGCGGGTCCAGGAACGAGCGGTGGTTGGGCGCGAGGATCACCGCTCCCGGCGGCAGCGGCGTCACGTCCGCCAGGCTCATGCGGAACAGCGTGCGCACCAGGAATGTGAAGAAACCTCGGATGGCGGCCACGGCGGCCTCGTTGCGAGGTCCGATCCCGTGCAGCGGGTCCGTGAGGCGATGAGCGCCTGCCATGACGTGCCAGCAGCGCCCGCGTCAGCGCTGGCTGGCGGCCAGGCCGGCCCACTCAGACCCGGCGAAGTTGTCGCGGCAGCGCTTGAGCAGCACCTGCCCGCGCTGCTCCGCCTGCGTGGCCTCGGGGTCCATGGCGGCCAGGTTGAGGAAGCACTGCCCGGCGAAGTACAGCGCCTCGGCCTGCTCCTTGCGCACGCCGGGGTAGCTCACGTGCACACGCAGGAAGTCGAGCAGCGCATCGTGCACGTAGGGCAGGGCCTGGTCCGCCTTGCCGTCACTCAGCAGGCCCTGGGCGCGGCCGAAGTTGCAGCGCCCGAGACCGTTGTAGGCGCCGGCGACGACGTCATCGCTGGTGTGCATTCGACTCAGAACGATCTCGTCGAAGAGCGCCTCGGCGTCGCGCACCTGGTTGTTCTCGAGGTGCACGCGCCCCATGCGTAGCGAGGCCTTGTTGGCGATGCCCGGGTAGTTGGCGCGAGCGCTGGCGCGCAGCTGCTTGTAGCCATCCACCACGTCCGGCTTGCCCTGAGCCTCGGCGGACCAGAGCAGCAGGAACTCGGCGTCGAGGGCCCAGCGCTCGCCCAGGCCCTTGGACGTCGCGTCGCTCTTGAGCTGGGTCAGCACGGCGTCCGCCTCCGCAAGCTTGCGCACATAGAACAGGCTCTGCCCCTTGCCGAGCAGCGCGCGCGCCAGGTGCCGCGTGGACGGGTGCTTCTTGAGCAGCTCGTCGTACACGCCGATGGCGTCGTTGTAGTTGCCGTTGGTCACCAGGGCGTCGCCGGCCTGGGCCAGCGCGGACGCGCGCAGGTGCGGCTCGCGGTTGTCGTCGTCGGCCACGGCCAGGAACGAGCTGGCGGCCTTGCCCATCTCACCCTGATCGAGCAGCACCATGGCCTCGCGCCAATCGGCTGAGGTCTTGCTGTACTCGACCGACACGACGTCGGCCACGTCCACGCTCTGCTTGGAGCTCATGCCCGCCTTGCGATACTCGATCGTGGCGTAGCTCTCCTTGCTGATGAGGCACTTGACCTCGCGCCCGTTGGACAGATGGATGGTGTCGGCCAGGAGAGCCGGGGCGCACAGGCACAGGACCAGGATGACGGCGAGGCGGCGAGTGGGCATGGGCTGGGGCGCTCCTGGTCGGGTCGGGGCCGGCCCCGGCGGAGGGGCTGCCCTGCACATAGGTGCCAGAACCAGGAGAGGTTACTGGCCTCTCGTTCGGGCGGTCAAGGCGGTCAAGGCGGTCAAGGCGGTCAAGGCGGTCAAGGCGCTTGGGCGCTGCGGCGGCGCTTGGGCGCCGCGCCGCTGGGCTCGGGGGCGCCGATGCGCACGCGCTGCACCAGCTGGCCCACGATCGAGACGGCGATCTCAGCCGCCGTGCGCGCCCCGATGTGCAGCCCCACGGGGGTCAGCACCTGCTCCAGCCAGGCCTGCGGCACCCCATCGGCGGCCAGCCGCCCCAGCAGCACCTTGCGCTTGGCAGCCGAGCCCAGCAGCCCCAGCAGGCGCGGGCGCAGGTCGGCCGCGGCCAGCAGCCTCAGCACCTGCTCGTCGTCATGGTGGCCGCGCGTGGCCACCAGCACGTAGTCGAAGGGGCCCGGGGCCATGGAGGCCAAGCCCTCATCCCAGGGTCCGGGCGCTCGCAGCAGGGGGTCGGGGAAGCGCTCGGGGTCCAGCATGTCGGGCCGGTCGTCGCGCACCACTACCCGGAAGCCCACGTCGGCGGCCAGGTGGGCGGTGGCCAGCCCCACGTGACCGGCGCCGAAGATGTGCAGCGTGGGCGGAGTCACGGGCTCCACGAAGATGGTGACCGTGCCGCCGCAGACCAGGCCGCTGTCCGGATAGTGCTCCTCGGTCAAGGTGAAGCTCACGCTGGACGAGCGGCCGCTCTGCATGACCTGCTTGGCCGTGTCCCAGACCTCGGCCTCCAGGCAGCCGCCCCCCACCGAACCGACGATGGAGCCGTCGGCGCGCACCAGCATCTTCATGGGGTCCTTGCCGGGCGTGGATCCCATGGCCGACACGATGGTGGCCAGGGCGGCGGGCTCGCCGCGGCGGCGGCAGGCGACGATCTCCTGCCAGATGTCGGGGGCGCTCACGGCGCGTCTCCAGGGGTGATGGCGAGGGCGCTCACGGGGCGCTGCCGGGGGCGCTGCCAGGCGCGACTGCGTGCCCGACTGCGGGGGCGCTGTTCACGGCGTGGGCAAAGACCTTGCCGTCGCCGATGCGTCCGGTGCGCGCGGCCTCGGCCACGGCCTGCATGCAGGCCGCCACGTCGCCGCTGGGCACCACGAACTCCAGCCGCACCTTGGGCAGGAACAGCTCCTCGGGGCCCGTCAGCGTGTAGCTGCCCAGGTGGTCCTTCTGGCGGCCGTAGCCCCTCACCTGCTCGACCAGCACGTCGCCTTGGCCGAGGGCGTGCAGGCGTTCCATGACCGCGTCCAGGCGCAGGGCGCGGATCACGGCGACGACGCGCGAGCGGGGAGGGTCGGGCGGGCTCATGGGCGCGTCATCCTACTCGGCGGACGGATCGTCCGGGGAGCGGCGCCAGACGGACGCGATCGAGCGCCACTCGCGGGGGCACAGGCGTGGAGCCAGCAGGGCGAAGACCGCCATGCCCGTGAGGCTGCCGGCGCCCACGCGCAGACCCGCCCCCAGGCGACCTGGGCCGGCCAGCGGCGCGATCACGGCGTCCAGGCCCGCCACCACAGCGGCCATCAGGCCAGCGGCCAACAGCGCCGGTAAGAGGCCGCCCAGCAGGCGCTCGCCCTCCGGCAGCAGCAGGCGCCGACGCACGCCCCAGAACAGCCAGACGGCGGAGACCACAGCCGAGAGCGAGGTGGCCACGGCCAGGCCGGCGCCCCCGAAGGGCCCCACCAGAACCAGGTCGAGGCCCACGTTCACCAGCACCATGACCAGGCCGATGATCAGCGGCAACCTCAGGTCGCCCGCGGCGTAGCTGGCGCGCTGCAGCAGCAGGGCCGTGCCGGCAAAGGGGATGCCCCAGCCGTAACCCGCCAGGGCGGCGGCGGTCAGGCGCGTGTCCTCGACGCCGAAGCCGCCGCTCTGGAACAGCAGCGTCACGATGGGATCGGCCAGCAGCACCAGGCCCGCCATGGCCGGCAGCGCCACCAGCAGGTTGGTGCGCAGGGCCAGCGACGCCATGGCGGCCGCGCCGCCGCGATCCTCCCGCGCCATGAGCCGCGCCATGGCGGGGTAGGCCGTGGTGGCCAGAGCAACCGTCACCAGCCCCATGGGGAACTGCTGCACGCGCAGGCCGTAATAGAGGTGGGTGGCGCCGCCGTCGGGCAGGACCATCAGGGCGATGGAGCGGTCGGCCAGCAGGTTGATCTGGGCCGCACCCATGCCCAGCAGCATGGGACCCATGCTGCGAGCCACCGAGCGCAGCTCGGGTGAGAGGCGCGGGCGCACCAGGCGGAAGGGCACGCCCAGGGCGCGCATGCGCGGCAGGTGCCAGACGAACTGCAGCACCGCCGCCAGCAGGATCGCGCCCACGATCACGTAGCCCTGCCGGGCACGCAGGCTGAAGCCCGGCGGCTCGTCGGCCCAGAACCAGGCGGCCAGGCCCACGCCCCCCAGCCAGACCAGGTTGAGCAGCACCGGCGCCAGGGCAGGCACGACGAACTCCTCCATGGCGTTGAGCACGGCCATGAGCTGGGCGATGACGCAGATGGCCGCCAGGTACGGCAGCAGCAGCTGGACGTAACGCACGGTGAGCTGCGCCTTGGCCAGCTGGCCCTCGCCGAACAGCGCCTCCAACCAGGACTCCGGGGCCATGCCCACCGCCAGGGCCAGCAGCCCGGCCAAGGACACCAGGACCAGGGCCAGCACGGTCACGAGCTCGCAGGCCAGGCGACCGGCGGCCGGGCGCCCCTCTCGCTCCAGCACGCGGCCGAAGACAGGCACGAAGGCGGTGCTCAGGGCGCCCTCGCCGAACAGCCGCCGGAAGGCGTTGGGAATGGTCCAGGCGAAAGTCAGCGCGTCGTGCACGGCGCCGGCACCCAGCAGATGGGCCATGGCGGCGTCGCGCACCAGCCCCAGCACGCGCGAGAGCAGCGTGAGCGACGAGACCACCCGCGCCGAGCGCAGGAAGCCCGTGCGGGACGGGGGCTCCGTCGCGGGGGCGCCGCTGCCTGACGGCTCGCTCACCGGCGGGGGCTCCCCGCCAGGACCTGACGCTGCTCAGGCAGTCTGCGTGGCGGCCAGCAGGTTCGCCTCGGCCACGGCCTGGGCGGCATCGTGGGTCGTGATGCGCTTGGCCTTGGCCGTGGCGAAGATCTCGAGCATCGCCTCGTGGATGTTGTCGATCTTCTTGAGCGCCCGCACCTCGTCGTACCCGCCCTCCTCGAGCTCGAGCGACACGTTGATGATGCCGCCGGCGTTGATGACGTAATCCGGAGCGTAAACGATCCCGCGCTTGGCCAGCATGGCGGCGTGGCGGTTCTCATCCAGCAGCTGGTTGTTGGCGGCGCCGGCCACGGCCTTGGCCGTGAGGCGCGGGATGGTGTCGTCGTTGAGCGTGGCGCCCAGGGCGCAGGGCGCGTAGACATCGCACTCCACGTCGTAGATGGCGTCGGGCTCCACCACGGTGGCTCCCAGCTCGGACACGGCGCGGTCCAGGCTGTCCTGGTTGATGTCGCACACGATCAGCTTGGCGCCAGCCTCAACGCACTGCCGTCCCAGGTCGAAGCCCACGCAGCCGGGGCCCTGCAGGGCGATCACCTTGCCGGTCAGGTCCTCGCTGCCGAAGGCCTCGCGGCAGGCGGCCAGCAGCCCCACAAAACAGCCGCGAGCGGTGTAGGGGCTGGGGTTGCCGCTGCCGCCCTCGCTGATGGGCAGGCCCGTGACCCAGCGCGTGTAGCGCTTGACCGACATCAGGTCGGGCACGCCCACGTTGACGTCCTCCGCGGTGATGTACTGACCGTCGAAGGAGTCCACGAAGCGCCCCATGGCCTCGAACAGAGCCGGGCTCTTCATGTCGCGATTCGCGACGATGACCGCCTTGCCGCCGCCCAGTCCGGTGCGGGCCACGGCCGACTTGAAGGTCATGCCACGAGACAGGCGCAGCACGTCCGTCAGGGCGGCCTGCTCGCTCTCGTAGGGCCAGAGGCGCATGCCGCCCAGAGCGGGTCCGAGGGTCGTGTTGTGCACGGCGATGAAGGCCAGCAAGCCGGTCTCCTCGTCCTGACACCGCGCTACCTGCTCGTATCCGTCTTTGTTGATGGGCGTGATCTGCATGGTCATTCCTGTGTCCGGGGCGGAGTGGAGGACCCCCTGAGGAGGCGTTCCCGAAGCCGCCGTCCGAGCCGGCGGGCAGCGGAGTCTAGCATCGCTGCCGCAAGCCAGACAGGGGGCGAGAGACATCAAGCGATGCGCGGATGATGTGATCTAGCAAGCCTCTCGGACCCTCAACAGTCAAGGAGGCCCCCCTTGACCACTCGGCCTCCCCTCGATATGCCTTGCCAACGACCTGAGTGCCCCCTCTCCCCATGAGTTGACGCAAGCCGTGGCCAAACAACTGGTTATCGTCGAGTCTCCGGCCAAGGCCAAGACCATTGGCAAGTTCCTCGGCAAGGGGTTTGCGGTCAAAGCCTCCATGGGACATGTGCGAGATCTGCCCAAGTCCGGGCTCGGAATCGACGTCGAGCAGGACTTCGAGACCGAGTGGCAGGAGATCGGCGATCGCGCCAAGGTGCTCACGGATCTGCGCAAGCGGGCCCAGGACGCCGACACCGTCTACCTCGCCACCGACCCCGACCGCGAGGGCGAGGCCATCGCCTGGCACCTGGCCGAGAGCCTGACCGAGGCCCTGGGTCCGGATCAGCTCGAGTTCAAGCGGGTGGTGTTCCACGAGATCACCGACTCGGCCATCCACGAGGCTTTCGAGCAGCCCGGCGACCTCAACGGCCACGCCGTGGACGCATATCGGGCGCGGCGCATTCTCGATCGGCTCATGGGCTACAAGCTCTCGCCGCTGCTCTGGAAGAAGCTGTCGCGGGGGCTGTCCGCCGGCCGGGTGCAGTCCGTGGCCGTGCGGCTGGTGGTGGAACGTGAGCGCGAGATCCGCGCCTTCGTGCCCGACGAATACTGGAAGTCCGAGGCGCGCTTCGGCGCTGAGGACAGCTTCTCGGCCGCCTTCAAGCGCCTCGATGGCAACAAGCTCGAGCTGAAGACCAGCAAGGACGCCCGCTCCGTGCTGAGCGCGGTGGCCGGCAGCGAGGTGCCAGACGCCACGGCCAGCGAGGAGGGCGGACTCGAGCTGCTGCCGCTGACCGACGCCGGGCCCTTCACTGTCAGCCACGTCGAGAGCAAGGACAAGCTCGACCGGGCGCGCCCGCCGTTCATTACCAGCACGCTCCAGCAGGCGGCCTCCAGCGCCCATGGCTTCGCCGCCAAGCGCACCATGCGCACCGCCCAGCAGCTCTACGAGGGCATGGAGGTGCCGGGGCAGGGGCTGGTGGGTCTGATCACCTACATGCGGACCGACTCGTTCAATATCTCGAACCTGGCCCGGGGCGCGGCGGCAAGCTTCATCGAGCAGGCCTACGGCAAGCCATACCTGCCGGCGAAGCCCAACGCGTTCCGCAGCAAGAAGGGCGCGCAGGAGGCCCACGAGGCCATTCGGCCCACGGACCCCGCGCGCACGCCGGAGTCGCTGCGCGGCACGCTCAAGCCCGACCAGATGAAGCTCTACGAGCTGATCTGGCGGCGCTTCATGTCCAGCCAGATGGCGCCGGCCCAGTATCAGGTCACCACCGTCGAGCTCACCTGCCGCAAGGCGGCCTTCGAGGCCAGCGGGCGCGTGACGATCTTTGACGGCCACACCCGCGTGTACGGCCGGGACAGCGGCGATCAGCAGCTGCCCGCCATGACCGTGGGGGCCGAGCTCACGGCGTCCGAGGTGGGCGCCAGCCAGCACTTCACCTCACCGCCGCGGCGCTACACGGAGGCCTCGCTGGTGCGTTCGCTGGAGAAGCACGGCATCGGCCGGCCCTCCACCTACGCGTCCATCCTGTCGGTCATCGTCGACCGCGGCTATGTGGACCACGGCGAGGAGGCCGCCGACGAGGAGGTCCGCAGCCGCATGCTGGCCGGGGTCAAGGACCCCGTGGCCGTCGAGCCGGCGGAGGTCAGCGAAGACGGAGAAGACGGAGAGGCGCCCGCCGAGTTCGGCCCGCGCCAGCGCAAGAGCAAGGCCTTCTATGCGACCCACCTGGGCGAGGTGGTCACGGACCTGCTGCTGCCGTGGTTCGGCAACGTCATCGACACCGAGTTCACGGCGCGCATGGAGGGGCAGCTCGACGCCATCGCCGAGGGGCAGCTGCCCTGGCGCAAGGTCATCGAGGACTTCTACACGCCCTTCGCCAACGACCTCGACAAGGCCGAGGACGGCATGTCGCCCTACTGGGAGAAGCCGCTGCTGGTGGACGAGATGCCTTGCGGCAAGGTGCCCGAGGACGGCGGCCCGGCCTGCACGGCCCCCATGGCCATCCTGTTCAACCGCTTCGGGCCGTACCTGGGCTGCTCGCGCTACCCCGACTGCAAGAACACCGTGAGCCTCACCGGCATGCCCAAGCCCGAGGCCGTGCTGACCGAGCACACCTGCCGCGACAAGAACGACAAGGGCGCGGTCTGCGGCCGGCGCATGCACAAGAAGGTCAACCGCTGGGGCAAGCCGTTCCTGGCCTGCAGCGGCTTCGCCACCAAGGACTGCAAGGGCTCGGTCTCACTGAGCGTGAACGACGTGCCGCTCTGGCCCGTCGACACCAGCGTCAAATGCCCCGACTGCGAGGCTCTGCTGCAGGTCAAACGCAGCAAGCGCGGCAAGTTCCTGGCCTGCCCGCGCTTCCCCAAGTGCCGCGGCACGCGCAACCTGCCGAACTGCCCGCACACGTCACGCACGGGCAAGCTCTGCGGCAAGCCCATGACCGAGCCCGCGGCGGCCGGCAGCATGGCCTGCAAGACACACCCGGACGTCACCGCCGTCCCGCCTGAGCGCAAGAAGGACGCCGACGACGCCGCGCCCAAGAAGAAGGCCGCCAAGCGGACCACGCGCAAGAAGACCACGCGCAAGAAGGCGACCAAGAAGACAGCGGCCGCCAAGGCGGCGCCCCCCCCGAAGGCGGCGAAGTAGGGCGGCGCCGGGCTCGCCCGCCGCGGCCACGTTGAATCCGATGACGACGTTCCTGATCTCGTTGGCGCTCACCGTGCTCTGCTTGGGGGCCGTGGTCATCACGGGCCGGGCGGGCAAGCGTGGAGCGCACTACGCGCTGGTGATGGCCGCGCTCACCAGCCTGTGCTGGGCCATCTACGAGGCGCGCATCGTGGGCGAGGGCCTGGTCTTCGAGGGCGCGGCGTCCAGCGTCCGCACGGTGCACTTCGTCGCCGTGGCGGTGGTCTTCCTCTCGCTGCCCCTGCTGGCGCTGAGCGGCGTGCGCCTGCATCGCGTCGAGAGCGAGGCGCGTCGCAGCCTGCACCGCAAGCTGGCCCTGACGTTCCTGGTGGCGGTGATCGCCACCTGCGTGCTGGGCACCGCCATGACGCTGATGGCCACGCCGCTGGAGCCGCTGCACGGCTGACGACGCGCCGTCGTGGCAGCGGCACGGCCGGCGCAGCGCTCGGAGACGCGGCCGGACGCGCCGCCGCGCTCAGCAGACGGCACACACGCCCAACGGAGACAGCGAGCCCGCGCCAGCTGCACTTGAGACCCGGAGTGCGCCGCGCTCCAGGCCTTCGGCGCCGCACGCTCCGGGCCCCCAGCGCCGCGCGGATCAGAGCAGCGAGGCGCTCACCCAGGCGGCCAGATCGTCGAACATGAGGCCGTAGTAGACCGCGACCCCGGCCAGCCCCGCCAGGCTCGCGGCCGCCAGCCCGGGCATGATGCCGCGGCTGGGCAGGCCCTCCACGACCTCCTGGTCGCCGCGCAGGAACAGCGCGCGGGCCACCTTGAAGTAGTAGAACAGCGCCACGACGGCGTTCAGCGCGGCCACCACGGCTAGCCAGTAGAGGCCCGCGTCGAGCGTAGCCTTGAACAGCATCCACTTGCCGATGAAGCCGACGGTGGGCGGCAGGCCCGTGAGCGACACCAGGAAGATCACCAGGAAGGTGCTGGTCCACGGAGCCGACCAGGCCAGGCCGTTCATGTCGTCCAGCTCCTCGCAACCGAAGCGGTTGGCGAGGGCCATGACGCAGCCGAAGGCGCCCAGCGTGGCCACGTAGTAGCTGGCCATGTAGAAGAGCAGCGAGTCCATGCCCTCGGTCACGGCCTCGTCGGCCGAGCCGCTGGTCATGACGGCCAGGCCCATGAGCAGGTAGCCCGCGTGGGCGATGGAGCTGTAGGCCAGCAGGCGCTTCACGTTGCGCTGCAGCACGGCGGTGATGTTGCCGTAGGTCATGGTGACGGCGGCCAGCACGGCCATCATCCAGCCCAGCCGCTCGAGCCAGGCGGGGTTGAGCGCATCGCCCAGGTACACGCCGTGCACAAAGCGCACCAGCACGGCGAAGCCCGCCGCCTTGGAGCCCACGGCCAGGAAGGTGGTCACCGGCGTGGGCGCGCCCTGGTAGACGTCCGGCGCCCAGAAGTGGAACGGGAAGGCGGCCACCTTGAAGAACATGCCCGTGCCCACCAGCACCGTGGCCAGGATCACCACGAGCTGTCCCGAGCCGGCGCCGCCCGACCAGGCGTCGGAGACGGCCAGGCCGATCTCGGCCATGTTGACCGAGCCTGAGAGGCCGTACAGCAGGCTGAAGCCGAAGGTCATCACCGCGCTGGCCACGGCGCCGTACACCAGGTACTTGAGCGCCGCCTCCGAGCTGCGACGCTCGGTGCGCTGCCAGCCCGCCAGCAGGTAGCTGCACAGCGAGAGCAGCTCCATGCTCAGCAGCAGCATGATCAGGTTGTCGGTGGAGGCCAGCAGGCAGCCGCCCAGGGCCGTGCCCAGCAGCATGGGCACCATCTCGTTGCGGGTGCAGTCCTCCACCCCGCGAAACACGAGCGTGTGCAGCAGGATCAGGCCCGTGCCGCCGATGATGAGCGTGCGGAAGAAGACCGCGTAGCTGTCGATGGACAGCACGCCCAGCACGCGGCCGGCGGGCTCGTGCACGTCGCCGGTGAGGGCGCACAGCGCCAGGGCGCAGCCCGCCATGCCCAGCAGCGTCACGACCACGCGGCCGCGCTCGCCCAGCACCAGGTCCGCCAGGACGGCCGCGACGATGGCGCCCACCAGCCAGATCTCCGGCATGATCGCGTGCAGGTCGGCGAGGAGTTCAGGTGTCATCGGATGTCTCCGGCCGTCGCCAGGTCAGGCGAACAGCGCCCGGATGCTCTCGATGGTGGCGTCCATGTGGCCCAGCAGCAGCATGGGCATCACGCCCAGCAGCACGCACAGGAACGCCAGCGGAATGAGCGTGAACTTCTCGCGCGCGGTGACGTCCGGGAAGTCCTTGTACTTCTCGTTGAGCGGCCCGAGGAACACACGCTGCAGGGTCCATAGCAGGAAGCCCGCCGTGATGATGATGCCCAGGCCCGCGATGGCGGTGTAGACCGGGTAGACCTCCCAGGCGCCGATCAGCACCAGCACCTCGGACACGAAGCCCGACATGCCCGGCAGGCCCAAGGCGGCAAAGAAGCCCAGAGTGGTGATGCCTGTGTAGATCGGCGCCACATTGGCCAGGCCGCCGAAGCCCTCGATCTCGCGGTGGTGCGCGCGGTCATAGGCGACACCCACCAAGAGGAACAGCAGGGCCGAGCTGGTGCCGTGCGTGAACATCTGCATGGCCGCGCCGTTCAGGCCCGCGCTGGTGAAGGCCGAGGCACCCAGCAGCACGTAGCCCATGTGGCTCACGGAGCTGTACGCCACCAGCCGCTTGAAGTCGGTCTGGGCCATGGCGCAGAAGGCGCCGTACAGGATCGACACCAGGCCGATGACCGCGCCGATCTCCGCGTAACCCGGCGCCACGATCGAGAACATGCCCAGGTTGATGCGCAGGATGCCGTAGCAACCCAGCTTCAGCAGGATGCCGGCCAGCACCATGGAGATGCTGGTGGGCGCCTCCACGTGGGCGTCCGGCAGCCAGGTGTGCAGCGGCACGATCGGGACCTTGATGGCGAAGCCGATGAAGAAGAACACGAAGACCCAGTTCAGGAAGCTCCAGCCGAACAGCTCGCCTCCGTTGACCAGGTTGCTGCCGGTGAGGCTGCCGTCGCGGATCATCTCGCTCAGCAGCGGGATGCTGAACGGGTGCGCCACCGACTCGTACACGCACAGGTACAGCGCCACGATGGCCAGCAGCATCAGCACCGAACCGGCCAGCGTGTAGAGGAAGAACTTGATGGCCGCGTACTCGCGCCGTGCACCGCCCCAGATGCCGATCAGGAAGTACATCGGCAGCAGCATGACCTCCCAGAACACATAGAAGAGGAACAGGTCGAGCGACACGAACACGCCCAGGATGCCGACCTCGAGCAACAGCAGCAGGAGCATGAAGCCCTTGACGCCCTTCTCGATCTTCCAGGCGGCGAAGGGCGCCAGGAACAGCAGCAGCGTGGTGAGCCAGACGAGCGGCACGGAGAGACCGTCGATGCCGACGAAGAACTGCACGCCGAGCGACTCGATCCAGGAGACCTCCTGCACGAACTGGTAGCCGGCCTCCGACGTGTCGAACTGCACCCACAGGATGGATGCCAACACGAGCGGGATGGCCGTGGCTGCCGCTGCGATGGTGCGCAGCGCATCCTTGTGCTCCTTGCCCGTGAGCAAGATCGCGAGGATGCCCAGCATGGGCGAGAAGGTGATCAGGGTCAGGATGTTGTCCATGGGTCCTCAGGCCGGAGATCAGGCCAGGTAGTAGGTGAGGATCAGGATGCTGATGAAGGTCATCGTCAGGTAGTCGCGCACGTTGCCCGTCTGGATCAGGCGCGTGATCCCGCTCAGCGTGCGGGTGAACCAGCGCCAGAAGTTGACGGCGCCGTCGACGATGGTGTTGTCGAACAGCATGGTCAGGAACGCGAGGAAGCGCACCACCAGGCCAGCCGCGTTCACGATGCCGTCCACGATGGTCCGGTCGAACCAGGCGCAGAGCCGCGTGAAGCGCTTGAGGTTGGCGACGACGCCGTTGTTGTAGGCGTCGTCGAAGTACCACTTGTTGCTGATGATGCGGTGCATGGGGCCGAAGCGCGCCGTCACCGCCGCGGTCGAGACCGAGCGGTCCAGGTACATCTTCTTGGCCAGGATGAAGCCCAGGCCGATGGCCAGCAGCGAGATGACCAGCGCCTTGTAGTGCGCCCAGTGCAGGGCGTGCTCGATGTGCTCATGGGACTCAACGTGCAACCCAAGACCGAGCGCCGCGGCCGACTCCGGCTGCTGCACGATCTGGTTGAACCACAGCAGCTCATTCTCCGGCAGCGGGTTGAGCGTGCCGCCGCCGAGGATCGCGAAGCCGGCCAGCACCATCAGCGGGATGGTCATCAGCGCCGGCGACTCGTGCGCGTGGGCGTACTTGGCCTCGTCCTGCGGCGCCCCGAAGAAGGTCAGGAAGATCAGCCGGAACATGTAGAAGGTGGTCATGAACGCGCCCACGGCGCCGAACACGAGCGGCACCATGCGCGCCACGCTGGGCTCCAGGTGCCACCAG
>QNBX01000127.1 GCA_003644265.1 Planctomycetota bacterium
GCAACGCCCCGATTGGCACACCGAGCTCAGGATCCGCGACGACGGCAGCTTCACCCTGAGTGGCTTCGAGGCGGGCAGCTACCGGCTCGAGGTGCGCTACCGCAACCGCCAGCCTGCCCGGCCCCAGCAGCAGCACGTGTTCGCCAGCCGGGAGCTGCAGCTCGAGGTCGCGGATCCCGTTGAGGTCGAGCTGCTGGCGATTCCGCCCAGCGGCTGAGCGGGCGCGCCCCCGGCGCTCACGCCGGCCCTCAGCCCCTGCGCAGCACCCACGTGCGCGTGCGGGCAAAGGCTCCCATGCCTGGCAGGCTCGCCAGCGCGCGCGCAGCGCCGACCGCGGCGCGAACCAGGGCGCCCTTGGCGGCGCCCATGTTGCGCGTGCGGAAGGCGATCTCGTCGGCGGCGGGCAGCACGTCTTCGCGGCGCCGCTCGCTCACGACGAAGCCGGCCTCGCTCAACAGGCGCTCGACGTCGGCGGGCGCCATGGCCTCGTAGGGGCCCAGGTTCGGATCGGGAGCCAGCACGTACTCCACGCCGCCGGGGCCGCCTCGTCGCGCGTGCATCCAGCTGGCCAGGCGGTGGAAGCTGCGGGCGCTCGTGACGCGCAGCAGCAGTCGGCCATCGGGCGCCAGCATGCGCTTCAGCGTCGCCAGTAGCCGCGGTCGGTCCGCTGGCGGCAGGCTCTCCAAGCGGTACAGGCAGGTCATGATGTGATAGGCCCCCTCGGGGAGGGAGGCCGCGGCGCGCGCGAGGTGCGCATCACGGCTGGGCTCGCGCCCCCCGCTCTGCTCCGGCTCCCACACCAGCGGCACCGCCGCCACGTAGCTGGGGCAGCGCTTGGCCGCGAACGCCGCCACGTCAGCCGACAGCTCCAGCACGGCCCAGCGGTGGCTGCGGTGGCGCTTGGACATCTCGCCGGTGAACAGGCCGTGCACGGGCAACACGTCCAGCCAGCGCGGGGCGTCATCACCCGGCTTGCTGCTCTCGTCCGGCGGCACCAGTGAGTCGGCCGCCGCCAGCGCCGCGACCAGCTCCCACGGGCGGCTCTTGTTGTAGCGGTTGCCGTTGAGCACCCGCGCCTGCTGGTAGTCGCGGATCAGCGCCAGGGTCCAGTCAGCCGGGAGCGGCGAGCTGGGGATGGGCTGACCGCCGAAGTGGTTCCAGTGCACCACATGCTCGAACGGGCGCCGGCGCGGCACCTTGGTCGGATACACCTCGGGCCAGCCGATGGCGAGCCCGGCCACCACCTCGCGGTCGGGGGGCAGGCCCAGGATGGCGCCGACCTGATCGCGGGGCCCCAGCTGGTTGATCCAGAAGCTGCCCATGCCCAGCACGTGCGCCGCCAACGACATGTTCTGCAGGGCGGCCGCGGCCGACTGCACGTTGGCGTGGCCCTCTTCGCTGTACTCCTTGCCGTAGGCCACGAAGATCGACACGGGCGTCGACAGCACCTGCAACGACAGCCGGCCCAGCTGCTCGCGCTGGTCGGGGTCGTCCACCACCACGAAATCCCACATCTGCAAGTTGCAGGAGGTGGGCGCGATCAGCGCGGCGTCCAGCAGCTCCAGCACGACCTCGCGCGGCACGGGGCGCGACGAGTCGAACTTGCGCGTGGTGCGACGCTGGTAGAGCGCGCTCCAGAACTCCTGGGTCGGCCGCGCCGCCGCGCGCCCATGCTCGGCGCCGGCGGGCGGCAGATCCGGCTCGGCGCCGGGGCGGGACACGCGATGATCGCCGGCCACCTCGGCGGCGGCGCGGATCTGCTCCGGACTCGGCCCCGAGCGCCCCGCGGCACCGGGGCCCGCTGAGCTCACACTGCCGGCTCCACCGATCGCACGGTCACGGTGACCTCGCCGTTGGGCAGCTCGAGGACGGCCTCGTCACCGGGCGACGCGCCCAGCATGCCGCTGGCCAGGGGCGCGCGGTAGCTCACCACGCCCTCACCCTGGTCCCAGGGGCCCAGGATGGTGACCGTGCGCAGCTCGCCCTCCTGCTCGAAGCTGACGCGCGTGCCGGGCGACACCACGCCGTCGGCCAGCTCCTCGTCGTCGATCGAGCGGGCCAGCTTGAGTTCGGCCTCCATCACCGCCGCCTTCTCGGTGAGCTGACGCTGCTGCTCGATGGCCGCGGTCCACTCGTAGTTCTCGGAGAGGTCGCCGAAGGCCGCGGCCTTGCCGATGGCCTCGGAGTTCTCGGGGATCTTGTCCTCGATCAGCACGCGGTACTCCTCCTGGCGGCGCGCCAGCCCGTCGGTGCTGCAGAAGATGGCGTTGCCCTCCCAGAAGGGCGTGTCGTCCTGGGGCACCAGGTCCGGGAAGCGCACGTGACAGGCGGCCTCCAGCGGATCGGAGATCTCGCGCGGCATGGCCTTACAGCGCGCCACCACGCCCATGGCCCGCTGCATCTCGCCGCGGGCGGCCTCACGTCCGAAGCGACCGAAGAGGTCGGCCTTCTTGTGCACCAGCAGCTCCGTCAGCGTCTTCATGATGGGCTTGGACTTCTTGTCTCCGCGGTCGGCGCGCGGCGCGTGGGTCTCGCCCAGGTGCAGCAGGCCGGTGACCACGTCGGTGATGCCGGGCGATGCCTCGAGCCCGTCGAGCCCACCCAGGGCCCAACGCCGGCACAGGCGCATGACCGTGCTGGGCTGGCGACTGGGCGTGAGCAGGAAGATGCGCAGGCGGTTGGCCAGGGCCTCGCCGCGGCCCAGCTCCATCAGCTTGTCCGAGACCACGTCCAGCAGCGTCGCGGGCATGGTGGGCAGGTCCGTGATGACCGCATCACTCCAGAGGTCCGGACGCGCGGCCACCAGGGCGTCGAAGGCGTCCTTGCGCAGGGAGGCGGGTGACAGGCGCGTGGTCAGCTCTCCGAAGGACAGGCCGGCGTCCAACAGCTCACCGATCTGGGCACCGGTGCTGGCGGCGTCGCTGCGCCCATGGCGCATGAGCAGCAGCATGGCCTCGGCGCGCTCCTCGGGCTCGCCGTCGCCGCGCTCAAGCGCCTCGACCAGGCCGTCCAGCAGGCGCTCGCAGACGACGGCCTCGGGCTCGAGCGCCAGCGGGCTGCGCACCACCTCGAGCGTGGCCGGCATGCTCTTGGCGCGCTGTAGGGCGTCGCTCACCGCGTCGACCGGCGAGAGCGCCCGGCGCCGCACGATGAACGTGGGCCGCGCCGGGTTCTCAACGATCAGCCAGGCGTCGTTGGCGGAGGCGGCCTTGGCCTTCTTCCACCAACCGGCCCAGGCAGAGGTCTTGATCACGGCGCCCGAGAGCCACTGCTTGCACTCCTTGGCGGTACAGCGCCCCTTGTGCAAGCGGGCCACGGCGCGGATCAGCACGGCCGGGGCGTTCTCGGCCTCGGCCGCCAGCCCCTCGGCGTCGACCATGATGCGCGCGCGCAGGTCGTCGGCAGCCAAGGGATGCAACACGTCCAGGCCCGTCGTGAAGGGCATGGAGCGCTCGCGCCCGTCGGAGCGGAAGCGCACCACGATGGAGCGCTCGGCGAAGTCGGCCGTGGTCACCACGCCCTCGCCCCAACCCGTGGCGTGATAGACGGGGGAGCCGGGCAGCAGGCCGCGCATGCGCTCCACGCGCTCGAGCGCCGGCTCCAGGTCGGAGTCATCGAAGCCCGCCAGCTCGAGGAACAGGTCGGCGTGGTCCTCGCCGTCCAGCATGCCGGCCACGGCCTCGCGCGCCACCTCCACCATGTCCATCTTGCGCGGGCGCAGGGGCAGCAACAGGCGCGCCACGTCGAGCGTGTCCGCGTGGGCGCCGCGCTCGCGGCACGACTCCAGCAGCAGCGTCAGCAGCGGCAGGGCCAGCTCGCGGTTCTCGTGCTCGTCGAGCTCGATCAGCGCGGACAGGAACACATCGGCCGCGGGCGGCGAGCCCAGCAGCTCCAGCCAGGCCGCCTGCAGACCATCCAGACCGCCAGACGCAGCGGCGTCCAGCAGCGGGTTGCCCTCGGCGGAGACCGTCTCGGCGGTGGTCATCGCAACACCTCCCGGCTGATGACCATGCGCTGCACCTCGCTGGTGCCCTCGCCGATGGTGCACAGCTTGGCGTCTCGCCACATGCGCTCGACGTGGTACTCGGTCGTGAAACCGTAGCCGCCGTGAATCTGAATGGCGTCGTAGCAGACCTTCATGGCCATCTCCGATGCGAACAACTTGGCCATGGCGGCCTCCTTCGTGTATGGCTGGCCGGCCTGCTTGAGCAGCGCGGCGCGGCGGATCAAATGTCTTGCGGCCTCGGTCTGCGTGGCCATGTCGGCCAGCATGAAGGCAATGGATTGCTTGGATGCGATGGGCTTGCCGAACGCCGAGCGTTCCTTGGAGTAGCCGAGAGCCGCCTCGTAGGCGCCCTCGGCCAGGCCCAGCGACAGGGCCGCGATGCCCACGCGCCCGCCGTCGAGGGTCTTCATGAAGTTCACGAAGCCCTTGCCCACCTCGCCCAGAACGTGCCCGGCCGGGATGCGGCAGTCGCTGAACGTGAGCTCGCCCCAGTCGCTGCCGCGCATGCCCAGCTTCTCGTCACCCTTGTGGATCTCGAAGCCGTCCATGCCGCGCTCGAGCACAAAGGAGGTGATGCCGCCGCGCGTACCCTTCTCGCGGTCGGTCACCGCCGTCACCACGAAGGTCTCGGCGAAGTTGGCGTTGGTGATGAAGACCTTGGAGCCGTTGAGCACCCAGCCGTCGCCGTCCGGCACCGCCGTGGTGCGCGTACCGCCGGCGTCCGAGCCGGCGAAGGCTTCGGTCAGGCCGAAGGCGCCCAGCTTGCGGCCGCTGGCCAGGTCGGGCACCCAGCGCGCGCGCTGCTCGTCGTCGCCGAACTCGTGCATGGGCCAGAGGCACAGCGAGGTGTGCGCCGCCAGGCCCAGCGCGGTGGAGCCGCACACGCGCGCCAGCTCCTCCACAGCCAGGGCGGACGAGAGCGCGTCCACGCCCGCGCCCTCGTACTCCTCGGGAATAGGCAGGCCCAGCAGGCCCATCTCGCCCATTTCCTTGAAGGTGTTGAGCGGGAAGCGCTGCTCGCGATCGAGCTCGATGGCGTGCGGGGCCACTCGCTCACGCGCAAAATCGCGCACAGTGTCGCGCAGCATGAGCTGCTCTTCGGTCAGCATCTGTACGTCAGAGGTCATCATCACGGGGCGGAGGTCAGAGGCTCGAAACGGGATCGTCATCAGGGCGGCGGCGACGCGACGGCGGGGCGGCGCGGCCCCCACCGGCCACACCCTCGCCGCCGTCCAGGAAGTCGCGCGATTGGCTGCCGCCGATCCAATCCACCAGCGCCTGGCGGCTGAACTTCCACTCACGTCCGACCTTGCGGCCGGGCACGTCGCCCTCGCGCAGCACCTTGCTGAAGGTCTTCACGCTCACGCCCAGCAGCGCCGCGGCGCCGTCAATGTTCAGGATCTCCTGATCCGTCATCGGGTGAGGTGTGGTCTTGCGTTGACTGGGGGGATGCTCAGGCACGGTTGCTCGCCGCCCGGCGATGGGCGACCTCCTGTCGGATGTAGCTCACGAGTTCGTCCAGGCTGCTCCCCGGACCGAACAGTCGGCCCACACCGTGTTGGCCCAGGGCCTCGGCGTCGGAGGCGGGGATGATGCCCCCGCCGGTGAGCAGTACGTCATTGAGTCCCGCCTCGTCCAGCAGCCGGCGCACTCGGGAAAACAGCGTCAGGTGGGCGCCGGAGAGGACAGACAGTCCCACGGCGTCCACGTCTTCTTGCAGGGCCATGGCGCAGATGGCCTCGGGGCTCTGGTGCAGGCCGCCGTAGATCACCTCCATGCCGGCGTCGCGCAGGGCGGCGGCGACCACCTTGGCGCCGCGGTCGTGCCCGTCCAGGCCCGGCTTGGACACCAGCACGCGCACGGGGGCGTCGCTGCCGGGGCCGGCGTCGGGGCGCTCGAGCGCGCTGCGGTCCGTCATCACGTGTCGTCCTCGTCGGGGCGCGGGGAGCCCCCATGTGGCAGCGCGCACAGGAGCTGCTCGGCCAGGGCGTGAGCGGACAGCGTACCGCCCCGCGCCAGCGCCTGGTCGAGGCGCCGCTGCAGCTTGCCGTCGGACAGGGCGCGCTCGAGCAAGCGGCCCTCCACCAGACGGCGCACGCGGCGGCCCAGGTTGGCGCGCCGGCGTGTGGCGGTGCTGCCGTCGGCGGCGCCCTGGGCCAGCAGTTGGTCGAGGCGCTCGGCCAGCGCGTGGACGCCGCGCCCCTCGCTGGCGCTCAGGCGCAGGATCGGCGGCTGCCGCGGCTCGGCCTGCCCGTGCGCCTCGGTCAGCGGTCCGCGGCGCAGCTCCAGGGCGTCGGCCAGCTCGCGCTCCAGGCGATCGGCGCCGGGCAGGTCGTCCTTGTTGATGACGTAGACGTCGGCGGCCTCCAGCAGACCCGCCTTCATGGCCTGGATCGTGTCGCCAGCGCCGGGGTGCAGCACCACCACAGTGAGGTCAGCCGAGCGCGCCACGTCGACCTCGCTCTGGCCCACGCCCACGGTCTCGAGCAGCACCAGGTCGCGCCCCAGCAGGTCGAGCACGTCGGCCACGTCGTCGGTGGCGCTGGCCAGGCCGCCGAACGCGCCGCGCGTGGCCATGGAGCGGATGAAGACGCCCTCGTCGAGAGCCAGGTCGGCCATACGTACGCGGTCACCCAGCAGCGCGCCGCCGGTGAAGGGGCTGGACGGATCGACCGCCACCACGCCCAGGCTGCGACCCTGCTCGCGCCAGCAGCGACACAGGGCCTGGACCAGGGTGCTCTTGCCAGCGCCGGGAGGCCCCGTGAAGCCCAGCCGCGCCGCGGCCCCGAGCTGGTCTGCAAAGCCGGCGGCCAGCTCGACGTAACGCGGATCTCCGCGCTCGGCCCAGGTCATGAGCCGCGCGGCGGCGGGCAGCTGCCCTGCCCGGACCTGCGCTGCGAGATCGCTGGCCAGCGCCACCGTCATTGCCCCAGCAAGTCCCGGGCGATGACGATGCGCTGCACCTCGCTGGTGCCCTCGTAGATCTCGGTGATGCGCGCGTCGCGCATGTAACGCTCCACCGGGAACTCCGTCGTGTAGCCGGCGCCGCCGTGGATCTGCACCGCGTCCTCGCCGGCGCGGTTGGCGAGCTGGCTGGCCACCAGCTTGGCCTGGGCCGCCATACGCGTGTGCGGCTCGCCCGTGTCGCGCAGGCTAGCGGCGTGCCAGGTCAGCAGGCGCGCGGCGTCCAGCTGCGAGCTGATCTCGGCCAGCTTCCACTGCATGGCCTGAAAGCTGCCGATGGGCCGACCGAACTGCTCGCGCTCGTTGCAGTACTTGATGGAGGCGTCCAAACAGGCCTGGGTGATGCCGTTGGACTGGGCCGCGATGCCGATGCGTCCGCCGTCCAGGGTGTTGAAGGCCACGCGCAGGCCCTTGCCCACGGTGCCCAGCAGCATGTCGCCGGGCACACGCACCTTGTCCATCAGGATCTCGACCGTGGAGCTGCTGCGGATGCCCAGCTTCTCCTCCACCTTGCCGACCTTGAAGCCCTCGCTGGTGGCGGGCACCAGGAAGGCGGTCACGCCCTCCTCGGCGCGGGCAAAGACGATCAGCAGGTCACACTGGGCGCCAGAGGTGATCCACAGCTTGGGTCCATCCAGGATCCAGTCGTCGCCGTCGCGCTCGGCCTTGCAGCTCAGGGCCGCGGCGTCCGAGCCGGCGCCGGCCTCGGACAGCGCGTAGGCCCCCAGCCACTCGCCGCTGGCCAGCTTGGGCAGCAGGGCCTGTTTCTGGGCCTCGGTGCCAAAACGCACGATCGGGCTGGTCACCAGGCCGTTGTGCACGGCAAGGGTCACGCCGGTGCTGGCGCAGGCGCGGCTGACCTCCTCGACCACCAAGCTCTGGGCCACGGCGCCGAGTTCGCTGCCGCCGTACTGTTCGGGCACCAGCAGACCGCAGAAGCCGAGCTCGCCCGCCTTGCGGAACTCATCCATCGGAAAGCGGCGCTGCTTGTCGCGCTCGGCGGCGGTGGGCGCCACCACGCCTCGCGCGAAGTCGCGCGCGGCCTGACGGATGAGCTGCTGCTCCTCGGTGAGTGAGAAGTCCATGGGCAACGGGGTCCTGTGGTCGAGCAGGTCGGAGCCGGCCAGCCGTGGCGGGCCGAGAGAAATCAGTCGTAGGTGTAGAAGCCTCGCTTCGTCTTGCGGCCCAGGTGACCGGCGGCCACCATCTTGCGCAGCAGCGGGCAGGGCCGGTACTTGCCGTCGCCGAGGTCCTGGTGCAGCACCTGCATGATGGACAGGCACACGTCCAGGCCCACCAGGTCGGCCAGGGCCAGGGGCCCCATGGGATGCGCCATGCCCAGGGTCATGATGCCGTCGATGGCCTCCTTGGTGGCGACGCCCTCCATCAACGCGAAGACCGCCTCGTTGATCATGGGCATGAGGATGCGGTTGCTCACGAAGCCCGGGTAGTCGTTGGCTTCGATCGGCGTCTTGCCCAGCTCCTCGGACAGGGCGTTGACGGCGGCGGTGGTCTCGTCGCTGGTGTCGAGGCCGCGCACGACCTCCACCAGCTTCATGACCGGCACCGGGTTCATGAAGTGCATGCCGATCACCTTGTCGGGGCGCTTGGTCGCCGCCGCCAAGGTGGTGATGGAGATGGAGCTGGTGTTGCTGGCCAGGATGGCGGAGGGCGCCGTGATCGTGTCGAGCTCGGCGAAGATGCCCAGCTTGACGGCCAGCTGCTCGCTGGCGGCCTCCACCACCAGGTCGGAAGCTGCGCAGTCGGAGAGCGCCGTGGTGCTGGCGATGCGTCCGAGGATGACGGGCACATCAGCCGCCTCGATGCGGCCCTTCTTGGCCACGCGCAGCAGGCTCTTCTCGATGCCGGCCAGGGCCGCCGTGAGGCGCGCCTCGTCCAGGTCGACCAGCGTGACCTGCTTGCCCTGGGTGGCGCAGACCTGGGCGATGCCGTTGCCCATGGTGCCGCAGCCCACCACAGCCACCGTCGCGATGCTCATCAGACCAGCTCCACGCTCATGGCCACGGCGTTGCCGCCGCCCAGGCACAACGACGTCATGCCCGTCTTGAGCCCGCGCTTGCGCAAGGCGTGGATCAGGGTGGTGAGCAGACGCGCGCCAGACGCGCCGATGGGGTGACCGAGGGCCACCGCGCCGCCGTTGACGTTGAGCTTCTCGGGCGCCAGGCCCCAGAGCTTGCGCACGGCCACGCACTGACTGCTGAAGGCCTCGTTGAGCTCGACCAGGTCGTAGTCCTTGACGTTGAGCCCGGTGCGCGCCTCCAGGTTCTTGGCGGCCTCGACCGGCGCCATCATGACCCACTTGGGATCGGTGCCGCCCACCGCGTAGCCGGTGATGCGCGCCAGCGGTGTGACGCCCAGCTCCCCGGCGCTCTCGGCCGACATGACCACCGTGGCCGCCGCGCCGTCGTTGATGGAGCTGGCGTTGCCGGCGGTGACACTGCCCTGCTTGTCGAAGGCCGGGCGCATCTTGCCGAGGTCGGCGGCGCTCAGCCCCTCGCGCGGGCCCTCGTCCGTGTCGAAGCTGAACGGCGCTTGCTTGCGCGGCTTGATCTCGACGCCGCAGATCTCGTCCTGGAAGGCGCCGCTCTGGATGGCCGCGAGCGCCTTGCGGTGGCTCTCGGCGGCGTACTCATCCTGCTGCTCGCGGGTCACGTCGTACTCGTTGCAGACGGCCTCGCCGGTCATGCCCATGTGCATGTCGTAGTACGGATCCCAGAGGCCGTCGGCGATCATCGAGTCGAGGATCTGCGCGTGTCCGAGGCGCATGCCCGAGCGCGCTTTGGGGATGTAGTAGGGCGCGTTGCTCATGGACTCCATGCCGCCCGCCACCACCACGCGCGAGTCGCCGCACTTGATGGCCTGCGCGGCCAGCATGACGGCCTTGAGCCCGCTGCCGCAGACCTTGTTGATGGTCAGCGCCGCGCCCGTGTCGGGCACGCCGGCGGCGCGCGCCACCTGACGCGCGGGAGCCTGACCGAGGCCGCACCCGAGCACGTTGCCCATGATGACCTCGTCCACGGCGTCAGCGCCGATGCCCGCGCGCTCGATGGCCGCCGTGGCGGCGAACGCGCCGAGCTGCGGCGCGGTGAAAGCGGACAGCGTGCCCTGGAAGCTGCCGATGGCAGTCCGAACGGCAGAGGCGATGACGACATCGGTCATGAAGAGTCTCGAGCTCTCGATCGGGGTGGTTCAGCGCCGCGCCAGGCCATCTGGGCGCCCGCTCGGGCGGTCCGGCAAACGGCCTCTCGCGTCCCTGCAAAAGGCCCCGGAGTGTAGCGGAACAGGCGGCCGTCCCACCAGCGTCGGGGCGGGCGGAACACGCCCCTACTCGAGGTTGGTGTGGCGCGCGTCCAGTTCGGACTCTGTGGCCCCCAGCGCCGCCACCAGCTCCACCACCACCAGATCGAAATAGGCCAGCAGCGAGGCCTCGAACAGGGTGCCCAAGGGAAAGCGCGGGACGCCGGATAGCGCCGGCAGATCGAGGCTCACGGTCACATCCCCCAGCTCATCGATGCGGCTGGGGGCGCGGGTCACGGCCAGCACCCGGGCGTCGCCGCTGCGAGCGGTGTCCATCAGCGAGAGCACGGTCGGCGTGGTTCCGCTGCCGGTGGCGGCCACCAGCACGTCGCCGGCACCCAGGCGCGGGACCGTCGTGTCCTCCAGGCCCCAGGCGGCCATGCCCATCTGCCCCAGGCGGCGACAGAACGCAGCGGCCACCATGCCCGAGCGGCCGCGTCCGGCCGTGACGATCTTGCGCGCCCCCAGGAGCTCGGCCACGAAGGCGTCGGTGACCTCGTCCGGCACGGCGACCACCGAGGCGGCGATGGCCTCCACGTACTCCTGAAGCAGCAGGCTGCGGTTCAGAGCAGGTTCCACTGCAGCCGCTCCGTGTCGAAGAGGGTGCCCTCGCGGCAGGCCAACTCGTAGCTCTGGCCCTCCGGACCGGCCTCATCCACGGCCACCGCGCAGCCGTTGCAGACCGCGAAGCCACAGCCCATGACGGTCTCGAGCGAGGCGCGCGTGGGCACGCCGGCCGCCTGCCCCACCTGCCCCACGGCCTCCATCATGGGCTCCGGACCGCAGGCGAACATGGCCGCGCAGGGCGAGCTCTGGAGCCGCTCGGCCGCGACCGCGTCGACCCGCCCCTTGCGCCCGGCGCTGCCATCGTCGCTGCAGATCAGCAGCTCGACGCCGGTGGCCTCCAGGCGCTGCACCAGCGCCAGCTTGCCCGCCTCGCGAGCGCCATAGATGACGGTCACCTGCGCCGCGCGTGCGGGGTCCGCGGCCGCCAGGCGCTCACACAGAAAGAGGAAGGGCGCCACACCGTAGCCCCCGGCCACACAGACCAGGGGACCAGCGGGCAGGTCCTGATCGAGCCGCTGGCCAAAGGGCCCCACCAGCTGCAATGACGCTCGGGGCTCCAGGGCGCAGAGGCCGCGCGAGACCCGCCCCACGGGCATGAGCAGCAGCTCGACCGTGGTGCCGGCGCCCTCGGCCTGCCAACCCAGCAGGCTGAACGGGCGCGGCAGCAGCGGGGCCTCGGGCCCATCCAGGCTGAGCATGACGAACTGCCCGGGGCCTCCGTCGGGCAGCTCGCCCTCCAGGCCGAAGCGCAGGTGGTGGCTGCCGGCGGGCAGGCGCTCGTTACTGAGCACCGTCGCGCGGGCGCTGACGCAGGTGGGGAGTCCGGTGGCGCTCATCTCGGCGCGGATCCTATCATCCGCGCCGCAACCTGCACCCGCCCGCCGCCACGCTCTCCAGCGCGCCCTGCACCCGCCCGCCGCCGCGCTCGCCAGCGCCCTCCCCTCCGGGGCTCGCCGACCTTGATGCTGCGCCTGCACGGCGTCTTTCTGGCCATCCTGGCCCTGACCCTGCTGCACAACCTGCTGGCGGGGATGCGCGAGCGCGGCCAGGACCGCCGGCCCTGGGAGCAGTGGCTGCTCTGGCCCCTGCTGCTGGTCCTGGCCTGCGTGCTGCTGCGTGACCGCTGGCTGCCCGAGCAACCCAGCCTGCTGAGCCAGCCCTGGGTGGCGCACCTGTTTCCGCTGGCCTACCTCGGGGCGCTGGCCCAGAACACGGCGGCCCTGCTCTCCCGCGGGGCACGGCTGCTCGACATTCCGCTGCTGCTGTTCAACGTGGGCGTGGGCACCAGCGTCCTGCTCGCCGACCTGACCCTGGGCGGCACACCTCTGGGCTTCTCCGAGACCACCCTGCTGTACGAGGGCTCGGTGCTGCAGGCCTTCCTGGGCACGCGCCTGTCCCACGTCTGGACCCTGAGCTGGCACCTGCCGTTCCTGCTGCGCCGGGGCCCGACCCGCAGCCTGGGGTCGTTGCTGGGAGATCTGCTGCCGGCCGCGGTGGCCACCCTGGCGGTCGTGATGATGGTCGCGCTGCACGAACCGGCCGCCGACGTGGTGGCGTCCTTTGATCTGGAGCCGACGCTCGAGCGGCTGCCCGGCGACCTGCAGCTGGGGGTGAGCCTGCGCCCCGACCGCGAGCCGCCGCAGCCCACCGCCCCCGGCGCGCTGCTGGCCTGGCGCCTGCCCGCCGACCACCCCGGCACGGGCCTGCCGCCGCGCCCGCCCTCCCGCGCCCTCGTGCTGGAGCTGGCGTTTCCCGATGGCTGGTACCGCGAGCCACCCGACGCCGCCACCCGGGACCGCGTGCTGTTGGAGGGCGCGCGCCGGCTGGCCGAAGCCTTGCGACCGGAGCTGCTGCTGCCCCTGCCGGAGCCCGATGGCCAGGGCACCCTCTACTTTGGCCCCGAGACGACCGCCGTGCAGTGGCGCGACCTCATGGGCCGGATGCGCGACGCGCTGGCCGAGGTCTCGCCGGACACGCGCCTGGGAGTCCGGCTGGCGGGCACGGGACCCGCCAGCGCCGAGCTGCTGCGGGCGCTGACCGAGCCGCCGGCCCTGGTGCAGGTGGCCGGCCCGCGCCTGGCGCCAGGGGGTCACGCGCCCGGCAGCGGCAGCCACGCCGACGCCAGCCTGGAGACCTGGAGCCAGTGGCTGGCCGTGCTGGAGCAACCGCCCGAGCTGTGGATCCTGGCCGTGGGCTGCTCGCCCCTGGCCTTTGGCGAGGGCGCCCAGGCGCGCTTCGTGGAGGGCTGCCTGGCGCGGGCCGCGGCGCGCCCCGCGGTGCGTGCGGTGTTGCTGGACGGGTGGCACGACGTGGGGCACACCACCGGCCTGCTGCGCGGCGACGACAGCCCGCGACGGGCGCTACGACGCCTCGAACAGCTGCTGCAAGAGCCCCGCGGCGAGGCCCGACGCTGAGCGGCAACAGCGCCCAAGGAACCCCCGGCCGTTCCGGCTACCATCCCCGCTGCGCCCTGGCGACGCCGCCTGGGCGCCCCTCGCGCCCCAGCACCAGACCAGCACCAGACCAGCACCAGACCAGCACCAGACCAGCACCAGACCAGCAC
>QNBX01000128.1 GCA_003644265.1 Planctomycetota bacterium
AGGAGACCCCAGCCCCATGCGACGAGGAAGACTGCGCGGGGACCGGAGCCGTGCCATGCCATGTGGCCATTCTAGCCTGAGCGCTGCGAGATCCATGCCCGAGCGACTTGGAAGCGGGCTGCATGGCCCCCCGCCGCTGCTAGCATGGGCGTCGCAGCCATGGTCAACGCGTCGCGGGAGCAGCGAGGAGGCATGAGCATGATCCGGCCGGCCCGTGCTGCCGACGCGGCGCGGCTCGCGGAGATCCACGTCGCAGCCTGGCGCCGAGGCTGCCGGGGAATCCTCCCGGCCGAGCTGCTTCTGGGAGTGAGCGTAGAGCGGCGCAGCAGGGACTGGACGCAGTGGCTCGCGTCGCCGGGTTCGTGCACCTTCGTCGCCGAACACGAAGGCCGACCGGTCGGGTTCGCCAGCATCGGTTCGTTGCGCGCCAACGGTCGCCCGGTCCGCTCGCTGCTCGAGCTGCGCAGGCTGTACGTCGACCCCGGACACTGGCGCGCGGGCATCGGGCGCCGGCTGCACGAGCGGGTGCTCAGCGAGGCGCGCGCGCGCGGCTTCACGCAACTCGTACTCTGGGTGCTCACCCAGAATCGACGGGCGCGGGCGTTCTATGCGGCGCTCGGCTTCGAGCCGGACCGCGCCCGCCGCGTCACCATCGGAGGCCACCCCGTCGACGAGGCCAGGTACTGCCTCGCCGTCTGCCGGGGTCACGCGACGCCCTGAGACGACGGGGCCGAGGGAGCGGCGTCCTCTCATTCGCGGTGCCGAACGGTCTCAGGCACGTTGGCACAGAGCGCTTGCTGCCGGTGATCTCGCCGATGCGCTCGATCCGGCTTGGCGCGTCGTCGGACTGGGACGACCCGGGCACGAGGGCTCCCTTCCGCTCACTCCACCACGTACGTCTGCGGGTTGCTGGCCACCACGACGTCGGTATCCGTGGCATCGAGCGCGAACGCCACCGTCGTCATCTCCATGCCCGCGGCCAGGTTGGTGATGTGAGGCGTGAAGGTCATCAGCGTGGTGGTCCGCCCGGCGCCATCGAGCGTGCCGAACGCGTCGGGAAACAGCGGCGTGCCGAAGAGCCCCAGGATGGTGATGGTGTCGGCGTCGAGGTTCAGCGCGGCCAGGGGCCAGCCCGGCGCGCCGACGGTGCCGGGTGAGGCGCCGGAGAAGCTGTAGAGCTGGCCGTAGGTCCGGCCGGCGTGGCCAGGCCCCAGGTCGATGTCGAAGGTCGTGGTGAAGCCGCCCAGCCCGGCGCCGCCCGGCGTGCGCGACATCCCCTGGGAGAACAGGCGCGCCTCGTAGACCTGGGCCGTGCCCCCATCGACGCTGGCGATCCACTCTCCGCGGCCGTCGCCGCTGACGTCGTTGATGGACGCGAAGCTGGTGCTGCCCTGGATGTCCAGCAGCTCGTCCAGCACCGCGCCGGTCTCCAGGTCGATGACGCGCAGGGTGCCCGGCTGGTTGAACGCCGTGCCCTGCTCGATGTAGACCAGCTCGTCGTCGCCGTCGCCGTCCGAGTCGCGCACGCCGGCCATCGAGAGCCCCACGGACGAGTTGCTGTGGCTGCCCTCGATGGTGAGCAGGGGCAGGCCTCCGCCCAGGCTGAACACCTCGATGGTGCCGTTGTTGGCCAGGCCGCTGGTGTCGGCGCTGCGCTTGCCCATGGCAAAGCGCATGGGCCCGCCGCCCGCCGGACCCGACAGCATGGCCAGCGTCACGAAGTCCGCTGGCCCCGAGGCCGAGATGAGCTCGGTGGCCGCGTGCGCGCCCGTGACCCAGCTGGCGTCGTAGACCGCGCCGTGGTTCGTGCCCGCGTAGACCAGCGCCGTCTCGGGGTAGCTCGCCATGGTCGTGCCCAGCCCGCGCAGGGCCAGGTCGCCCTCGACGTGCCCGGCGTAGAGTCCGTCGTCGGCGCTCAGGGACACGATGCGCCCGGCGCCGCCCAGCGACGGCGTGTCCCAGCCCGGCTGCGCCACCGCCAGGTGCGGCGCGCCGCTCGCGGTCGATCCCAGGGGCTCCAGGTGCTTGCCGAAGTTGGCGAAGGCCTCGTCGCCATCCGTCGTCCACAGCACCGACGCGTCGGCGCCGCTGAAGCAGGTCACGCGCCCCGTGTTGTTGCCCAGTCCCGACACGTTGTAGCTGGGCGAGCCGATGGCCAGGTCGCGCACGCCGTCGCCGTTGACGTCGCCCACGTCGGCCATGGAGAGCCCGAAGTCGGCGCCGACCTGGTCACCGTCGAACGTGCGGATGAGCGCGCCCGAGCGACCCGAGTAGGCGTAGACCCGCCCGAGTGACTGGCCCGGCAAGACCTGGAAGTTGTTGGCGGCCACGGCCCAGTCGGGCCAGCCGTCGCCGTCCAGGTCGCCCAGCGCCTCGGTGTGGATGCCGAAGCCACCCGACTGCTGGGGGATGCCGTTGACGTGGCGCTGGGTGGGTTCGCGGCCTTGAGCGAGGGCCAGTGCCGGAACGCAGACGAGGGCGAGCAGGGTCGTGGTGAGGCGCATGGGTGGCTGTCCGTGGAGGTGCGGGAGCCGCTGCGCGCAGCTCATGTACACTAGGATCGGCGAGCGCCGACAGCGTGAACAGAAAAAATGGGCTTTCCCCTCGACGAGGACGACTCGTGACAGCCGTCTGTTGAGACGGACAGGAGGGATACATGCAGCAATCGAAAGCCCTGTGGCTCGGCCTGGCGTTGGCGAGCATCGCGGCGTCCGTGAGCGGACAGATGCCCATGGGCGGCGGGCTCGCGCCGGGCAGCCAGCTACTGCTCCCCGGAGGCCGTGCCGATGAACTGAGTGCGTCTATTGAATACGGCATGGCGGGCACCGAGAAGGTCACCATGGTGACGATGCGCGACGGAGTGCGGCTGTGGACAAAGGTCTATCTGCCCGACGACGTGTCCCCGGATGGCGTGCCGACCATTCTCCATCGAAGCCCATACCGTTTCCCGGAGAGCTTCGACTATCGGGAGATGAAAGCGCGTTTTTACGCATCGCGAGGCTACGCGTACGTCATGCAAGACTGTCGTGGGCGCTTCAAGTCTGAGGGCGAGTTTGACCCGTTTGTCGATGAGGTCCCGGACGGTCAAGACACGAGCGAGTGGGTGCTGCAGCAGCCTTGGTCCAATGGGAGAATCGGCGCCATGGGCGGCTCCTATGACGGCTTCACGGCCCTCGCGGCCGCGGTGGACAACCCCTACATGACCATGGTCGTTGCGGACGACACGGCCTACGAACTGTCTGCGTTCCTCCGGCCGGGAGGGCGGGTGAACCTCGAGTTCTCGATCGGCTGGCTCGACTTCCTGCAGGGCGCGACCTTTCCCTCCTCGTCCACCGCATCTTTCATCACCAATAGCTTCCCGCTGGCCCCTCTCGACACATTGATCCTCGGAGGAACAGACGCCTATTGGCAGCAGTTCGTGAGCACCCCCGATCCGGCGGGGGCCTTCTACGATGAGCGCACCCTGCCCATGGAAGGAATCTGCGCTCCGGTGCTCTCGATCAAGTCTGCCGACGACCAGGTCCACTGGGACGGTCCGGTGGACATCTGGACCGAGCTGCTTGCCAAGGGCTGCCCCGAACAACTCGACAACCACCACCTGATCATCACTCCCGACGGCCACCACGAGCACTCTGAGCTCGTCTTTGAGGCCAACACGTATGTGTCGCAGTTCATCTTGGCGTTTATCGATCGCTGGCTCGGCGAACAGCCCATCGACTTTTCGACAATCCCGCCCGTGCTCTACAGCGCGCCGACAGACCCCTCATATCAGGGTGCGGAGGCCTGGCCTCCGGGCAATACAGTTGAGAGCTTCTACCTGGGGGCTCCCGCGTCTGCAGCTTCGCTGGGCGCGATCCACGAGGCCGCGAGCGATGTGGTGCCGGCGGTGTTCACGGTGGATGTGGACCCGGCAAGCATGAATCCGTGTAGTGAGGACTACCCTGCGGTCTACTTTCTCAGCGAGCCAGTTGCCGAGCCCCTGTACATAGCGGGCTCTCCCGAGCTGCACATCCGAGCGACCATTGACACGCCAGACGCTGACTTCAGTCTGCGGCTCTACGAGTGGAAGGCCTCCCAGGGCGTTCTTACGGAGATCACCCGAGGAGGAGCACGAGCCCGGTACCGCAATGGGCTAGATGCACCGGAGCCGGTTCTCTCAAGCGAGACGCTGGCCTTCCCGATCCGGATGTGGTCGCGGGCGTACGAGCTAGCAGCGGGAAGTCAGCTGCTCTTGAGCCTATCGTCAGGGGATTGCTGGTTCGCCGAGAACCCGAACACAGGCGTGGCGCTGGATGAGCAGCAAGCTTCGCTTCCGGTCCAGTACCGCTACTTGTTCAGCCCGAGCGACCCGATTCGGCTGGAGCTCCCATCGCTCCCCTGAGCCGCAGCCGGACCGGACGCATCACGGCCGAGGCCTTCGCGTTCCCTGGCGGACGACGCGTCCACTTCCACGACCCGAGCGGCAACGAGCGGGCGATCTGGTCCGAGCGGTGACCGGCACGCCTGAGGTGCAGGTCGATCTGTCGCTGACCGACGCCAACAACGCGCACGTCATCCAGAATCTCTGGCCGCTCTACCTGGCGGACCTCTGCGAGTTCGACGGGGAGCTCCCTAATCGCCACGGCATCCTCCACGACGACACCGGCGACATCACGACGCTGGCCGAGCAGGGCCAGACGCTCGCCCCGTGGTGGAAGGAGCCCGGGTCACTCCTGCCCTACCTGATCCTCGCGGATGGGCGCCCAGCGGGGTTCAACCTGATCGCGGCGCGTGCCCGGCTGCCGGCCTCCATCGATGCGGACTTCGTGGTGCATGAGTTCTTCGTCATGCGCTGCTTCCGAGGCACGGGCGTTGCCGAGCAGGCCGCCGCCGCCGGCCTGGCCGCGCACCGTGGCTCCTGGGAGATCGTGACCTACCCGAACCACCCGAGGGCCATCGGCTTCTGGCGCAAGGTCCTGCGTGAGGCCGTCCCCGCCGGGCCTTCCGAGCAAGAACTCGATCACCACTGGGGCCGCAGGGTCGTGTTCCGGTTCGACAACGGCAGGCAAGCGAACGCGCCGGAGACGTAGCCCGCCTGGCTCGTCCCGCGACCCGGACGAGGCTCCCGCCCCGACGCGATTCTCGAGACGAGCAGCTCCCATGCCGCAGCCCAGCGACCTCCGCATCCGCGCCTCCACGCCAGACGACTGGCCCGCGATCTGCCGCGTGCACGATCTCGCCCGCCCCGACGAGCTGCGCGGGTCCTTCGACGCCCGCGCGTTCATCCCCCTGGCGCAGGACCCGGAGGGCGAGACGCTCGCGGACTGCGACGTGTTCGTCGCCGAGCGCGGAGGCGAGGTCATCGGCTTCGCCGGCATCGACGCCCCCTACCTGGATTGGCTGTACGTCGACCCGGCGAGTTACCGCCGCGGCGTGGGGCGCGCCCTGCTGCGGCACTGCCTGGCGCGCATGGGGCGGGACGCCTGGACCCTCGCCTGCGGCAACAACACCGCCGCCCTCACGCTCTACCTGAGCGAGGGCTTCGTCATCGAGAAGCGCTTCACCGGCAGGAACGCCGGCTACGAGGGCCCGTCGGCGCGCCTCGCCCTCGACCCGGCGCTTCGAGGCTGGACGAAGCGCGGACAGAGCCAGGCACCGCCAGCCGAGGGCGGGCGCTGAGACGCCGCCGCGTCGGGCGCCTCACCTAGCCGCAGCGCCCGATGGTGCGCCCGGTCGACGATGTGGGCCGCCGTGTCGGCCATGCGTCGCCCGCCACACGAAGCTCAGTTGCCGAACGTCATCTGCAGCACGTTCGACAGTCCGACCGTGCCGGGCTTCCACTGTCCCACTGCGATGAAGCTGGCATCGACGCCGGCCATCGACGCCGGCACCAGCGCGCTGAAACTGTGGCGACCATCGATGTCGAAGGCGCCCAACGTGAGCTGGGCCGTGAGCGGCACGCCGCCCAACTCCAACACGAACATCGCCGTCTGGCCTCCCGCGAGACCGCCGTGGGTGCGGAACTCCGCGCTGGCGGTGGGCCCCGGGCTGTCAGGCAGCACGTCCAAGGCCAGGTTGTCGGCCTCGAACACGTAGATCGCCCCGGCATCTCCCACGCCACCGGAGCCGTCGGCCCAGGGCGAACCCGACATGACCGTCTTACCCTCCACGGCGATGGACAGGCCCAGGTTCGGGAGGAAGATGCCGCCGCTCCCGTCATCGCTCGTGAGCCAACGCTGAACCTCGACCCAGCGCGTCCCGTCGTGGTGGAACTGGAAGGCCGCGCCGTCGCCGTAGCCGGCGGGCCAGCCCGCCGCGCCCGCGACCAGGCGATGCCCCGACAGGGCCACCGACCAACCGAAACCGTCGTACGTCTGGGCGCCGGAGTGGGTGAGTTTCTGCTCCTCGACCCAGGCGCCGCCACCCCAGCGGAACATGTAGACAGCGCCCGCGTAGGTCGCGGGCAGGCCGTGGTGGTTGGCGCCCACCGCGATGACGTCACCCTGGACGTCGACGCTCCAGCCAAACCACTCGTTGGCTGCGCCATCGGAGGCCAGCAGGGCTTGCTCGTGAGCCCAGGAGCCGCCGTCCCAGCGATACACGTCGACGCGGCCGGCGTCGTTGGCGAGCGTGTCGTCGGTGATGCTGGAGACCACCAGCACGTCGCCGTCGATGGCCACGGCCGAGCCGAAGGCGCTCTGGGTACCGGGCACCAGCGGCGAGAGGGCCTGCTCCTCGACCCAGGTCCCGCCCGTGTTGCGGAAGACGTAGGCCGCGCCGGCATTCAGGGCGCCGTCGTCCTTGCCGGGAGCGCCGATCACGGCCACGGAGCCGGATGCGTCGAGCGCGCGTCCAAAGTTGTCGGTGCCAGCGGCGTCTCCCGCGTGGAGCTTGTCGGTCTGCCGCCAGTTGCCGGCGAGATGCTCGAACACGTAGACCGAGCCCGATCCGGACGCGCCGTCGTCGTCTCCCTCGGCGCCGATCAGCACCAGGTCGTCGAGCAGGGCGACGGAGAAGCCGAAGCGGTCGCCGGGCACGCGGTCGTTGGAGGTGAGCTTCTGTCCCTCGACCCAGGTGCCGCCCTGCCGGAGCAGCAGCGTCACCGACCCCATGTCGTCGTCGGCCATGGCACCGACCATGGCCCGGTTACCGAGGATGGAGACATCGCGCCCGAAGTTGTCGAGGAAGGCGCCGCCCGTGCCGGTGAGCTTCTGGACCTCGTTGACGGTGGCCTGGCCGTGAACAGGCGCCAGACAGAGGACGGACATCGCGACGCTACAGGCCAGACGGAGTGGTGTCATGGAGAGTTCCTTTGATCGGGGCACGCGCGGGCGGAACGGTGTCCAACCCATCCAGGGTGACACTAGCTGTGATCCTCTTGGGCGTCGAGCTTTCTCTGGAGAAAGCTCGAAATAAAGTCGACGCTGGATCAGCGCCTCCCCTCGGAGCATCATGAGACCCATGACATCTCCGGCTCAGCCCAGCGCGCAGGGCCACGTCAGCGGCGGATTCCGGCACGAATTCGGCGGCGTCGCCCGGGAGCTCCGTTCGGCGCTCAGCGAGTGCCTGGCCGCCGCGGGCGCCCTCGGCCTGCCGCCCCAGGAGCTGGCCCGGCGTCTGGGCCTGGACAAGATGCTGACCTGGAAGGTGTCCAAGCTCGTGGCGCGCGAGGACCCCTTCACCTGGGCCCAGCACGTGCCCGGGAGCGCGGCTTGGCGCAAGCTCGGGGAGGCCCTGCGCCGCCACGGGGCGCCGCCTCCCCCGTGTGAGCGGTTGGCCCAGGCGGCGGCGGCCTTCGACGCCATGGTCTGCCGCCACGTGGGTGATCGGGCCACCCTCCACGCGGTGGTCTCGGGGCTCACGCCCCGGGCCCATGCCGGGCTGCTACTGGAGTCGCGTCGCCAGGCGTTCAAGGGCAACAGCAGTTCGCTTGGCGTGCAGGCGGAGACCCAGCTCGCCACCTACATCGTGAGTCGCAACGCCGAGCACGGAGGGCTGGCCGACATGCTGCAGGTGGGCGGCATGGTGGGCTTCCGAACACTACGAGGCGACGTGCGCTGGCCGCTCTTCCAACGCACCCAATGGACCGGCAGCGGCCAAGCCAGCCGCGAGGCCATGGGGCAGCCCCTGGATCCGGAGCTGCTGGACCGCGACTGCTTCCCCTGGCTGGCGGAGTTCAGCAGCGCTCCGCTGCCGTCGGTGGAGGTGACCCCATCGGAACACGGCCTGCGCTATGTGCTGTCCCCGAGCAGCATCGGCCTCACCGGCGCCGTCGACTGCATCTACGGGCTGCGAGTGGCGCAAGTGGGCCCCGTGCGCCGCAGCGACTCCGAGCGCACGAGTGAGTTCGGAGTCAACCTGCTCACACCCGTGGCGCGCATGCAGTTGGATCTGTTCGTGGAGCGGGACCTCGAGTGGGAGCGGCTGCCCGAGTACGTGCTCGTGAGCCGCATACACGGCGGGGTCGACGGACCGATGGACGCAGCCGTGACGATCCCCAGCGCCGAGACCGTGGTCGACCTCGGGTCCGGCCTCGCCGGCTCGGCCAGCGCGCACCTGCCCCGCTACGGCGCGCTGATGGCGTCGGTGTTTGGCCGGGCGGGGCTGGAGCCGGAGCGCTTCAGCGGGTGTCGGCTGAGCATGGAGGTGCCGCCCATCCCCGCCACGGCGCTGCTACGCCACCGCCTCGCGGAGTGAGGCTGCCGCCGACTGGCATGGCATCGATCATCAGCCTTGACCCCGGCGGCGGTCGGTTGTGTATACAACTCGCCTCCCCCGGTGGTCCCTCATGACCGCTTCCGAATCCAGCCGCGCCGCCCAGACCATCGCCGAGCGCTGCCTGCGGTGCGGGCTCGCCTAGTGGGCAGGGCCGTCACCCACGTCTTCGAGCAGGAACTGCGGCCGCTGGGCGTCTCGACGGCCCAGCTCAACATCCTGGTAGCGGCGGAGCGTCTGTAGGAGCCCACGGCAGCCAGCCTGGGGCGCTGCCTGCACCTGGAGAAGTCGACCCTGAGCCGCAACCTCGACCGCATGCAGCAACGCGGCTGGCTGCGTCGCCGCGCTGGGGAGGACGGCCGTTCGTCCCGCGTCATGCTCAGCGCCGCGGGACGCCGGCTGCGGCCTGCTATGGCCGCTGCTGCGCCGGCGCGTGCGGGTCAAGGGGCCGCTGCGACTGCTGTCCGCCTTCGGTCGCTGCTTCCCGTGAGCTGGTTTGGCGAACGTTGTCCGTGTCGGCGGTGGCCGCGAAGAACCCGCCCCGCTGCCTCCGGAGCAGGAGGTCACAGGTTCGAATCCTGTCGGGTGTACCCGTCGCTCCCCAGGTTGAGCGCTCGTCTGAACGTCCCCTTCAGGCAGGTGTCGCGCTCCCCGGCGGTGCGGCCAACACACACATGTCTCCCATTGATGTCAGAGTTGCGTGGCCTGCCTTCGTCTCGGGTCCCCTACCTGACGGGAGGAGTCACATGCGGTCAGTTTCGCAGCGGTTCAGCAGTCATCATCGGTCCAGCCTGATCGGCTTGGGCGCGTTGGTCGTGGGTCTGGCCCTCGCCCCCGCGCCACGGGCCCAGGTGTCGCTCGCGATGCCTGCCGAGGCCATGGCGCTCGAGGCCCTGGGAGTCCGCGCCGGCACACAGCAGCGCTTGCAGCTGCCCGACGTCGTGACCCAGGCCATCGTCGTGCCCGTGGTGATTGACGGCCAGGCGGTCACGCTGCACCTGCTGCCCGGCTCCGTGCGCGCTCCGGGTTTTCAACTGCTCGTCGCCGGGGCGGACGGGGTCCCGCAGCCCGTCCCGGCCCTGCCCAGCGCGGTCGTGCGCGGCACGGTGGAGCAGTGGCCCGGCAGCGTCGTCAGCGGCTCAATGCGCAACGGGCGCCTGCGCGCCCTGGTGCTCCCCGGTGATCCGGCCTTGGCGGGTGGTGACTTCGCCATCGATCCCCTGGACGCCGACGGCGAACACCTCGTCTATCGCGTGGAGGATGCCGAGTTCGACGCGGACTTCTGCGGCGTGGGCGACGAAGAGGGCAGCTGGGCGTCCGGCGCCACCATCATCGGCGGCAGCCTGGGCCTCATTCCGCTCATGACCTGCGACGTGGCGGCGGACTCGGACGTGGAGTTCTTCCAGGACCTGGGGTCGTCCGTGGACGCCGTGGTCGATCACATCGAGGCCACCCTGGCCGGTTGCACCGCCATCTATGAGCAGCAGCTCGGCATCGAGCTCGCGCTGGTGGCCCTCGTCGTGCGCACCGAGGAGCCCGATCCGTTCTTCACCTACGAAGGCGGTACCACCCTGGATGAGCTGGGTGAGCACTGGTCGGTGTTCCAGAGCCAGTACGATCCGGACCTGGTCCAGCTGTTCACCGGCAAGCACTATCCGGGCATCGTCGGCCTGGGCTCGGTCGGTAGCGTGTGCCACGAGACCAACAACGTGAGCCTCACGGAGTCGTTGTACTACTCCGCGTTCGCCAAGCAGGTGCGCGTCTCGAACCACGAGTTCGGCCACAACTTCGGCGCGGGCCACTGCTCGACCCAGCCCGACTGCGGGATCATGTGCCCTGCACAGTGCGGCCCGATCTCCACCTTCGGGCAGCAAACGGTCCAGACGATCCTGATGACGAAGCTCACCGTCGCGTGCCTCGAGTTGGCTGAAGAGCTGGCCCTGCCGGAGATCTTCTCGACCGCTCCGGACAGCTTTCCTTCCGGGGCGCTGGGAGGCTTCTTCGTCGTCAACGGGGTGGGCCTCACCACGGTGATCGCCGTGGACGTAGGGACCACGCAGGTGAGTGGTTCGCAGGTCATGGTGCTGAACGACGAGACGATCATGGTGGCCGCGCCTCTTCCCACGGCGCTCGGGCCCGTCCGGGTGGTGGTGCACACAGCGGCCGGCAGCAGCAACCCGGGCCAGCTCGTCTACGGCCCCACCAGCCCGCCGCTGTTGCAGGCGCCCTTCGCCGTGTCCGCCGGCAACCCGGTCAAGTGGATGTACGGCGGTGACCTCGGCCACACGGCCGTGCTGCTGGTGTCCGCCTCGGGCGCCACCATGTCGGCGGGATCGCACGACGTGCTCGCCGAGACCGTCGTCGTCCACATCGGTCCGCTCAACGCCGCGGCGCTCGGGCGCTACACCCTCCCGGGAGCGCCCGCGAGCCTGGCGGGGCTGCAGCTGTTCTCCCAGGTCGTGATGTTCACCCGGGAAGGGCTCGACGCCGCCAGCTTCGTGCGCACGACCAACGTCCTGCCGTAGGGGCGACGGGGCCGCTGTGAGGCGAGTCGTCAGCCTGCCGCGGCCGGACCTACGCCGGCGGCGTGGGCACCACCCCCACCAGCGCGGCGCGGAACTTGCGGCCCTTGATGCGTCCCGCGTTGAGCTGGGCTACGGCGTGCTGCGCCAGGGCGCGGGACACGGCCACGTAGGTGAGCCGATCCTGCACCTCGATCGTGCCGATGTCGCTGCCCTGCAGGCCCCCGGCCTCGCCCGTGAGCGCCCCCAGGATGTCGCCCGGACGCAGCTTGTGCTTGCGCCCAGCGGAGATCAGCAGGGTCTCCATACGCGGGCCGCGGGCCAGGGACGCCAGCAAGCGTCCCACGCCGGGGCCCTCGCCGGGCTCGCGCCGCAGCCGCTCGAGAGACACGCCGGTGCGGGCCTCGAAGCCGACGATGCGCTCGTCCTGCCGCGCCGTGGTGAGCGAGATGGCCAGGCCCCGCTGGCCGGCGCGGCCCGTGCGCCCGATGCGGTGCACGTACACGTCCGGCTGCTGGGGCAGCTCGTAGTTCACCACCAAGTCGAGGTCCTGGACGTGGAGGCCGCGCCCGGCCACGTCGGTGGCGACCAGCAGGCGCAGGCTCTGATTGCGGAAGCGCGCCAGCACCTGGTCGCGGTCGAACTGGTCGAGATCACCGTCGAGCCGCCCCACGCTCACGCCGGCCGAGGACAGGCGCCGCCACAGCTCGAGCACGGTCGTCTTGTAGTTGCAGAAGATCAGCGCCGACTCATGCGGGTGCTGGGTGAGCACCCAGCACAGCGCAGCGAAGCGCTCCTCGGGGTCGGTGTCCAGCCGCAACTGGCGGATGTCCGGGCCGGCGTCGCGCGGCTCGTCGACCATCACGCGCACGGGGTCGCGCAGGAAGCGCGCGCTCAGCGACTCGATGGCCTCGGGAAAGGTGGCCGAGAACAGGGCCGTCTGCAGCGGGCTGGGCAGGGCCTTGAGGACGCGCTCGACGTCCGGGCCGAAACCCATGTCGAGCATGCGGTCGGCCTCGTCCAGCACCACGGTCTTCACCCGGCGCATGTCGAGGGTGCCCCGCCCGATGTGGTCGAGCACGCGACCGGGCGTGCCGATCACCACGTGCACGCCGCGCTCCAGGGAGGCCAGCTGCGGCCCGATGGGCTGCCCCCCCACCAGCTCCAGCACCCCCAGGCCCGGGTGGCGCCGACCCAGCCTGCGCACCTCGCGCGCCACCTGCGCGCTCAGCTCGCGGGTCGGACACAGCACCAGCGCCTGGAGCCCGCGCGGCTTCAGGTCGAGGCGCTGCAGGATCGGCAGGCCGAAGGCGGCCGTCTTGCCGCTGCCGGTCTTCGACTTCCCGATCAGGTCGCGGCCGGCCAGCAGAGCGGGGATGCTCGCGGCCTGCACGGCGGTGGGCTGGCTGTAGCCCAGCTCCTCCACCACGGTGAGCAGCGCGGGCGCGAGTTCGAGATCGGAGAAGCGGGCAGGCATGCACGCGACGATAGCAGCGCGGGGTCGCGCGGGAGCAGACGCGATCGAGATGGTGAGCGGAGGAAGTGACGGGAGCGCTGGCTCACGGAGAGGGCGGCTCAGGGGAGCGATGGGAGCTCCAGCCGTATCGGATCGCTCGGGCTGAACAAGTAGCGGTACTGGATCGGAAGCGAAGACTCCGTGTCCTGAAACGACGAAGCCGACCGCTCGATCCTCGGCCGCTTCTTCACGGGTGGCGGCGTGGCGCTCACGGGCGATGTGCACATCAACACCACCGTCGATGCCGGTCGGCAGCAGCGTCCGTCAGAACAGCCCCGGCGGCGGGGCGCGAACCGGCTGCACCAGCGGCGCGAGCGTCCCCACCCACGGCCGCTCGACCGCATGGGCACACCGACAGGCGCCCCGCCCGCTAAGGCGAGGCGCCTGCCGACCGTGCTGCCGACTACTTCCTGTCGACCTCGGCCGAGGCCCGCATGGCATCGGACAGGGCGTGCGGCAGGCCATGCTCGCTCTCGAACAGGGAGACGTCACGGTGATCGACGACCCCATTGCCGTCGAGATCCACACGCCGCCGCAGGGCCACCGGGAC
>QNBX01000129.1 GCA_003644265.1 Planctomycetota bacterium
CCCGGGTGAGAGCGCTCAGCTGGGGGGGGGGCTTTGTATTTCCTATCCGCGTTGGCCGGCTTGATGTCGCGGTGGATGACGCCCACCTCGTGGGCCGCGCCCAGCGCGCCGCACAGCTCCACGAAGAAGGTCGCGATGTCGCGGTAGTCCGAGGCGCTGAGCTCGGCGTCGCGCTGCCCGTCGAGGTGCTCGCGCAGGTCGCCGCCCGGCTTGCCCAGCACGCGCTCCAGCCGGAAGTCGCCCACCACCGTGCCGGCGGGGAGGGCGGCGGGGTGCGGGTGGGGCGCGGGGCGTTGCGTGTCCGCGTCGTCGGCGGGACGGGGCTGCGCGCTCGCCTCGTCGGCCGGGGCCTGCGGCTCGCCCGCGCTCATGTGCGCAGCTCGCCGCCGAAGGCCACGCGTCCGGCGGCGGGGGGCTCCACGATCACGTGGACGTTCTCGACGGGCCGATCGACCTGCCTCGCGACGGCCTCGGTCAGGCGCCTGACCAGCTCGGCCAGCTCCTTGGTCTCGGGATGCCGCGCCAGCAGAAGACGCACGAACACCGGACGCACGCCGGGCCCGGGCCCGCCGCCGTTCTCGGCGTAGTCCTGGGCGGGCAGCACGCGCACCCGCGCCCAGGTGCCCTGCGGACCGGAACCCAGCACCGCGCCCGCCTCATCGGCCAGCCGACGCGCGAGCCCGGCGCGCCTCGCGGCCTCCGGCTCGCCGACGATCTCGACCTCGAGGATGGGCATGGGCTGCTGCTCCGGCCAGGGAGTGGCTCAGGTCCGGGAGCATACGCGGCGTCTCCGGTTCGCTCCATGCGCCGACGGGGCGGCGCATGGATCCCGGGTACCCATCCGGAGGCTCATCTAGAGCCAAAGATGTGCCGGCGTCACCCGGTGTGTGTCGCTGTTGGGCCGCCGTGGGGGCCGCTACGGCGTGAGCCCCAGGATCGCGTTCGACAGCGCCACGCCCTTGATGGCCGCCGCGTCCTGGATCGCCCACTGCACCCAGAGCTCGGTGCCGGTCGGCACGCCCGCGGGCATGACGAAGGAGCTGCTGATCGTGCCCGAGACGCTCGTGTTCAAGATCACCGGGTCGAAGAACGGGAACGGCTTGAGCGTGCCGCCCTTGAACGGGATGGGGGTGCTGGACAGGCCGAGGAACAGGCCCGCGATGGCGGAGGGCGCGGCGTTGCTCAGGTCGGCGGCGTTGTTGCTGCCGTCGATGAGCGGGCCGCTGCCCACCAGCAACGGGTCGCCGGTGACGCCCGCCAGGGCGGCGCCCTGATCGGTCCATGCGCTGTCCGTCTGCCGCGCGAAGGTGAACGAGTCCCCGAAGATGTAGAAGGCGTCGAGGGCGACCCCCTCGACCTCGCGGAACTCGATCGTGCTGAAGCCGTCCGGCACGACGACTCCGATGTAGACCCAGGTGTAGATGTGCCCGGGGTGGGGCTCGATCGGGTTCGCCTCGTCGCCGTCCAGGATGACCGACACCTTGCCGCCGTTGCCGAGGGATCTGACCCAGCCACCGAAGGCGGTGAGCGGGGTGTCGGAGCTGATGCGCCAGCGATCGGTGCACACGCCTGGGGTGTTGCACTGGGGGCCGGCGCCGTAGTCGCCGTGGGGCAGGGCGAAGAAGCCGTAGCCGCCGTTGTGGACGGGGCCGCTCCCGGTCGTGACCCCGCTCGACCCGATGGGGCTCTCCCAGGTCAGCCCTTGGGAGGTGACGGACGGTGCCGTCGAAGGTGTGCGCACCGCGCCCCAGACTCCGTCGTCCTCGAAGCCCTCGAAATGCGGCGTGTAGCCCAGGTCGGCCAGGGCGGCGACGAACAACGTCTCGTTGGTGTACGTGGTGAGGCTGGTGCCGCCCGTGACCGTGAACGTGATCGTGGCCACGTTGCTGTTGGACGTGCCGTCGTTCGCCACGTAGGAGAACGTCTCCACGCCCACGAAGCCGTTGGTCTCGTACTCGAGCGACCCGTCGCTGTACAGGAACAGGTTGCCCACCGTGCCCGCGTCGTCGACCAGGACCGCGGTCAGGGTGTCGCCGTCCGCGTCCTCGTCGTTCTCGAGCACGCCGGGGTCATCCACGCTCAGGTTGTCGCCCTGGGTCGTGGTGTAGGCGTCGTCTTGGGCGACCGGCGCGGTCTGAGCGGAGGCAGCGACGGACAGGACGAGCAGGGCGGCGGCGGTGGGGGTCGACCAGGGCATGGCATGACTCGGCGGGAGGCAGGAGCGGGATCCGATGGCTCCAGCCTACGCGGCGGTCGTCATGCCCAGGATGACGATACGGTCACGTTGGGCCGCGACAGCGGCGTAGCCTCAGTGTCCGGCAAACCGGGGTGAGGCCAGCCGCGCGCGGGGGGGCAGTGGGGCGCATGGGTGCCGGCTGCGCCTGGTCCTCCGAGGCGAGGGTGCCTGAAGAGCAGGCCGTACTGCCGGGCAGGTCGGCGCGAGTGTACCCGGCGTGGTCGTCGGCTGGATCGCGAGGCGACTGCTGGTCTCCCGCCGTCAGGTCCCCGGCACGCCGAAGCTGGTCTCGGTGGTCTGCACCGTGCCGTCGACGGTGAACTCGCGCACCTCGATGGTGTAGTTGCCCTCGGGCAGGGGCTCATCGAGGCCATCGCCATCTGAGAAACAGGCCTTGAAGCGGCAGTCGACCACCTCCGCCAACTGGGTGAAGGTCTGACCGCCGACGGTGATGGTGATATCCACGCTCACGCCCGCCTTGCCGCTGTACTGACCGCCGACGCAGAGGTTGCCGACGCTGCTGCTTGCCATGGAGTCGACCTTCAGATCCTTCTTCTTGGGCGGCCCGGGCTCGTTCGGGTTGGGTGACATGGTGGTGGGCTCGGGCACCTCAACGTGGGCCATGAACTCCACGCCGGATGACTTCATGGTCTTCTTCGCGAAGGACTTCAGCTTCTTCTGGGCCTTCTTGACCGCCTTGGAGAACTGCTTGTTGATCTTGTCCTGCGCCTTGTCGAGCGCGTTGCAGTCCCCCTCCAGAAAACCCTTGGGGAAGGTGCCGTCGTTCTGCAGGTAGCCGAGGATGTTCTCGGCCTCCGACTCGATCACGTCGAGCACGGACTGGTTGGTCGTATCGGCCATGCTTCGGAGCGCAACATCGAGCTCGATCAGCACCGCGGGCGCGATCTCCTCGAGGGGCCACTCGCCGTCCTTCAGCAGACCTTCGAGCTCCTTCAGGTTGGTGCAGAACTCATGCAGGATGCTCTTCAGTTCCGAGTTGTGGAACTTGATGCAGCCCGCCGCGAACTTCTTCAGGGCGTTGGCCGCTTGCTTGTCGCTGGGCGGCGGGGGCGAGGTGCCAGCGTGTACGAGGGGAGCGCAGAGACCGAGGAGCAGAAGTCCGCTCAACAACAGGACGCGATGAGTACGCAAGTGATGTCCTCCAGGATGTTGGTAGCCGCCAGCCCTCCCGCGGGCCGGCGTTGCCCGCATGATAGCGCTCGGGCCGGTGGGACCGGCTGAGGACCCGCTGATCGCGTTCGGCAGGAGGGTCAGTGGATCGCCGGGACCGAACAGCGGCGGTCGGCCTGAATGGGAGGGCTGGCTGGCCCCGCGCCCTGACCCTCCACCGCCCCCGTGATCGTGTGCTGGCCGAAGCGGTCCACAGACGCCAGCTCCTCGACGTCGAGCAGGCCCAGGCGTTGCCGCGCGGGCTGCGTTCCCTTGCCGACGACCACCAGCAGGAGCGGCGCGTGGTCCTCCGGGAGCCCCAGGAGCTCCGACGTCTGTTGCGGATCGAAGCCGATCAGCGGGCCGGACTCGTAACCCATTCCGGTCGCCGGTCAGCACGAAGACGACCGAGGCGTCCCGCACCTGCGCCAGTCCGAAGGCGGGGGCCGACAGCTGTGCCTTGACCTCGGAATCGACGACGCAGATGAAGTGCCGGTTGGACGTGCTGCGCTGCGGGCTCTGTGGCGGCCAGCGTGAGCTGATCGCGCAGATCACCCAGCCCGGGGTGCTGACCGCAATCCTGGCCGCGCTCGGCTTGCCGACCGAGGCGCCGAGGGTGCATCCGGCGCGGGGGCCGCCGGAGCTGTTCGACGCAGGACTCTGAGGTCGGTTTCGGGGTGACCGCCGCGCCAGTATTGGGGTGGGGGCAGGGGAGGCTCCCTCCGCATGCTGCGTCGGGGGCCTCTCCAACGCCTGGTGGGGCGTTCGCGGCGCCGCGCCCCTCGCCCAAGCCGCCCGGCGAGGGCCTCCTCGAGCCTGCTGGGGCCACGGGCTGTAGGATGGCAGTCGTTCCCCGGGTGAGAGCGCTCATGCCCGCCGTCGATCCGCAACTCTTCGTCGAGGCGCGGGGTCAGTCCGAGGGCGCGGCCTTGGTGAGCCGCTGCACCGGGCTGGCCCAGCGATCATCGGGGGTGTCGCCGTCGCTCTGGTCCGGGAGACGCTGGATGCGCCAGAGCATCTCGGTCTCCGCCGGCAGCATCGCCCAGCCCTCGGCCGGCATCATCCACCGATGTCCTCGCAGCGCGCGCCCGTAGCGCTCGTAGGAGGCCATGAGCACCCGGCCCGTGGCGTCCCAGACGCGCAGCGTGTAGCGCTTGTCGCCTTCAATCGTCTCGGGGTCCTCCCAGACCATGATCGGCGCCGCACGGGTCGCGAGGTCGTCGTCGGGCTTGACGATACGCAGCGCCGGCTCCCCAGGCTCGTGGTGCGCAGCGGCCACCAGCGAGAGGTGCCAAGGGGGGGCCGCCGCGAGCGCCGGGTCGAACTTGGGCCGCACCTGGTTAACCAGCACGATCACGCCCAGCAGCGGTGGGCCCATCAGGCCCAGCCATCCCGCCACGCGGCGAGGGCCGGCGGGCAGGCGCGAGCCCAGGCTCACCAACCCGGCGGCCACCGGAATGGCGAAGGCCGCCAGCGCGGGAAACAGGTAGCGGGCCTGCCCCTGCATGAAGACCAGGTTGAAGCGCAGGGTCGCGGCGAACACCGCCGCGCCCGCCAGGGCCAGGATCACCAGCACGCCTCGCCGCGCCGGCGGCGTGTCGGGCCGGCGCGGGAGGCAGCAACCCACCAGGGCCGCGACGCCCAGCACGAGCCCCAGGTTCACCACCCACGGGCGCGGGCCCAGGCTCCACCAGCCGAAGTACCCCAGGAACGACTTCAGGATCGAAGGCAGGAATCCGGTCAGCAGCCACTCCTGCACGCGGCCTTCGGGGATCATGTTCACCGCGAAGGCGTTGGCGTGCGCGCCTGTAGCCAGTGGCCCGTCGTACAGCTCTGCGTTGCGCAGAAAGAACCACCCAGAGAGGGCGGACAGGGTTCCCAGAGTCGTGAGGCCCGAGGCGATCACTCGCCCGCGGGGCATGCGGCCGGTCACCAGGGCCCAGCCGTACACCAGTCCCAGCAGCGGCACCAGGAACAACGCCGTGAGCTTGGTCACCAGCGCGAGCCCGGTGAGAACGCCGAGCACGAGGCCGGTGCCCACGCCGAACCGCTCGTGGACCACGGCCCGGGCCAGCACCAGGAGAGTGGCATGACTCAACATCACCGCGAGGTTGCCGTTGTCGATGACGCCCGACATGAATGACCACATGGGCAGGCAGGCCACGGTGAGCGCTGCGCCGTCCGCAACCGCAGGCCGGCCGGGGAACGCGAGCGCCGCCAGGCGGAAGACCAGCCACACGGTGACCAGTCCCATGAGGACCGACCAGCCCCGCAGCAACCAGAACACGATCACCTCATCGGATACCGGCCAGATCTCGTCCTCGCCGTGGCGGAAACGCAGGTGCCGGGACGCGGAGCCCTTGGTGCGGCGCTTCCGCCCCTCGACCTTCTCCCTGATGTCGCCGAAGCGCGGGTTGGGCCGGGCCGACGACAGCGTGTCTCCGTGCCCAGCCAGCTTCAGCGTGGCGGCGAGCAGGCTGAAGTACAGCGGCGGGTGGTGCCCCAAGACCTGCTCGTCCCGGTTCTCCGGCTCGCCGGGCGCGACCAGCCCCATGATCCGGGGCAGGGTGCCGGCCGTGGCCAGGTGGCTGACGTAGTCGAAGTGAGCGTCCTCATCAGGACTTTCGAACACGGGCACGCAGACGAGGTAGCCCAGGGCCAGCAGCAGGTGGGCCACCAGCGCCAGGCGCAGCACGGGGCGGGTCACGCGGGACGCGCTCGTCGGGCCACGCAGAGCAGCGAGACACCGAGCGGGAGATCGTGCCGGGCGAGCCATGGGGCCTCGGCGGCGAACGCGCCGTACAGCAGGCCGTCCAGCCCGAGGGGGGCGCGCACCGACAAGTCCGAGCTCTGGCTGCGGCCGGTCCAGCGCAGCAGGGGGCGCATGGCCAGGCGCACGGCGAGGATGGGCAGGAACAGCACGCTGTTGAAGTACGAGAGCCGCTGGACCTCGAGGCCTGCGGCGGCGAGGCGACGCTGGAGCGTCGCGCGCGTGTAGCGCCGGCGATGCTCCGAGAGCACGTCTTGGCGACCCCACAGGATGGGCAGGGCCGGCACGCTCAACAGCAGGTGACCGTCGTCGCGCAGGGCCGCACACCACGAGCGCAGGGCGCCGTCGTCGTCGTCCAGATGCTCAAGCACATCGAGCGCGCAGAGCAGGTCGACGGAATCCGGGGCCAGAGGTGGCGTGGCCCCGTCACCCAGCACAGCCAGATCGGCGCCGCGCGACAGGCAGGACTCCAGCGACGGGAGCGAGGCATCCACCACGATGAGCCTCCCCCGCGGCCCCAGGAGCGGGACGTTCACTCCCCAGCCCGGCCCGAGCTCGACGATGGTGGCGCGCTCGGGCAGGGGCACGTGGGCCTCCAGCACCGCGTCAAAGATGCGGCGGCGGGCTCGAAACCACCAGTGGGAGTCGACGCTGCGCTCGTACTCCTTGTGGACCGCTTCCATCAGGCGGGCCCGCCCGGCCCCTCAGGAATGGGTCGGGGGCCTGCGGGCGTGCGATTCAGCCGGATCTTGCCGGCCGCGCGACCCAGCCGGATGTGGAACCACATGCGCGCCAAAGTCCACAGGGTCTTGGGGATGTGGCTGGGGCGCACGGAGGTGTGCCCCGCGGTGCGCGGGTAGTGACGCACGCCCTTCTCGACGATGCGCGCGCCCATGCGCGCTACGCGGGCCACCATCTCGGTGTCCACGAAGAAGTCGGTGGACTTGAGTGTGAGCACGTCGACCACGGGCCGGCTGAAGAGCTTGAACGAGCAGTCGACGTCGCGCACGGGCATGCCGAACAGCACGCGCACCATGCGGTTGTAGGTCCACGAGAGCAGGCAGCGCAGCACCGAGTCGTAGCGGTACACGCGGAACCCGAACACGCAGTCGGCGCCCGCCATGAGCGGCACCAGATTCGACAGCTCGCGGATGTCGAACTGGCAGTCAGCGTCGGTGAAGAAGATCAGCTCGCCGCGACTCTGGTCGAAGCCGGTGGCCAGAGCACGGCCGTAACCCTGGTTGGTTCCCAGCCGGATCAGGCGCACCCGCGGCTCTTGGGCGACGAGTTCCTCCACCACGCCGGCCGTGCCGTCGGTGGAGCCGTCGTCCACCACCAGCAGCTCCCAGTCATCGAAGGCCCCGGCCAGGTAGTCGATGCACTGGGTCACCGCCTGGGCAATGCCGGCTTCCTCCTGGTAGGCCGGCAGGACCACTGTGATCGACTGGAGGAATCGGGGGGGAGCCATGGCTGCGAGAAGTCTACTCGCCGAGCACGAGGGCAGGCAGAAGAAGCGCCGATCGCTCGCCCTGGATCCCGATCGCGCTCACCCGGCGCGGATGTCGAGCTTGTTGAACGCGTCCATGCTGATGGCCGACTTGATCGGGGCGGGGTCCACAGGCGCTGGGTTCCGGAGAGAGGCTGGAATCGGGTCGTGAGGGGGAGATCGTCGGTGGTGAGGCGCCCCAGGCCTGCCGTGGCGGCGACGGTGCCGCCGGCGAGCGATACCCTCCGGGCACCACGACGCGGAGACCGTGCCATGACCTTCGTCGAGCGCTTGGCGGACACGCTGCAACGGGACATCCGATCGCTCCAAGGACAGGTCCTGGCCTATCCCGACGACGGCTCGCTGTGGACGCTTGTGCCCGGCGTGAACAACTCGGCCGGCACCCTGGCCCTGCACTTGGCCGGCAACCTGCAGCACTTCGTCGGCGGCCTCCTCGGGGGCAGCGGCTACGTGCGCGAGCGCGAACTCGAGTTCAGCCGGCGGGACGTGCCCGTGCAGGACATCGTGGCCGAGCTCGACGCCGCCTCACGGGCCGTGGAGCTCGGGCTCGCTGGCCGCGCCGACGCGCAGCTGAGCGATCCCTTCCCGCTGGCCCTCGACGACGGCCAACGCAGTCATGATCGTTGCTCGGTCGACCCCTCCCTCGGTGACGCGCGCGTCGACCTCACCAAGGTGCGCCAGATGCTGTTCAACCTGTTGAGCAACGCTGGGGCGTTCGCGGCGCCGCGCCCCTCGCCCAAGCCGCCCGGCGAGGGCCTCCTCGAGCCTGCTGGGGCCACGGGCTGTAGGATGGCAGTCGTTCCCCGGGTGAGAGCGCTCAGCTGCGGGGGGGGCTTTGTTTTTCCTATCCGCGGGCGCAACTCCCTATCTGGCAGCGGGTTACGCCACAGCCGAGTTTATGAATAGGACGGGAGTCCCTCGACTTCCAGGACGAGAACACCCTCGCGGCCTTCACGTTCGGACGCGGTCTGTTCCTGGCGACGTTGCAGCCCTGCGACGGCGTGCAGCCGGAGACGGGACGGCCTCTGAAGCAGCCGCCGCCGCCGTAGGCCGGGCGCTGGAGGGCGCGCGGATTCAACAGGGCGTCTGCCGACCCGGGACGTACCGGAGTCATGGTAGAGCGGTGCCTCGGACGAGTTCTCGAAGGAGGCGACCGATGCCGTGCTCTTGATGCGACCCGCCACCAGCGTGCGCTCACCCGCCCCCGCGGCCGCGTCGGGCCGCGATCACGCTGGGCGTCGCGCCGAGGCCGCCAGCAGGTTGCCGAAGGGCAGGTCGACGCGTCACTCCAGCTGCCCGCAGCCATCGGAGAGGCGCCGCGACACGGGCGCGCAGAAGGCCATCGTAGGTGGGCGCAAGTCCATGGTTGGTGGCCAGTTTCGGCACGGCTGAGTTTCTGGACAGGACGGGGCTCCCGTGTGGTCTACGCAGTTCTACCCACTCGGATCCCGCATCACGCCGTATGGACTCCGAGGGTCTCGATGATCGAGGATCGAACTCACGCCTGCTGCCAGACGGAGGCGAAAGTGGGGGTCGCGGCGATCCCGGCTGACTCGGTGGCAACGTCGTTGTTGCGACCGTCCTCGATGAAGCCGCGGCCACGGCTCGGAGGCGAAGATGAAGGTCATGAGTGCGCGCAGCCAACGATATGTCCTCGGCGTACTGGCCATGCTGGTTGGGCTCGCGGGTCCTGGCTTGGCCCAGAGCGGTGGCCCCACGGCCTACGTCACGAATCGCAACTCCAACTCGGTCTGGGTCATCGACACGACCACAAACACGGTGGTCGACGTCGTGGCGGTCGGAATGTTGCCGCAGTTCATCGCGATCACTCCGGACGGAGATCACGCTTTCGTCGGCAATGTCGGCTCCAACGACGTCACGGTGATCGACCTGGCGACCCACGCGGTGGACGCCACCTTCCCCGTCGGGCTCATCCCGCACGCGATCGACTTCACTCCGGACGGCGTGTTCGCGTATGTGACGAACAAGGACTCCGACAACGTCATGGTTGTCAACACCGCGACGTACGCGGTCGTCACCACGATACCGGTGGTCTTCCGCCCCGCCGGCGTCGGGATCATTCCGGACGGGAGCACCGCCTACGTGGCCAACGAGCTCGCCAACCAGATCTCCGTGATCGATACGGCGACCCAGGCCACGGTGGGGGGGACGATCGCAGTCGGTAGCCGTCCCGCCTGGCTCGCGGTCGAGCCCGACGGTAGCCATGTCTACATCCCTCTGCTCGGCTCGAACACCGTGACGATCCTCGATACGGCGACGGACACGGTCACCGGTAGCGTGGCCGTGGGCAGCGCCCCCGCAGCGGTCGTGTTCCGGCCAGACGGGGCATTCGCCTACGCGTCGAACAGCTCGTCCAACACCGTGTCCGTGATCGACACGACCCTGCAGAGCGTCGTCGCCACGGTCGCCGTGGGAGGGGCGCCGATCCTGCCGGGAGTCACCCCGGACGGTGCACTCCTGTATGTGCCGAACTCGGCTGACAATACCGTCTCGGTTGTGGATACGGCCACCAATACGGTGAGTGCGGTGCTGCCCGTCGGCGCGAACCCCTGGGGCGTCGCCGTCGCGGCGGCGCACTCCGCGCTGGAGTTCGACCAGAACGTGACGAACGAGGTCATCTTCGGCAGCGGCAATCTCAATGGCGGCTTCACGACCGACCGCAACGCGGGCGTCGAGCTGGGATTGCGCGGCAAGGTCCGCTTCCCCGTCCCCATGAACGTGTTCAACAGCAACGGCGACGGCACCTACACGTTCGATGCCGGTGCGCACACGGGCGGGGAGCCGCTGTGGGCCTTCGAGTGGTCCGTCAACACCGACCATGACGGCAGCTCGGGGGACTACCTGGCCGACCTGACCTACGAGCTCGGACTGGACTTCGATCCGGGGGCGGGCACGAACTACCTGGCGTTCGATCCGATCACGCCCAACGCGGTCATCCCCTATACGCCGCCGGATGCGAACCCGTTTTGGGATCACGCGATCGGTGACAACTCGACCGCCAATGGTGCGGGCGCCGTGGCCCCCAACGCGCCGACCTACGCGGCGCTCCTGGCGAACGACAACCTGGCGCAGAACTCGTGGAGGATGGACTTCTTCATCGCTCCGCCCTTCACGTTCGACCCCACCGTTCCGGGCCAGTACGAGTTCTACCTGGCCGCCTTCGACGGCACGGGTGCCGAGGTGGCGCGCACGAACATCACGGTCTTCGCGCTGGATGCGAACAGCCTGACACTCGAAGCCGCGCCTTGTCAGGCCGACCAGGACCTCTCGAAGGCCGGCGTCCAGGTCGCGGTCGAGCTGTGGATGCGCAACCTGGCGCAGGACGTGACGGGGTTCCAGGCCTTCCTGGCGTTCGACGAATGGAAGCTGACCTTCGAAGGGGCCAGCAGCTCCTTCAGCGCCTTGCCCTTCCCGGTCCACATCCAGGGCATGGCGACCGCGAACGTGGCTCCCGGTGAGCTGCGCCTCGACGGGAACGTGGGCGTCGGACCTCCCCCGGTCAACGCGGACGCCCTGCTGGCGACACTGGTCTTCACGGTCGCCTCCGAGTGCGATCCGGTCTCGCTGGCGTTCGACCTGACGCAGCCCTTCGACTCCGAGCTGAGCTTCCTGGGCGCTCCCCTCGTCACTGCGCTCGTGGACTCGTCCCCGATCGTGCCCGACGCCACTCCGCCGGTGGTCACCGTGCCGGCCGACATCACGGTGGCGGCCGATGCCGGTGTCGGGACCGGCTGCGACAGCGCTGTCGTGACCTACACGGCCTCGGCCACCGACACCTGCACCGGTGTCACGCTGGTGTGCACGCCGCCCTCCGGCTCGGCCTTTCCGGCCGGCGCGACGACGACGGTCACGTGCATCGCGACGGACGACTGCGGCAACGTGGACATCGGCGCGTTCGGCGTGACGGTGACGCTCACCAACAAGGTCAGCCTGGACGTGCAGCTCGTGGGGGTCACGACGGCGACCACGCGCTGCATCCGCTTCGTCGCCGACGACTGCGGCGCGACGGCCGACGTCTCCCTGCCGTTCGACGCGACCGGGCTCTTCTCCGGAGAGATCGAGGTGCCCTGCGGCAACTGGACGATGCTCTGCGCGAAGGACGAGCAGCACACGCAGTGGGACACCACGACCCTGAGTGTGAGCGTTGACGGCTTGCAGTACGAAGCGGACGCGGTCCTGGCGCTCGAGGGTGGGGACACGGACAACGACGGTGACGTCGACATCAACGACGTGACCCTGTTCCTGTCGCAGTTCGGGAGCCTGTCCTCGTCCGGCGGCTGCCCCTGGGACGGCGTCACCCGCGACGCGGACTTCGACGACGGTGGTGCGGTCGGTGCGATGGACTACGGCTTCCTGACCGCCAACTGGCTGACCGTCTCCGGCTGCGGCTGCTTCGGGCTGCTGACGAACAGTGAGAACCAGGGCCGTGCCGGTCTCGTCAGCCGCCTGGCAGTCTATTCCGAGGCCGAGCGCGGCGCCGACCTGGACCGTGACGGCGTCATCGACTGGCGCGACGTCGAACTCTTCGAGCTGCGCCGCGGGCTGCCCCACGTCCTCTCCGCGCGCATGCGCGCCACGACGCGCTGAGACTGACGTGACGCAGGTCGGGGATCAGGTCGCTGGCATCAGCACCGGGAGACGATGACGGCTTACCTCTGTTCGTCCCGCAAGCTCCATCCGCGCTCTCGATCATGCAACTTGACCGACGCAACCACGGGATTCGTGACGCGACGGGCCTCGTCCTGTCCAAATACTCGGCCGACAGAGATCAGCGGGTGTTGGCCAGGTGCGGTGACGAGTTCGGGATGCTGGGCTGTCATGCGGCGGCCGAGATCGATGGCGGAGTGGTCGCGAATGACCTCATGACCGTGGTGGACGCACACACCCTCGGCGGTTCAACCAGGGAAGGTTCCGGCTGTCGCCGGGCCGCCAGAGCGGCGCAACGGTGTCACGCCGCGCGACGGTAGCTCTGGAGGATGCCGCCGAGGCGCTCAGTGCGTGCAACCGAGCCGGAGCCGGGTTCGCGGTTTGCCTCGATGAGCTGGTTGCCGAGCCCCTGGTGCGGCCGCTCGACGTGGTCATGCTCGATGTCGCTGGTGATGGCGCGGCGCAGCCCGGCCTCGCCGAAGATCATCATCCGGCCCAGGCAGTCCGACTTGATCGAAAGCACGAAACGCTCGGCGAACGCGTTGCAGTTCGGGGCTTGGTGTGGGGTCAAGATGATCCTCGTTCCTGCGCCCTCCAGCGTCTGCCGGAAGCTCGGCGTGAACTTCCCGTCTCGATCACAGATGAGGAAGCGATGCCCGCCAAGGAAACCGTCGCAGGCGTCGGTGAGGTTCCTGGCAACTTGCGCCATGAACACCTCGCCCGGGCTCGTCGTGATCCCTGCCAGGTGCGTACGGCGCGTGCTCAGGTCGATCACGAAGAGCACGTAGTAGGTCGTCAGTCCGCGGGGCGTCCAGGCCTCGGCCGGGAAGAAGTCCGTCGCTGCGATCTGTTTCCAGTGGGCCTTGAGGAAGGTCCGCCACGAGGATGCCCTGTCGAG
>QNBX01000130.1 GCA_003644265.1 Planctomycetota bacterium
CCCCCGATGAGCCCTGCCCCGGCGGAGACGATCTCGCCGCGGGGTGCCCGGGCGCTGGTGCTGGGGCTGGGGCGCTTTGGCGGCGGGCTGGGCGTGGCTCGCTGGCTGCTGGCCGAGGGTGCGCGCGTGTGCGTCACGGACCGCTTGCCTCGCGCGGACCTGGCCGCGGCGGCGGACGAGCTGGAGCGCGCCGGCGCCGAGCTGGTGCTAGGCGGCCACGAGGGCCTCGACCCCGCGGACTTCGACCTGGTGGTGGTGAACCCGGCCGTGCCCCAGAGCGCGCCCCTGGTGCGGGCCGCGCGCCAGGCCGGAACTCGCGTCACCAGCGAGATGTCGCTGCTGCTGGAGCGCTGGCCGGGGCCCGTGCTGGGCATCACCGGCAGCAACGGCAAGTCCACCACGGTGAGCCTGACCGAGGCCTTGCTGAAGGCGGCGGGGTGCCCCGTGCGGGCGGGCGGCAACCTGGGCGGCTCGCTGCTGCCCGAGCTTGCGGGCCTCGCGCCGGGCACCGTAGCGGTGCTCGAACTGTCCTCGTTCATGCTGGAGGTCAGCGGGCCCCTGGGCCTGGGCCCCGACGTGGCTGTGATCACCAACATCACTCCAAACCACCTTGACCGGCATGGCAACATGGCGTCATACCGCGAGGCCAAGGCCCAGGTGCTGGTGCGGGCCCGGGTGGCGGTGCTGCCGCCGGACGCCGAACTGGGAGGCCCCTTGGACCTGCCCCCTGGTTGCGCGCCGCTGCGGTTCGGGCCGGCCGGCGCGGGCATCGACCTGGGCCTGGACGTCAGCGGCCATCTGACCGACGCCGGCGGCTCCCGGCGGCTCTCGACCTCCGCCTTGGCGCTGCCCGGCCACAGCGCGCGCCTGGATCTGGCCGCGGCGCTGCTAGCGGCCGGCGCCCTGATCGGAGACCCGGCCGCCATCGACGCCGCTCTGCCCCAGGCACTGGCCGCCTGGCGCCCTCTCCGGCACCGCTTCGAGCGGCTGGCTCGCCTGGACGGCGTGACCTGGGTGGACGACTCGGCCTCCACCACGCCGGAGTCCACGGCCGCGTCCCTGGCGGCCGTCGAGGGACCCTGCCTGCTGATCGTGGGGGGGCGCGACAAGGGCCTCTCGCCCGAGCCTCTGCTGGCCGCTGCCGCCAAGCGCTGCCGGCTGGTGCTGGCGCTAGGGGAGCAGGGCCCGGACCTGGCGGCGGCGCTGGGGGAGCGAGGCGTGGAGGCCGAGGATGTGGGCACGCTCGAGCTCGCCGTCGGCCGCGCCGCGGCGCTCGCGGCGCCGGGGGACACCGTGCTGTTGTCCCCGGGCTATAGCAGCCACGATCAGTTCCCCCACTTCGAGGCGCGTGCGGAGGCCTTTCGGCGCCTGGTGCGGGTGCTCGCGGCAGACGGCTCGGCACCACTGTCGCCGCCCGCGGCGGAGTGCTAGCCTCTGGGCTCAGAGTGCATGTTTCGCGGCAATATCGCCGTGCGCGTCCCGTCGAACGCGGGCGCCGGAGGCCCGGTCGATGTCCAACCACTGCGTCCGCTGCGACAGCCCCGCCACCATCCACCTGACCAAGGTGGTGGACGGCCAGGCCACCGAGGTCCACTACTGCGAGGACTGCGCGCCGCCGCTGCTGGTGAGCCACAACCCGTCCAAGGAGCTGGGCAAGCTCATCAAGAGCTTCGAGCCCTTTGCGGCGGGCCTCATGCTGCGCCGCGGCGACCCGTCCCTGGCCTGCCCCAAGTGCGGCCTGACCTTTGCTGAGTTCAAGGACGGCGGGCGCTTCGGCTGTGCCCACGACTACGAGGCCTTCGGGTCCCAGGTGGACGCGCTGCTGAACTCCATCCACAAGGCCACGCGCTACACCGGCAAGGTCCCCGGGGGCACCCTGCAGGTGCGCAACGGCGTGCTGATCGACGCGCTGGTCCAGGTCCGCGAGCGCCTGGCGGAGGCGGTGCAGCGCGAGGACTACGAGCAGGCCGCTCAGCTGCGAGACGAGCTCCGGCAGCTGGCAGACGACGGTCCCGGCGGCCCGCCCGCGGACGCCGAGCCGAGCCACTCATGAGCGCCCGGGGCCACCAGCACTCGCTCTTTCCGGCGGATGACGAGGGCGATGAGCGTTCGCAGATCGACCCTCCCGCGTTGTGGATCGCCAACCCGGGCCCCGAGCACGACGTGGCGGTCAGCTCGCGGGTCAGGCTGGCGCGCAACATCGAGGACTTCCACTTCCGCTCACGCTATGTCGAGGGCGAGGGCGAGCGCCTGGAGGTCTACCTGCGCGACCGGTTGCTGTCGCTGGTGCCGGAGCTCGAGTACCACACGCTCAACGACCTCACGCCCTCCGAACGCGAGGTGTTCTTCGAACGCCACCTGGTGAGCCGCGAGCACGTCAAGGCCGAGGAGCGGCGCGGCGTGGCGTTCTCCCGGGACGGGCGCACCAGCATCATGGTCAACGAGGAGGACCACCTGCGCCTGGCGGTGTTTGCGCCGGGGCTCGACGTGGACGCCCTCGCCCAGCGCGCTGACGCCCTCGACGAGCGCCTGGCGGCGTCGCTGCGCTACAGCTTCTCGCCCAAGCACGGGTTCCTGACCAGCTGCCCGACCAACACGGGCACGGGCCTGCGGGTCTCGGTCATGCTGCACCTGCCGGCGCTCTCGTTCCGCAGCTCGGGCAAGCAGCGCCGCCGCAGCCGCAGCCGGGACATCGTGCGCGTGCACAACGCCGCCCGCGATCTCGATCTGACGGTGCGAGGGCTGCACGGCGAATCCAGCCGCGCCGACGGCGATTTCTACCAGATCAGCAACCAGGTCACCCTGGGCCGGCCGGTGCAGGAGATCGTCGACGCGGTCAACGCGCTGGCGCGCAAGGTGGTGATCTGGGAGCGCAGCAGCCGCGAGATCCACCACCAGGAGAGCTGCTCGGCCATCGAGGACCACGTCTGGCGCGCCTGGGGGCTGCTGACCCACGTGCGGCGCCTGTCCTCCGGCGAAGCCCTGGGTCACCTTTCAGCCGTGCGTCTGGGCGTGTGCTTGGGCATCATCGACCTGACGGACCTGGCCACCATTCAGCGCTTGCAGGTGCTCATGCGGCCCGGCCATCTTCAATGGGGCCTGGCTCACAGCCTTGACGCGTCGCAGCGCGACGAAGTGCGTGCGCGGCTTGTCCGGGCTACTCTTGGCAAGTCCGTTAGCAGCTCCTGACGTTCCCTCCGATTCCACCGCGTCCGGCTTCCCACGACGCGGCAAGACAGAAGGCTCACCATGTTCGACCGCTTCACTGATCGCGCGCGCAAGGTCATGAACCTCGCCAAGGCCGAGGCCCAGCGACTCAACCACGAGTACATCGGCACGGAGCACATCCTGCTGGGGTTGGTGCAGGAGGGCTCGGGCGTAGCCGCCAACGTGCTGCGCTCCATGGACGTCGATCTCAAGCGCATCCGCACCGAGATCGAGAAGCTGGTCAAGGGCAGCGCCACCATGGTGCCCATGGGCAACCTGCCCTTCACGCCGCGGGCCAAGAAGGTGCTGGAGCTGTCGCTCGAGGAGGCCAGCCAGCTCGGGCACAACTACATCGGCACCGAGCATCTGCTGCTGGGTCTGATCAAGGAGAGCGAGGGCATCGCCGCCCGCGTGCTCACCAACCTGAGCGTCAAGCTCGAGGACGTGCGCGAGGAGGTGCTCGAGTTCCTGGGCGCCCCCGGCGGCGAGGAGGGTGAAGAGAGCGCTGAGGGTGAGCGCGCCGAGGAGGGCGCCGAGGCCGAAGGCGGCGGCGGCAGCAGCAGCAGCCAGCCACGCGGCGCCAAGGGCAAGACCCCCGCGCTGAACGCGTTCGGCCGCGACCTCACCAAGCTGGCGCGCGACGGCGTGCTCGACCCGGTCATCGGTCGTAAGGACGAGATCGAGCGCGTGATCCAGATCCTGTCGCGCCGGACCAAGAACAACCCTGTGCTGCTGGGCGAGGCCGGTGTGGGCAAGACCGCCATCGTCGAGGGCCTGGCCCAGGACATCATCGCCAACGAGGTGCCCGAGATCCTCAAGGGTCGCCGGCTGGTGGTGCTCGACCTGGCCATGATGGTGGCCGGTACCAAGTACAGGGGCCAGTTCGAGGAGCGCATCAAGTCGGTCATGAACGAGGTGCGCCGCGCCAAGAACATCATCCTGTTCATCGACGAGTTGCACACGCTGGTGGGCGCGGGCGGTGCCGAGGGCGCCATTGACGCGTCCAACGTGCTCAAGCCGGCGCTCTCGCGTGGCGAGATCCAGTGCATCGGTGCCACCACCCTGAGCGAGTACCGCAAGTACATCGAGAAGGACCCGGCGCTGGAGCGGCGCTTCCAGTCGGTCATGGTGGAGCCGCCGAGCCCGGACCAGACCATCCAGATCCTCAAGGGCCTGCGCGGCAGGTACGAGACGCACCACAACGTGCAGATCACCGACGGCGCGCTGGAGCTGGCCGTCGAGCTCTCGACCCGCTACATCACCAACCGCTTCCACCCCGACAAGGCCATCGACGTCATGGACGAGGCCGGCGCGCGCGTGCGCCTCAAGGCCATGACCGCGCCGCCGGACCTGAAGGAGCTCGAGGTCGAGATCCTCAAGCTCGACAAGGAGAAGGAGGAGTGCGTCGCCAACCAGGACTTCGAGCGGGCGGCCTACCTGCGTGACTACGCCGACAAGCTGCGCAAGAAGCGCGACCACATCGAGCACGAGTGGAAGAGCAGCGCCGGTGAGATCGACGGCACGGTCGACGAGGACGTCATCGCCGAGACGGTCTCCAAGATGACCGGCGTGCCGCTCACGCGGCTCGACAAGGGCGAGGCCCAGCGCCTGCTGGCCATGGAGCAGGAGCTGCACCAGACGGTCATCAGCCAGGACGATGCCATCGTCGCCATCAGCAAGGCGGTGCGGCGCTCGCGCAGCGGCCTCAAGGACCCGCGGCGCCCCATGGGCAGCTTCCTGTTCCTGGGGCCCACCGGCGTGGGCAAGACGCACCTGGCCAAGCAGCTCGCGGCCTTCCTGTTCGGCAGCGAGGAGGCGCTGGTGCAGATCGACATGTCGGAGTACATGGAGAAGCACAACGCCTCGCGGCTCGTGGGCGCGCCTCCCGGCTATGTCGGCTACGAGGAGGGTGGTCAGCTCACCGAGAAGATCCGCCGCCGGCCCTACGCCGTGGTGCTGCTCGACGAGATCGAGAAGGCCCACTCCGACATCTACAACATGCTGCTGCAGATCATGGAGGAGGGCCGGCTGACGGACTCCTTTGGCCGGCAGGTCGACTTCCGCAACGTGCTGCTGATCATGACCAGCAACATCGGCGCGGAGATCATCAAGAACCAGACCGGCATGGGCTTCGCGTCGCGCGACACCTCCAAGCGCTACGACCGCATGAAGGACAACCTGATGAACGAGGTGGAGCGCTTCTTCCGCCCCGAGTTCATCAACCGCCTGGACGACGTGATCGTGTTCCGCCAGCTCGAGCGCGAGAACCTGGTGGACATCCTGCAGATCGAGCTGCGCGGCATCCGCGCGCGGCTGGCAGAGCGCGACCTTGAGATCGAGCTGACGCCTGAGGCGCTCGAGTTCCTGATCGACAACGGCTCCAACCTGCAGATGGGTGCGCGGCCCCTGCGTCGCGCGGTGGAGCGCTTCCTGGAGGACGCCCTGTCCGAGGCGCTGCTTCGCGACGAGCTGGAGGGCGCCGTCAAGATCATGGCCGACGTGGACCTCGACAGCGCCAAGGACGGCAAGCCGGGCAAGGACGGGGAGCCCAAGCCCACGCGGCTGAAGTTCCAGGGGCTCACGGAGGAGGAGACCAAGGCCGAAGCCGAGAGCGCGGCCGAGAGCGAGGCCAAGACCGCCTCGTGATCGCTCGGCGCCGCGGGTGGGCTCCGCTGCGGGCGGCGGCTGCTGCTGCGGCGGCGGCGTGGGCGTGGGCGTGGGCGCCTGGCTTGGCGCTCGCATCGGCGTCGCTCTGCGTGGGCGTCTCCGTCGCGGCTCAGGACCTGGTTGACGGCGCGGCGGGTGCGATCTCGAGCCCAGCCGTCTCCGACGCGGCGACGCAGCAGGACGCCGAGCCGGGTGCTGCCATCGCGGCCCCCTCGCCCGCGCTCGACGACGGCCTGCCCGATCCGTCCCGCTGGTTGCTCGACACCGATGAGCGGCACACCGCCTGGCTCAACCGCCCGCTGATCGACCCCGCCGACCTGGCCGCGCGCCCGGGCGCGTACGCCGACGTGCTGGCCAGCCACGGCATCCTGCTCGACCTGGAGAGCCCGCTGCTGGCCCTGCGCGGCGCCGCGCTGCACGACGGCGCCAGCATCGGTTATCCGGTGGAGTACCTGGTGGTGAACAGCCGCGGGCGCACCTACGAGGCCGCCGTGATCGTGCGCGCCATGCCGTCGGTGGTGGACGCGTGCCTGTCGGCCATGGGCTTGGTGGCCGGCTCGCCCACGACGTTCAGCGAGCGCGATCCGCCGCCCAGCGAAGAGCAGCTGGAGGCCGGCGTGTCCGCCTGGAGTATGACCAGCGTGAGCGGACCGCTGCTCTCGATCGATGTGCAGTGGACCGACGCGGACGGCAAGCCGCAGACCTCCAGCCTGGAGTCCATGCTGCTGCAGCTGCCCGCCGATGGCGGGGCGCCGCAGCCGCTGGACGAGCTGGGCTGGGTCTACTGCGGCAGCGGTTTCGGGCGCTACCGCCAGGGCCGCGACATGGTGCGTTGGCACCGCGGCGACGTGGAGGGCGATCTGGTCGCCATCTACCTGGACGGTCGCCAGGCGTGTCTGCTGGAGCGCAACTCGCTCGACGGCATCGACGGCAGCCTCTACACACTCAACCCAGACGCCGTGCCCGGCTCCCAGACGCCGGTGACGCTCATGCTTCGGCCCCGCGTCGGAGAGCGCGTCGAGGCCCGCGAGATCTCCCTCGACCGCACACCGGACGCCGCGGGCGACCCCGCGGGAGGCTGACCGCCGCCGGCCGCGGATGACGGGGAGGGGGCTGCTCTCGCCGCCCGCGCTGTGCCCCACCGGGCGCTGGCCGCCCCCGGCCCCTGCGTTTGCCCCCGCCGGCCCGGCCTGCGACACTGCCGCGCTCACATGTTTGCCAAGCTCCTCTCTCTCCTCACCGGTCGCCGATCCATGAGCGTTCCCAGCTTCTCCATGCCCGCCGACGATGCCCTCACCACCACCGCCAGCGGCCTGAAGTACGAGATGGTCAGTGACGGTGAGGGCGGCAACCCCTCCGCCAGCGACAAGGTCACCGTGCACTACGCCGGCTGGAACCTGGACGGCGCGCTGTTCGACAGCAGCTATGGCCGCGGCCAGCCCGCGACCTTCCCGCTCGGCGGCGTCATCGCCGGTTGGACCGAGGGCGTGCAGCTCATGAAGCCGGGCGCGGTGTTCAGGTTCGTGATCCCGTCTGACCTGGCCTACGGACCCCACGGCGCGCCCCCGGCCATCGCCCCCAACGCCACGCTGCTGTTTCAGGTGGAGCTGCTGTCTGTCAGCTGAACGAGGACAGCGGCGCCTCGGCAGCACACGTCGCTGCAGCGCGCAAGCGCGGCGTCGGATGGGAGCGGGGAGCTGCAGCGCGGAGAGACAGCGCCGCGTGGCATCAACACCGGAGATCTGCGTGTGAACGCCGAGGCCGACGAGCTGCTGCCGTGCGTTGAGCTCGGCGCCACACAGGACGCCCTGGCCAGCGTGGTCTGGTTGCACGGGCTGGGCGCCGACGGTCACGACTTCGTGCCCATCGTGCCGCATCTCGGCGTGCCGGAGAGCTGGCGCGTGCGCTTCGTGTTTCCCCACGCGCCGTCCATGCCGGTGTCCCTCAACGCCGGCATGGTCATGCCGGCTTGGTACGACATCGCCGAGGCGAACCTCGACCGTCGCCACGACGAGGCGGGCATCGCCGCGTCGCATGGGCGCATCGAGTCCCTGCTGGCGCGCGAGGTCTCACGCGGCGTGCCGCCCGAGCGCATCGTACTGGCGGGCTTCAGCCAGGGCGGCGCCATGGCGCTGCACGTCGGCCTGCGTCACGCCGAGCGCCTGGCGGGCATCGTGGCCCTCTCCTGCTACATGCTGCGCGGCGAGTCCCTGCAGGCCGAAGCGGCGCCGGCCAACGCTGCCACGCCGGTGTTCATGGGGCACGGGAGCCGGGACCCCATGGTGCCCATGTCGCGCGGCGAGGCGGCGCGCGATCAGCTGCTGGCGGCGGGCCGACCCGTGCAGTGGCACGCGTACCCCATGCAGCACGAGGTCTGCGCCGAGCAGATCGCGGATCTGGCCGCGTGGCTGGCACCCCGGCTGGGCCCCAGCGCCGGGCTTCGCGGAGGGTGAGCATGGACGCCATGAGTGCATCGGGAACCAACTGGGCGCGCTCGTCGGGCCTGTCGAGGGCGGGGCGCTCCGAGGCGGGGACCTCCCCCGGAACGCTGGTGATCGACCCCGACGCCCTGCATCCCAAGGTCACGGTCATGGGCTACGGCGCGGGCGACGAGCTGCTCGAGCAACGCGAGGTCGACCCCGCCACGCTCGCCGACTTGCGTGAGCGCTGGCCCGTGCTGTGGGTCGACGTGGTGGGCCTGGGAGACGTGGACACGCTGCGCAGCATCGGCGTCGCTTTCGGCATGCACGACCTGGCGCTGGAGGACGTGGTGCACGCCTGGCAGCGCCCCAAGTGCGAGCCGTACGACGGGCAGATCTTCATGGTGGCGCGCATGCCGCCCCATGACGACGGCCCCGACGAGCAGCTCAGCCTGCTGCTGGGGCCGGGCTGGGTGGTCACGTTCCAGGAGCGCCCGGGGGACTGCTTCGGCGTCGTGCGCCAGCGCATCCGGCGCGAGGGCATGCGCATCCGCACATCGGGCTCCGACTACCTGGCCTACGCCCTGCTGGACGCCCTGACCGACTCGTGGTTCCCGGTGGTCGATCGCTGCGCCCTGCAGCTCGAAGCGCTGGAGGTGCGCGTCATGGCGCGTCCGGGCCCAGGCTTCGTCGAGCAGCTCCACGGCACGCGCCGCGAGCTGCTGGACACGCTCAAGCTGGTGCGCCCCCTGCGCGAGCTGCTCTCCGAGCTGGCCCGCGAAGAAGATGACCTCATCACCGACGCGACCCAGATCTACCTGCGCGACTGCGCCGATCACGTGTCCTTGCTGGTGGAGTCGGCCGAGTCCCAGCGCGAGGTGGCCTCCGGCCTGCTGGAGATGCACCTCTCGTTCGTGAGCCAGCACATGAACGAGATCATGAAGGTGCTCACCATCATCGGCGCGCTGTTCATCCCACTCTCGTTCATCGCCGGCCTGTACGGCATGAACTTCCAGGACATGCCGGAGCTGGCCCAGCCCTGGGCCTACCCCGCCGTGCTGACGCTGATGGCGTGCACGGCTGGCGGCATGCTGCTGTTCTTCCGGAGCAAGGGCTGGATCGGCGCGCGCTCGAGGCGTCGTTAGCTCGCGCCCAGGCGCGGACCCGCCGGCAGCTGGAGCCAGCTCCGGCCTGCCGCTCGCGCCGGGCCTACGCTGACCCCGGCCGCCGACCGGGCCTGCTCGAGGAACGCTACGATGATTGACGCCCAGCCCGGACCCCACGCATGTCGCGCCTGATCCCGCTCACGTTGCTGCTGCTGTTGGTGCTGTCGTCCGGTTTGGCGGGCCAGCAGGAGCCCGGACCCGGCGCGCCGCCGCTCGTCCCGGGTGACTCTGAGGGCGAGCTGTCGATCGCCTCGGCGACCGCGGCCATGGCCGAGCTCACCGACGCGGATATGGACGCGGAGCTGCGCGTCGCGCTGATCGAGATCTGGGGCGAGGCGCTGGCTCAGCTCGAGGCCGAGCAGACCTCCGGCGTCCTGCGCGACAGCATGCAGCAGGAGCTGACGTCGGCTCCGCAGCAAGTCGAGCAGGCCCGTGCCGAGCTGGCGAGCCTGCCGCCGGCGAGCACGCCGCCGGATCTGTCCCACACCGCCGGGGCCACCGCGCGCGAGCTCGACGCGCTGACCGAAGCGGCCGAGACGGCGCAGCTCGAGGCTGAGGTGCTGGTGCAGCAGCTCCGGGACCAGCGTCAGCTGCGCAACGCGCGGCAGGCGGAGATCCCGAGCCAGCTCGCCGGCCTGGAAGAGGAGCTGGCCGACGGACCCGGGGTCGAGCTGGAGCCCGAGCCGACGTCCACGGGCGAGCAGGGCGGGCCGCTGTTGGCCGCCGCACGGCGCGCGCTGCGCCAGGCCCGGCGTCAGGCGCTCGCGGCCCGTTTCTCACGGCTGGAGGTCGAGCGCGCCAGCTACGAGGGCCGTCGTGACCTGCTCACGTCCCGCCAGGACGTGGCCCTGCGGCGGCTCGCCCTGGCCCAGGGGCTCAGCACGGCCCTGACCGCCCGGGCTGACGAGGTGCGCTTGGCGCAGCGCACCGAGGAGGCGCGCGCGGCCGATCAGGCCCTGGCGGAGGCGCGCGGTCGTCACCCGCTGCTGGTGGCGTTGGCGACGCGCATGAGCGAGCTGAGCCAGCGCGCGCTGGAGCTCGAGTCGCAGCACAACGCCGACGAAGACCGGCTCGAGGTGGTGCGGGCTCAGCTGGCGCGCATCAGCGCGGAGCACGCCGACGTCGTCAGCAAGGTGGAGAAGCTGGGCCTCAGCAACGCGCTGGGTCAGATCCTGAGGCGCAACCGCGCGGCGCTGCCGGACCCGGGCAGCCTCGCGACCGCGGAGGATGCGAGCGCCACCTCCAAGGCCCAGGAGCTGCTGCTGCGCCTGGAGGATGAGCGCTACGAGCTCACGGACCTCGATCAGTGGGTGGCTCTGCGCACCGCCGGGGTGGACCCGGGGCCCGGCTTCGAGGACGTCAACTCGCTGGCTCGTGAGCTGCGTCTGCGCGCGGCGGCGTTTCGCAATCGCCTCGACGAGGTGCGCGGCACGGCGGCCCGGCGCTTCGAGTCGTTGGCCGAGCTGGGGGCCGAGCTGACCAAGAGCGAGGCCCGCATCCGCGACTACGGCGCCTTCATCGACGCCCGCATTCTGTGGGTGCCCGACGCCCGCCCGCTGGATCTCACCGATCTGCTGGCCCTGCCGGGCTCCGTGCGCACCCTGTTCACCTCGCCACAGATGGAGCGCGTCGGCGAGGCGTTGGTGGATACCCGTTGGAGCGGTTCGGTGGCGGACGGGGCCAGCGTCCTGTTGCTGCTGCTGCTGCTCCTGCTGGTGCGCCCGATCCGCCGGCGCATGGCGCTGGAGGCCGAGCGGGCGCGAGCGGGCATGGGGCACATGACGCCCAGCGTGTTCGCCTTGATGCTGACCTGCGTCAAGGCCGCCACCGTGCCCCTGGCGCTCTGGGTGCTCGGTTCGCGTCTGCTCGCCACGCCGCAGGTGGGGGCGGCGGGCCAGGCGCTGCAGCTGGCGGCGGCTGCCATCGTCCCCTTGACCCTGCTGTCTGCTATCTGCGCGCCTCAGGGGCTGGGACCGCTCCACTTCCGCTGGCCCGCGGAGGCCTGCGTCACGCTGCGCACCAGCACGCGCCGTTTGGCCTGGGGGCTGATTCCCTTGCTGCTGCTCTACGGTCTGGTGGTGGCCCGTGATGACCCGCAGCTGGACGCGTCGCTCGGGCGCGCGCTGAGGCTGGTGTTTGTGCTGCTGCTGAGCTGGTTCCTGCAGCGCCTGCTGCGGCAGCGAGGTCCGGTGGACCGGGTGCTGCAGTCCTCGGGTGGGGTGGGGCTGGGACCGCGCCTGCGGGTGCAGGCCCTGATCCTGGGCTTGGCCATCATGCTGTTGCTGGTGGGCCTGATCGTCAGTGGCTACCAGTACTCGGCCCAGGTCATCCTGAGCGAGCTGATCGACACGGCCATGCTGGTGGTCGTGCTGGTGCTGGTGCGAAGCATGGGACTGCTGGCCCTGGCCACCCAGGCCCGACGCATGCGCTTTGCGCAGCGCCGTCGAGCCCGTGAGGCGGCGGGCCACGAGGGCGAGGTCTTGGTGGCCGATGAGGAGCTCGGCATCGACGTGGCCCAGGTGAGCGCCCAAGCGCGGCAGCTCATGCGCGCCGGTATCACGCTCGCTTTCCTGCTGGCCATGGCCGGCATCTGGGCCAACGTGCTGCCGGCCCTGTCCCGGCTGGACGACGTGGCGGTGTACGAGCGCAGCTTCCAGACGGAGGTGCTCCCCGAAGAAGGCGGCGCCGCGCAGGTGCAGACGCTGACGCAGGTCGTCTCGCTGGCCGACCTACTGGGCTCGCTGATCACGCTGGTGGTGACGTTTGTGGCCGTGCGCAACCTGCCCGGGCTGCTGGACATCGCCGTGCTCTCGCGCGTGCGGCTCCAGCCGGGCCTGGGCTACGCCATCAAGACCCTGACGCGTTACGTGCTGGGCCTGTCGGGCACGCTGCTGGTGCTGGGGCAGCTTGGTGCGACCTGGGAGAGCATGCAGTGGCTGGTGGCCGCCATGAGCGTGGGCCTGGGCTTCGGACTCCAGGAGGTGTTCGCCAACTTCGTGTCCGGCGTGATCTTGCTGTTCGAGCGGCCCGTGCGCGTGGGCGACATCGTGACGGTGGGCCAGACCGAGGGCATCGTCACGCGCATCCAGATGCGCGCCACGACCATCAAGGACTGGAACTTCAAGGAGATGCTGATCCCCAACAAGCGCTTCGTCACGGAGGACGTGACCAACTGGACGCTCAGCGACCCCCTCACGCGGCTGATCCTCAAGGTCGGCCTGGCCTATGGTTCCGACACCGAGCTGGCGACGCGCACGCTGCTGGACGTGGCCCAGCGCAACAGCGGCGTGCTCAAGACGCCGGAGCCGACCGTCGTGTTCCGGGGCTTCGGAGACAGCACGCTCGACTTCGACCTGCGCATCTTCATCAACGACTACGAGACCTGGCCCGAGGTGACCCACGCCGTCAACACGGGCATCGACCAGGCCTTCCGGGAGCTCGGCATCGAGATCGCCTTCCCGCAGCGTGACGTGCACATCAAGGTCAAGGAGCTGGGGGCCCTGTCCCCCGGCCGCAGCAGCGAGTCCGGCGCTTCGGCCTGACCTGCGCAGTCACTTGAGTAAATGGTCATCTGATGCTATCTTTCCAGGGTCGGACCCG
>QNBX01000131.1 GCA_003644265.1 Planctomycetota bacterium
GCGCTCAACCCAGGAAAAGAAGTGGTGCCCCCTCAAGGACTCGAACCTTGGACCCGCTGATTAAGAGTCAGCTGCTCTACCAACTGAGCTAAGGAGGCACACCAGAACGCATTACCTACCCGTTGCTCGCTCGCAGATCAAGCGTTGCGCGGTGTCGGGCTCGTTGCGGGCCCGAGCGGGGCTCAGCGGGAGAGCGCTTCGGGCTCGCGACCGCGACCTGCCGGGAGCGGCGGCTCAGCGTCGGGCGCCGGGTCGGCCTGGGCCAATCCTGCCCGGGTGGCCCAATCCTGGCGCAGGGCGTCGCTGCCCTCGCCGGCCACGGGCTCGTGGGCCAGGGGTACGCCGGCCAGGGAGACGAGGGCCAGCAGCGCCGCCATCACGGCCAGGAAGACCACCTCGGCCGGCACGATGGGGCCGTCCTTCAGGGGCGGGCTTCCGTCAGCGTCACGCGGAACGAGTTGGGCCATGGCGGGTGCCGCCTCGCGAGGCCCGCGGCTCCGGCAGCCTGGGCGCGACACGCTGTCACGTCAGGTGCCGGTCGACCCGGGCTCAGCAGCCTCTTCGGCCGGCAGGCGACCCTGGCTTGAATGCGCCCTGGGGCGTCGTGGCCTGGGGGGAGCCGCGGGGACCACGGGCCTGCGCCGCGGCGGTGCTCATGCAGCGTCAGGCGAGCGGCGCGGCGGCGCTGACGCAGCGCCATTCGACCGGCACGGCGGCGCTCGTGTGGCGGCGGCAGACCGACACGGCGCGCGCTGGAGCCGACGACGTTGGGGTGAGTGAGGGGAATCGAACCCCCGGCCTCTAGAACCACAATCTAGCGCTCTAACCGACTGAGCTACACCCACCACCTGTCGTCAGGCGCGGCTCCCAGCGGCTCCGTTTGACTGCGGAGGGCGCGGCGGGAGGGCGCACGGCGAAGCCGGGGAGCCTAGCCGAGCCGCGCGGGAGGGGCAAGCCTCGCCCAGTCCGGGCTGCCCAGGGCGCGAGCAGCCGGCCCCATCGCCGGGGACAACGTCCCGGGTCAGCGCAGCTAACCGTCCTGGGCGCGGGGCTCGGGCTTGCCCACCAGCGAGCGGCCGATGATCAGCCGGTGGATGTGGTTGGTGCCCTCGTAGATGCGCAGGCCCTGGATGTCGCGGTAGTGGCGCTCGACCGTGTGGCCGTCCCCGTAGCCGCGGTTGCCCAGCAGCAGCACGGCCTGTGTGGCGGCGCGCTGGGCCACCTCGGTGGCAAACAGCTTGGCGGCGGAGGTCAGGCGGGTGGTGTCGTCGGCGCCGGCGTCGGCGGCTCGCGCCGCGCGCTCCACCAAGGCGGAGGCGGCCTCGGTCGCGGCGAACATCTCCGCCAGCTCGCCCTGCACCAGCTGGAAGTCGCCGATGCGCTTGCCGAACCGCATGCGTTGCTGCGCGTGGGTGATGGCCTCGTCCAGGCAGGCGCGGGCGATGCCCACGGCGCCGGCGGCCACGCCCAGGCGGCCGTGATCGAGGGCGGACATGGCGATGGAGAAGCCCTGCCCGACCTCGCCCAGGCGCTGGCTGTCCGGCAGCTGCAGGCCGTCGAGCAGGATGCGCGCGTGGTCGGAGGCTCGGTGCCCCAGGGGGGTCACGCCCAGCGGCTCGGTGGAAAAGCCCGGGCTGGGCAGCTCCACCACGAAGCAGGTCAGGCCGCGGCGCCCCGGCTCGGGCCCCGTGCGCGCGAACGCGAGGCACAGATCCGCGATGCCGGCATTGGTGATCCAGACCTTGGAGCCGTTCAGGATCCAGCGCTCGCCCGTGCGCTCGGCGCGGGTGGCGATGGCGGCCACGTCGCTGCCGGCGCCGTCCTCCGTCAGGCCGTAGCAACCGATCAGCTCGCCGCTGGCCAGGCGCGGCAGCCAGCGCCTGCGCTGCTCGTCGCTGCCGTGATCGAACAGGCACTGGCTCACGAGGCCGGTGTGCACCGCCAGGAAGCCGCGCGTGCTGGAGCAGGCCTGGCCGATCTCCTCGTACACGCCAAGGAAGGTGGTGTTGTCCCAGCCGCTGCCGCCCAGCTCGGTGGGCAGGGGGCCCGCCAGGAAACCCAGCTGCCCCATGCGCGTGATGATCTCTCGCGGCATGCGCTCGTCGCGGTCCCAGGCGCCGGCGTGGGGCGCCACCTCGTCCTGCGCAAAGCGGCGCGCGCGCTCGCGCACCTCGGCGGCGAGCTCGGTGCTCATGAACGCACACTCCGCGTGGGTGTCACGGGCCTGCTCGCCCCGGGCGCCTGTTCCGCGAGGGGCGCGCCGGCCACGCGGGGCGGCGAAGCCCTGTTCACGGCTGAACCCGCGGCGTCGGCCCGAGGCGCGGATGCTGCGGCGCCACCAGTCGCTCGATGATCTCGCCCTGCACCAGCGTGCGCTGCACGATCTCCTCCACGTCGTCGAGCGTGATGCGTCGATACCAGATGCCGTCGGGGTAGACCACGGCGCTCAGGCCCTCGGCGCAGGCGTCCAGGCAGCCGGCCTTGTTGACGCGCACTTTGCCCTTGAGGCCGCGCTCGTAGGCCGCGAGCTTGATGGCCTGGGCCACCTCGGCGCCGCCCTTGGAGGCGCAGCAGCCCTTGGGGTTGCCGGCCTCACGCGCGTTGGTGCAGACGAACAGGTGGCGCTCGAAGCGCATGCGGTCAGCCCTCGCCCTGGCCCTGGCCCTGGCCCTGGCCGGAGAAGCGCGGCGGGCGCTTGGCCACGAACGCCGCGTGGAACTCCTTGTGGTCGGCGCCGCGCAGGTGGATGGCCTGGGCCAAGGCTTCGGTCTCGATGCCGGTGTCCAGGTCGAGGGTCCACTCGGTGTTGAGCAGGCGCTTGGTGGTGGCCAGGGCGTTGAGCGGGCCCGCTGCCAGGCGCTCGGCCAGGGCCATGGCGGTGGGCAGGCACTCGCCCGGGGGCACCACCTGCGTGGCCAGGCCGTAGCGGTCGGCGGTGGCGGCGTCGATGCCGCAGCCCAGCATGAGCAGCTCGGTGGCGCGACCCAGCCCGACGATGCGCGGCAGCAGCCAGCCGGCGCCCATGTCGGCGCCCGTGAGCCCCACGTTGGTGAACAGGAACGCGATCTTGGCCGAGGCCGAGAACACGCGCAGGTCGGAGGCCAGGGCGATGACCGCGCCCGCGCCCGCCGCCGTGCCGTTCAGCGCGGCCACGATGGGCTGCGGCGCCTTGCGCATGTTGGCGATCAGCTCGCCGGTCATGCGCGTGAACTCCAGCACCTGCTCCTCGTCCTGCTCGAACAGGCGGCCGATGATGTCGTGCACGTCGCCGCCCGAGCAGAAGGCCTTGCCGCGGCCGGTGATGACCACCGCGTGCACGCTGCGGTCGGTCCTCAGGTACGCGAAGCGATCAGCCAGCTCGCGATACACCTCGAAGGTCAGGGCGTTGAGCCGCTCGGGGCGATCGAGCGTGATGATGCAGACGCCGTCGTCGCGCAGCTCTTCATGAAAGGTCTGTGCCATGGGCGCGATGGTAGCCGGAACGGGTGGCGGACTGCAGGGGCTGGCGTCGGGGCGGGAGCCGGCCTGCCTCGAGCGCGAGCAGCGATCAGTCGTCGGCGGGCAGGCGCAGGGCGGCGCCGTGGGTGCTCGCCGGCAGCTCCAGCACGAGGCTCAGCACGCACGCGGCGACCTCCTCGGGGCTGAGCAGCCGGCCGCCCGGGTTCATGGCCGCCAGCCGTGCGCGGGCCGCCTGCTCGTCCAGCCCGCTGCTGGCGGCGATGCGCCGGGCCGAGTTGGCCACGATGTCCGTGTCGACGAAGCCGGGACAGACGGCGTTGATGGAGAGCTCGGCCTCGCGCCAGCGCTGGCTGGCCTCGGCCGACAGCGCGCGCGTGAGCCCCAGCAGCGCGTGCTTGGCGGCCACGTAGACGGAGGTGTAGGCGTAGCCCTCGAGCGCGGCGCTGGAGGCCACGTTGACCACGCGACCGAAGCCGCGCGCGGCCATGGCGGGCAGGGCCGCGCGGCACAGGGCAAACGGCGCGAAGGCGTCCAGGCCCAGGGTCAGGTCCCAGAGCTCGTCGTCGCTGCGCTCGAGCGGCGCGCTGGGCGCGATGCCCGCGTTGTTGATCAGCACGTCGGCGGCGGCGGCCACCTGGGCCAGCTGCTGCAGCTGCTCGCGGTCCGTGAGGTCGCAGACCTCCACCGCCACGGAGGGCGAGCCGGCCGCCTCGCAGGCCGCCGCAGCGCAGGCCAGCTGATCGGCGCTGCGGGCGCTCAGCGTCAAGGCCGCCCCCTGCCGCGCCAGGGCCGTGGCGATGGCCAGCCCGATGCCACGCCCGGCGCCGGTCACCAGCGCGTGCCGATCCGTCAACGCGCCCACGTCGTCAGCTCCCGTAATCGTAGAAGCCCTTGCCGCTCTTCTTGCCGATATCTCCCGCGGCCACCATGTCGCGCAGGATCTGCGGCGGCGCAAAGGCCTCGCTGCCCAGTTCGGTGTGCAGGTGCTCGGCGATGGCCAGGCGCACGTCCAGGCCCACCAGGTCGGTGAGCTTGAGCGGTCCCATGGGGTGGCGGTAGCCCAGCTCCATGGCCTTGTCGATGTCGGCGGCGCTGGCCACGCCCTCCTGCAGCATGCGCATGGCCTCTAGCCCCAGCAGCACGCCCAGGCGGCTGGTGGCGAAGCCGGGCGAGTCCTTGACGATGATGGGGTCCTTGCCGAGCGCCAGCGCGAACTGGCGCGCGGCGTCGACGCAGTCCTGGCTGGTGGCCTCGCCGCGCACGATCTCCACCAGCTTCATGGCCGGCACGGGGTTGAAGAAGTGCAGGCCGATGATGCGCTCGGCGGCCGGGTTGCCCGCGCTGATGGCGCCGATGGGCAGCGAGCTCGTGTTGGTGCCCAGCAGGCAGTGCGACGGCGCCGACTCGGCCAGGGTGCTCAGCAGGCGCTGCTTGAGGCCGAGGTCCTCGGGCACGGCCTCGACCACCACGTCGGCGCCGGACGCGGCCTGCGCCGCGTCGGCCGAGGGCGTGATGGCGGCCAGGGTGGCGGCGCGCTGTTGCTCGGTCACGCGGCCCTTGGTCACGGCCCGCTCCAGCGAGCCGGCGATGCTGGTCAGCGCGCGCTCGGCGGCCTCCTGGTCTGCGTCCACCAGGACCACGGCGCGGCCGGTGGACGCGGCCACCTGGGCGATGCCGCGGCCCATGGTGCCTGCACCAATGACGGTCACGCGCTGGGAAACAAACTCGGTCATGAGGGCTCTCCGATGGTGAGGACGATCTTGCCGAACTGCTCGCGATTGAGCATGGCTGCGTGAGCGACCGCCACCTGATCGAGGGGCAGCACGCGGTCGATGACGGGGGCCAGCAGGCCGCGGCCCACCAGCTTGACGATGCGATGCAGCTCGCCCCGGCTGCCCATGGTGGAGCCCAGGATGGCGATGTTCTTGAAGAACAGGTGGCGCAGGTCGGCCTCCAGCCGCGGCCCGCTGGTGGCGCCGCAGGTCACCAGCCGCCCACCCTTGGCCAGGCAGCGCAGGGAGCCGGGCATGGTGGCCTCGCCCACGTGCTCGATCACGATGTCGACGCCGCGGCGCCCGCTGATGGCCTTGACCTGCCTGGGCCAGTCGGGGTCGGCGTAGCAGACCGTGTGATGGGCGCCCAGCGCGCGGGCCTTCTCGAGCTTGGCTTCGCTGCCCGCCGTGGCGATCACGCGCGCGCCGTGCAGCGCCGCGATCTGCAGCGCCGCTGTGCCCACGCCGCTGCCCGCTGCGTGCACCAACACGTCGTCGCCCGCGCGCAGGCGGCACTTGCTCATGAGCATGTGCCAGGCGGTGAGGAAGGTCAGCGGGAAGGCCGCCGCCTGCACGAAGGGCAGCCCCTCGGGCATGGCGATCACGTTGCGGCCGTGCACCACGGCCTGCTCGGCGCAGCCGCCGTCGCAGGTCTCGCCGAAGATGCCGTACTCGGCGCACAGGTTGTCGTCGCCGGCGGCGCAGTGGGCGCAGCGCCCGCAGGACACACCCGGCGCCACCAAGACACGCTGGCCGACCTCGACACCGCGCACGCACGAGCCCACCTCGGCCACCACGCCGCTGAAGTCGCAGCCGGGGATCAGCGGCAGCGGGAACGTGTGCCCCGGCACGCCGCGGCGCACCCAGGTGTCCAGGTGGTTGAGGCCCACGGCCTTCACGTCCAGCAGCACCTCATCGGGCGCGGGGCGAGGCGCGGGACGCTGCTCCATGCGCAGCACCTCCGGGCCTCCGTGCTCGGCGATGACCACGGCCTTCATGGGGCGAGGATCCCGATGACGGGGGCTCGGATGTGGGAGCGGGGCGCGGCGCTCACCGTCCGGTGAACTCGGGCGGGCGCTTCTCGTTGAAGGCGGCCAGTCCTTCGGCAGCGTCCTCGCCGGTGAACAGGCGCTGTTGCAGCTCGCGCTCGAGGGCCAGGTGTTCGGGCAGGCCCATGTCGAGCCCGCTCACCACCGAGCGCTTCATGAGGCCCACGGCCCCGGCGGCCTTGTGCGGCGGGCAGTAGCCCTTGGCCTTGTCGAGCACCGCGGTCAAGAAGTCGTCGGCGGGCAGGATCTCGTTCACCAGGCCCAGCTCGCGCGCCGCTTCGAACGACATGTTGGTGCCGTCGGCCATGAGCTCGATGGCCTTGGTGCGCCCGAGCATGCGCGCCAGCCGCGCCGTACCGCCGGTGCCGGGCAGCACGCCCAGGGCCACCTCGGGCAGACCCAGTTTGCCGCCGTCAGCCTTTGCCCAGCGCAGGTCGGCCGCCAGCGCCAGCTCGAGCCCGCCGCCCACGGTGTGCCCGTTGAGCGCGGCCACCACCAGCTTGGGCGTGTGCTCCAGCCGCAGCAGGGTCTCGTTGGCGTGCAGGCAGAAGTGGTACTTCCACTCGGGGTCGGCGCCCTGAAGCATGGCGATGTCGGCCCCCGCGCAGAAGAAGCGCTCGCCCGCGCCGGTGAGCACGATCACGTGCACGCTGCTGTCGAAGCGCGCGCCCAGGATGGCCTCGTCCAGCTCGCGGTGCAGCTCGTGGCTGTACGCGTTGGCGGGCGGGTTGTTCAGCGTGAACAGGGCCACGCCGTCGTGGCGCGAGACATCGACCAGGCTCAAGGCGGTGCTCCCGGGTGGGGTGGGGCGAGGGCAGGCGAGGCATCCTACCGAGGGGCTCCCGGGCTACAACAGGGGCCGCCCAGCGGGGCCAGGCCGAGCTGGGCGTCCGGCGAGGCGCTCTCGCACAGCCCGGCGTCGCCGCAGCACCCGCGTGCGATCCGCCCCTGACTCCGCCCCCCGAGCCTGAGCCCACGACCATGGCTGCGTCTCCCAGCCCCGACCCGCCCGGCCGTGTGGGCAGCGACGATCCCGCCACCCGCGCGGGGCACGCCGTGGGGGGCGGCGCCCTCGCGCACCCGCCCGGCCATGTGCCGCACCATCCCATGGGCGCCTACGAGACCGGCTACCTGGTGCTGGTGCTGGTGTTCGTGTCGATGCTGCTGCTGACCAACATCATCGGGCTCAAGCTGTTTGCCCTGCCGGTGGACCTGCCCGTGCTGGGCTCGCTGCTGGGGCTGGTGGGCAAGCTCAACGCGGCGCTGTTCGGTCAGCCCGAGGGCGCGGCCACGCTGACCCTGACGGCGGGCATCATCACCTACCCGATCACCTTCCTGTGCACGGACATCGTGTCGGAGGTGTACGGACGGCGGCGCGCCGACCGCATGGTGCTGCTGGGGTTCCTGGCATCGCTGCTCATGCTGGGCGTGGTGCAGGTGGCGCGGGCGCTCGCGCCGTCGGCGATCTGGAATGTGCCCGCGCCCTGGGCGCAGCTCTTCCGGCCCGACCTGCTGCGTGACGGCGTGGCCGGGGCCGAGGCCGCGCAAGGCGCCTTCTCCTTTGCGTTCGACGCGCCGGGCACGCTGCTGTTTGCCTCCATGACGGCCTACCTGGTGGCGCAGCTCGTCGACAACCGGCTGTTCCATTTCTGGCGCCGGCTGACCGCCGGGCGGCACCTGTGGTTTCGCAACAACATGTCCACGGCGCTGTCGCAGTTCGTGGACACGCTGATCGTCAACGGCCTCTTCCTCAGCCTGTACTGGGAGTTCGAGTGGCCCCTGATCGCGTCCATCATCATCAACGTGTACGTGGTCAAGTTCCTGTTGGCGCTGCTCGACACGCCCCTGTGCTACCTGGGCGTGTGGTGGACGCGGCGCGTGGCTGGGCGCCCGGGGGACTGAGCGTCCGCCCTGGCGACGAGGCGGGCGCCATGCGTGGGGCTGGCCGGCGTTCAGCCGCAGCGCGGCCGAGCGGCTCTCAGGCGTCGCGCGCGCTCAGCTGGCGCTGCGCAGGGTGAAGTGCAGGCGCATGATGGAGCGCCGGTCCTCTTCCAGGTCGAGGTTGCGGTAGCTGGAGTCGAAGTCCAGCCAGCGCACGTCGGCCAGCTCGCCGGTGGGACGCAGGTCGCCGCCGCCCTGGTCCTCGGCGCGGTAGCCCACCGACCAGTCGACCTCGTCCATGTCGCCGATGCGGATGTGGTTGGCCAGCTGCAGGTCCACGATCTGTCGCGGGGCATCCAAGCCCACCAGCTCGCCGGCCGAGCGCACAGCGGCCTGGAAGATGGACTCGTCGGGGCGCATGACCGACGTGATCGGCTTCCAGAAGCTCTCCAAGAGCGGCTCCTGCTTGACCACGAGGTACTCGAAGCCGGGGCCGGTCTTGCGGAAGATGAAGACACGCACGCAGTGGATCTGTTGCACGAAATGCGGCTCCAGGGGGTCGGAACATCGCCGCGAGTCTCATCGGCCGAAGGCGGCCCGGCCTTGAGCAGACGTATCCGGGCCAGTGCATGCGACACGGTACGACCGACCGCAGGATAGACCAGGATCGGTACGGTGTCATCCCGGCCGCCGCCGCGGCGCTCAGCCCTTGCTGCTGAAGCCGTCCACCAGGGCGCGGCCGCCCTGCAAGGCACAGCGCTGCATGCTGAACTGCAGCCCGCGCAGGCCGCCCAGCTCCTCGCCGCCCCCGGCACGTCCGGGGCCGCCGTGGGTGCAGGCGGGCAGCACCAGCCCGTGTCCCGTGGCGTACTCGGCGGTCTTGGAGTCGCCGGCGTAGACGCGGCCCGTCCAGGGCATGAGCTCCTGGGCCAGCTCGGCGGAGAAGCGGCGGTCGTCGCAGTAGAGCGACGCCACCAGTCCGCCCTGACCGCGCACCACCAGCTCGGCGGCGCGGGCCACCGTGCCGTCGTAGGGCATGACGCTGGTGATGGGTCCGAAGACCTCGTCGGCGTGGAGCACGTCGGCGTCGGCATCGCTCGCGCGCAGCAGCGTGGGCGAGACGAAGCAGCCCACGTCGCCGCGGCGCCCGTCGCCGCCGGTGACGGCCTCGCCGACGCTGGCCAGGCGCTCGGTGCCCTCCAGCACGGACGCGAGCTGCGCCGCGTTGGTGAGCGGTCCCATGCGCGAGTCGCGCTGCGCGGGGTCGCCGACCCGCACGCCCTCCAGCCCGGCGGCGATGGCCTCGCAGGCCTCGCCCAGCATGGCCTCGGGCACCATCACGCGCCGGATGGCGGTGCACTTCTGGCCGGCCTTCTGGGTCACCTCGCGCACGACCTCGCGCACGAACAGGTCAAAGACCTCGTCGTCTGAGCAGACACCCGGCCCCAGCACGGCGGCGTTGAGCGAGTCGGCCTCCACGTTGAGCCGCGCGCCGCGCAGCACGAAGGCGTCGTGGCGGCGGAAGATGGCGGCCGTCGTGGATGAGCCCGTGAAGGCCACGCAGTCCTGGGTCTCGACGTGGTCGAGCAGGTCGCCGGCGCCGCCGCACAGGAACTGGAACGCGCCCTCGGGCAGGATGCCTGAGTCGACCACGATGTGCGCGATGGCCTCGGCCATCATGGCGGTGGGCGTGCCGGGCTTCTCCAGCACGGGCACGCCGGCCAGCGGGGCGCAGGCGGCCTTCTCGGCCATGCCCCAGGCGGGGAAGTTGAAGGCGTTGACGTGCAGCGCCACGCCGCGCCGAGGCACCCACACGTGCTGACCCAGGAAGCGCGGCGCGCGGCCCAGCTGGATGGCGTCGCCGTCGGGCAGGAAGGGCGTGTCGGGCAGGCTCTTGGCGAAGTGTGCGTAGGCGGCCAGGGTGGCCGTGGCACCGTCGATATCGAACTTGGCGTCGCCGCGGGTGTTGCCGGCGTTGGCCACGCCCAGGGCGATCAGCGCCTCGCGCTGCTCGTGGATGGCGGCCGAGAGGGCCTTGAGCGCGGCGCCGCGCTCGGCGAAGGACATGGCGCGCAGGGCCGGACCGCCCACCTGCCGGCCGTGGCGCAGGGCCTCGCCCAGGTCGAGCCCGACGCTGGAGGCGTGGGCCAGCAGCTCGTCGCTGGTGGGGTTCACCAGAGGCGTGCCGGGGCCGGTGCCGGTCTGCCAGCGGCCGGCCAGGTAGCTCTGCAGGATGGTCATGCTGCGCTCCAGTGAGTGGGGCCCGTGGGCAGCGCGCGCGAGCACCTCTGCCACAGGATGCGAGCCCCGCAGCCTAGCAGCCGACCCCGCGGCCTGGCCACGGCCTGCCCGGGGGGCGGAACGGCGATCGCCAGCCGCCCGTTGACGCCCGGACGACGCGCAGGGAGTCAAGCCACGACGCACGAACGACGGCCGGGCGACGGGCGGGCGACGGGCGCGGATGCAAGCGGCGGCGCCCCGGGCCTCGCCAAGCGCTACCATGCCCCGCACCACTCGGCGGAGGGTTCCATGTCTCATCGCAAGCGCTGTGTCTGCCCCTCGATCCCGGGGCTGCTGTTGCTGTCCATCGGCGTGCTCGGGGCCTGCGGCGGGCCGGGCGGCAAGCGCGTCTCGCCCGAGGAGTACCAGCGCATTGAGAACCAGGCCCGCGCCGCGTCGGTGCAGGACCAGGCCAGCGGCTCGCGTGAGCAGCGCGGCCAGGATGAGACCCTCGACGAGCGCGAGCGCGAGCTGGCGGAGGAGCTGGCGGAGGCGCGCTTCGCCGCCACCGAGCTGGTGCATCAGCGCGAACAGCTCGCGCTCAAGCACGCCAGCGACGAGGTCAGCAAGGCTCTGGATCTGTCGCGTGCCCGGCTCGAACTGGAGCACGCGCGCCAGTCGCTGACGCACTTCGACGCCGAGGGCGCGCCCCGGCGCCGGGCGCAGGACACGCTGGAGCTGACCTCGGCCAACGACCGCCTGCTGGAGCAGCGCGAGGAGCTGGCCCAGCTGGAGCTGATGTATGCGGGCTCGGAGCTGGGGCAGAGCACGGCCGAGATCGTGATGGAGCGCGCGCGGCGCTCGATCGTCCGGGCCGAGGCGGCCTTGACCCTGCGCCAGCGTGCCAGCGTCGAGCTGCTGGAGTTCGAGCTGCCCCGCGAGCGCGAGCTGCTGCTGGCGGAGGTGGCCGCGCACGAGGTCCAGCTGGCCAACGCGGAGCGCGCGCTGCAGCTGGGCGTGATGGCGCGCGCCGCCGCCGTGCGCGCCATCGACCACGAGGAGGCCGGCTCGGGTCGACGGCTGGAGCGCCTGGGCCGCGAGCGGCTGCGGCTCGAGTCCGACCGTCGCGACGCGGAGCGTCAGCGCATCGGTCAGGCCTTCGGGAGCGGCGGCGCGTGAGCGGCGCGGCCGGCGGCGTCGTGGCGTTCGGGCTGGCCTGCCTGCTCGCGTGCGCAGCCGCCGCGGCCCAGGACGTTGCGCCGCAGAGCCCGGGTGTCGTGCCCTCGCCCAGCGACCAGGAGCCAGCCCCCAGCCTGCTCGAGCTCTCGCCCGAGCAGGTGCTGAAGCTGGACGGCCGCGCGCCGCTGGCACCCATCCCGGACCGCCGCGCCATGCAGGAGGCGTTGCAGCGCGGCGTGGCCTACCTGATCTCCTCGCAGGAGCCGAATGGCGCCTGGGGCAGCTGGCGCGACCCGGCCCACGAGTTCTGGAGCAACCCGCACACGCACCACGCCTGGATCGCCGCCACCACGGGGCTGGTGATCTCCGCCTTGCTGGAGGGCAGCGACGCGCCCGAGGCCCTGGCGGCCGCCGACCGCGGGCTCGAGTTCCTGTTGGACTCGCCAGCGCTCAAGCGCCCGAGCGACTGGGACACCGACCACACCTGGGGCTTCACCTACATGCTGGCGGGGCTCAACGCGGCCTTGTCGCACGGCCACACCCAGCAGCACGCGTTGCGCCCGCGGCTGCTGGAGCTGGCTGCGCGCTGCGTCACGGGGCTGGCTGAGACCCAGTCACCCGACGGCGGCTGGGGCTACTACGATTTTGACGTCACCACCCGGCGCCCGTCCTGGGCCACCAGCTTCCAGACCGCCGCGGTGCTGATCGAGCTGGTGGGGGTGAGGCCGCACGGCGTGCAGGTGCCGGACGCGATGATCCTGTCCGCGCGGCGCGCGCTGGAGCGCTGCCGCCTGCCCAACGGCGCCTACAGCTACTCGGTCGACCCGCTGCCGCAGGTGGGGCGCGCCACCGGGATCAACCAGCTCAAGGGCTCGCTCTCGCGCATCCAGACCTGCAACCTGGCGCTGCTGCTCTCGGGCAGTGAGCTGATCGACGAGGCCGACCTGATCGACGGCCTGGACCAGTTCTTCGAGCACCACCGCTTCCTCGACATCGCGCGCGGCAAGCCCGTGCCGCACGAGGCCTACTACGCCAACTCCGGCTACTTCTACTTCTTTGGTCACTACTACGCCGCGTGCGTGCTGGAGCACCTGCAACCGGCGCAGCAGGTCAGCTATCGCGGGCGCCTGGCGCGCGAGATCGTCAAGTGTCAGGAGGCGGACGGCTCGATGTGGGACTACTACATCAACAGCTATCACCGGCCCTACGGCACGGCCTTCGGTGCCATGACCCTGGTGCGCACCCTGGGGCGCGAGGGGCCGTAGGGCGGGCGCGCTGCGGGGTGGCATGCCGAAGCGACGCGCGCTGCAGGGCGGCACGACCCGTGACAAGCGGTGTGGCCGCATGCCCAGCCGC
>QNBX01000132.1 GCA_003644265.1 Planctomycetota bacterium
GGGTCATTGGTAGACCTCAGGCGCGGTGGCCTGCAAGCTCCGTTTCCTGAGGTCCCCTTTCCAACCGTGCGTGCGGATTTCCCGCACACGGCTGACCGATGGTCTTCTCACGTTGCATGCGTACCTCCGGGGTAGCGGATCGTGCCGAGCAGCTTGAAGAGGCCAAAGTCATCGACGAGGCGTTTGTGGGACCATTCTCGCACACGGAAGGGACGCCGCTGCCAGCCGCGCCAGCTGCCCACGAGCCGCACCAGGCGCTCGGTGACATAGCGGTCGACGCTGCGGAAGCGGTCCGTCGCGTTTCCCGTGCGAAAGTAGCCGCACCACCCGCGCAGCACGGGGTTCAGGACGGCGATCACTTCCCGCACATCCCTCATCCCCGCCCAGCGCCGACGGCCCGTCAGGTGACGGATGCGGGTTCGCAGCGACTTCATCGCTCGCTGTGACGGCCATCGAAACAAGTACCGCTTGCCTGTGAAATGGCTGCGGACCAGCCGAAAATGGCAGCCCAGGAAATCGAAGCCCTGCTTGCCGATCCCCACCTCCACCAGCTTTGTCTTCTCCGGATGCAGCTCCAGCTTCAGCGATCCCAGGATCTCCCGGAGCCGCCGATGTGCCTCCAGCGCCTGCGACCGGCGGCGGCAGAGCACGACGAGATCGTCCGCATAGCGCACGAGCTGGCCGAGATGCCCCCACTCCCGTTCCCAGGTTTCGTCGAGCACACTCAGGTAGATGTTGGCGAGCAGCGGCGAGATCACACCACCCTGGGGAGTCCCCGTCGTGGCCTTGCGCACCGCGCCCTCCTCCATCACACCGGCTGCGAGCCACTTCCGAAGCAGCTTCAGCACCCTCCGGTCCGAGATCCGCTGCGACAGACGCTCCAGCAGGAGCCCCTGGTCCAGCGAGTCGAAGAAGCTCCGGATGTCCGCGTCTACGACCCAATCATGGCCGCGACCTCCGGTCAGCCGGATCACCTCCTTCGCCTGCGTGGCGCTGCGCCGGGGACGGAAACCGAAAGAACACTCCCGGAAGTCCGCCTCGAAGATCGGCTCGATGACGAGCTTCACCGCCTGCTGCACCACGCGATCCCGCACCGTCGGGATCCCCAGCGGCCGTCGCCGGCCGTCGGGCTTGGAAAGGTACACACGCCGCACCGGACTCGGCCTGTACCGTCCCGCTCTCAAGCTCTCCTGGATCTGTTCCAGGAAACGATCCACGCCGCTCGCTTCGATCGCTGCGATCGTCTCGCCGTCGATCCCCGCGGCACCGCGGTTCGCTCGCACTCGCTTCCATGCCTCCCTCAGGACGTCACCCCGAAAGACCCGGTCGTAAAGAGCATGGAAACGCCGACTCCGGTTGCACTTGGCAGCCGTGTAAAGCTTGCGCTGGAGTTCTCGGACTTTGTTCTTGGGGGGGTTGGCCTTCACGGCATACCCTCACCCTTACCTCCACGCGCAAGCGTGACCAAAGCAGGGCCCCTTCCCTCCGCCCGGCTTTCACCAGGCATCAGCAGTACTATGGACCCCTCGGACTCCCTCCCGGCACGCACCCCTTTCGCACTCGGCTTATAGGGCACGCCTGCGTCCGACGACGACCGCCGGGGAGGGCCTCTCCTGTTCCGTGTCGAGCTGTCGCTGCGTGCCCTCCTCCATACCCCGGGGACGTCCTGCACCCCTCCGGATCTACCGGGTGCAGTCTGTTGCCTTCGCCGCGACATGACCGGCTCGGCCATCCCTCCCTTTCGGGGGCTCATGTCTCGGGGCTGCAAGGTTCGCTTCATCCTGGGCCCACAGCTTTGCTCCCCTCTACGCATCCGGACGGACACGCAAGGGCTTTCGACGCTCCGCTCGGCCGACGGGATCTCGCCCGGCGACTGGAGCCTGCTACGCGGCGCTCCGGCGATTACCGCGGCGGGACTTCCACCCGCAAGTCCGACACAGCATGCGGCTCCCTCGGCCAATGCCTCCATACGAAGGCCAGCAGCGAGAGTCGCTTCAGGACACACCATGGCGGCATTCTAGCGGCGACGTCCGGCCAGCCAAGGCCCGCCGCGGGTGCTACCATCCGCGGCCATTCCTTATCGGCGGAGCAAGAGACAATGGCCCACCAGGTCGTGATCATCGGTTCGGGGCCAGCAGGCTTCACGGCGGCGCTGTATCTGGCGCGCGCCGACATGCAGCCCATCCTGTACGAGGGCCTGCAGCCGGGCGGCCAGCTCACCATCACGACCGACGTCGAGAACTACCCAGGCTTCCCTGAGGGCGTCATGGGGCCCGAGCTCATGGACAAGATGAAGCAGCAGGCCGCGCGCTTCGGCGCCGACATCCGGCCGGGCTTCATCCAGTCGGTGGACCTCTCCAGCCGGCCCTTCAAGCTCAATGACGGCGAGCAGGACATCTTGGCCGACGCGGTCATCGTGGCCACCGGCGCCAGCGCGCGCCTGCTGGGCGTGCCGGGCGAGGAGCGCCTCATGGGCTGGGGTGTCTCGGCCTGCGCCACCTGCGACGGCGCCTTCTTCCGCGAGCAGCACGTGGCCGTCATCGGCGGCGGCGACAGCGCCCTGGAGGAGGCCGACTTCCTGACCAGGTTCGCCAGCAAGGTGACGGTCATCCATCGGCGCCCCGGGTTCCGCGCCAGCAAGATCATGCTGCACCGCGCCGAGAACAACCCCAAGATCGAGCTGCTCACGCCCTACGTCGTGGAGGAGATGCTGAGTCACGACGACAAGCGCCGGCTGCGGGGGCTCACGCTGAAGCACACCGAGAACGGCGAGCTCACGGAGCTGGCCGTGGACGGCTGCTTCGTGGCCATCGGGCACGTGCCCAACACCCAGGTCTTCGGCGATCAGCTCCAGACCGACGAGAAGGGCTATCTGGTGGTGGCGCCCGGCGGCACGGCCGCGTCCGTTGAGGGCGTGTTTGCCGGCGGCGACGTGGCCGATTCGATCTACCGGCAGGCCATCACGGCGGCTGGCACCGGCTGCATGGCGGCGCTCGACACCGAACGCTGGCTGTCCGCGCGGGGCTGATGGGCCTCGCGCTTCCCGCTCAGAGCTGCCGCGGGATGAGCGTGAGGCGGTAGGCCGCCACCTCCTGGAAGCCCACGGTCTCGTACGCCTTGCGCGCGGCCTTGTTGCGCTCGTCCACGTGCAGTGACACGAAGGGGATCTTCTTGCGCACCAGCAGGTCGCGGCAGAGGGTCCACATGGCGCGGGTGGCGACGCCCTCACCCCGGTGCGGACGCGGCGTGAAGACGCCCTCAAGCAGCGCTCCATCCACGCCGACCACGTTCAGGTCGCACTTGAAGATGGGCTCCTTGTCGCCGTTACGGCACAGGAAGGCCCGGCCCTCCATGACGCGCTCGGTCATGCGCATGCGGTAGTGCCGGCGGTCGATGTGGGCTGAATCGAGCTTGAAGTCCTCCGCCACCATGGCACAGGCGAGCTCGGTCAGCTCGTCGATCGAGTCGAGGCTGGCCTGCTCCATGTCGATCTCCTTGATGACCTTGGAGGAGACCAGCTTGGAGCTGTCCAGCACGTAGAAGATCTGCTTGCGATCGAGGGTCGGCTTGCGGCCCGAGATCTTCTTGAAGCGCGTCAGGAAGGCGCGCCCGGCGTCGAAGCTGGTGACCAGGATCGAGAACGGCCAGCCCGTGTCGAGCAGCGGGTCCACGAACTCGGCGGCCACCCAGGGCTCGTCCACCACGATCATGAGGCTGCCCGAGTTGCCGGCGAAGAGCAGGCCGCGCAGGGACTGGTCGGCGTCAAAGGCACCCAGGAAGCGGCCGTGGGCCGGGTTGAGGCCATCGCTCATGCCCGAGCGGTGGACGCATGAGATCAGATAAACGTTCTCGCGCGGATCACCCCGCAAGAAGGCCAGCGCCACCGCCTGGGGCACCTGATCGGTCACCCGCAACTTGGCCGCGCTCTTGGTCGCTCCGGTCGCCATGTTTGCTACCCCATCCTGGCCGCGTCGCCGAACCCTCGCTTGAGGGCGGGAAGCAGCCGTTGCCTGTCGTGTTGGGGACATCTAGATCTATCTTCGGAGTTCTGAGTCATGGTGTGAGATCAGGGCTCGGGCCTCGCCGCGAGCCGCCCTCGTCGGATGCCGCCCCAACTCGCAGATAGCCTCCCGAAAGGCTCTTGCAGGGCAGTAACCGGCCGCTGGGATACCCGAAGACGGCCCGTCTGGCAACATGGATGGGCCAGAAATGCCGATTTTCAGCCAAAATGGCAGACGAGCTGCCTGATTTGACACGCTCGCGCCACGCTCGGGCTCCGGGCTCGCGCGTGGCCATAGCGGCAGCTCAGCCCGGCAACTCAGCCGGACAGCTCAGCCCTTCCGCTTGGCCCAGCAGCTCGGTCATACGGCGCTGACGCTCGGCGCGGTCGTCCACAAAGCGCTGGATGCCCTGCTTCAGGCTCTCGGGGTCGAGGTGGGCCTCGGCGGTGATCTGGCTCAGGCTGCCGCCGGTGCGCCAGCGATCGTCCCAGTCGGGGGAGAGCACGTAGTCCTCGGCCACGGCGTGCGGGATCCAGTTGCCCATGAGCCGGCGCGCCGTGTTGGTGGCCACCATGGACTGGGCCCACTCGTGGGCCGGCAGCACGCGCTGCTGCCACGAGCTGGGCTGACGCCGGAACAGGGCGTGCGAGATGGCGGCCACCAGCTTCACGTTGGGCCCCTCGCCGGAGGCCAGCCAGGGCAGCAGCTCCATCATGGAGGCCGTGGTGGAGGTGCCCCGCACGATGACCACGCCGTCCTTGGGGCGCTGCTCGTCAAAGGGCCGGATGACGTAGGCGCCGCGCGCGGCGTCCATGTGGCTGTCCATGCCCAGGGCCTGCCGGTCGGGCAGGGTGATGGGCGGGCGCGTGAGGTGCAGCACGATGATGGGAATGCCGCTGCCCAGGGCCGCTGACAGCACCACCGGCACCTCGTTGGCCTCCCAGGGGTGCAGGTTCACCACCTGGTCGCGGGGGAACATCGAGGTGATGCCCGGCGCGAAGATGCCGAAGTGCGTGCGGCTGTCCTCGGCGGTCTCGGGGCCGCTGTGACCCGCCACCCAGATCACGCGACCCAGGCCGGCCTGGCTGTCCTGGCACATCTGGCTGAACAGGCGCATGGGGCCGTACTTGAGGTAGCTGAACGAGGCGTAGGTCGAGCAGCTCGTCATGTAGCCGCGCCAGCCCTCGAACGGCCGCTCGGAGAAGTTGACGCTGGCGGCGCCGCAGATGATGCCCGCGTTGGTGAACTCCGTGATCTCCTGGGGCAGGATCACGCCATCGGGGTGCTGCTCGCGCTCATACCAGCCGTAACCCTCGCTGCCCTGCCAGTCCTTGCCGAAGCCCGAGATATTGGTGCTGTCGGCCAGATCGGCGGCGCACACCAGGAACAGCGGGCGGCCGTAGCGGCTCTTGCCCAGGGCGTTGGCGTAGGCGCCGAAGTTGGCGAAACCGGCGCGGTTGGCGGCCTGGGTGCCGGGCGCCAGGAAGAGCTCGTCCGGCAGGCTCGCGGGGTCTGTGAGCGCCGGGTCGTCGAGCGGGTCCTTGCTGAGGTCCCAGCGGAACGAAGGCAGGCTCGCGGGCACCGACTCACCCAGCTCCGTGAGCCGGTCGGTGAGCCAGTTCAGCGTGCCCTCGTCCTGGCGCAGCACGTCCAGGGCCTTGGAGAGGTTCTCGCGAGTCTGCTCCACGCGCTGCTCCCGGCTGCCGGGGGCCTGCTCGCCGCGGCCCACGAACTCCACGCCGCGTCGTTGGCAAAAGTCGTCGCGCGCGGCCCAAAAGCCGTCGTCGTGGTACTTGTGCGGGGCGCCGTGGCTCTTGTTGTCGTACTTGCCGTAGCCGCGGCCCTTGCGGGTCTTGAACCACACGCAGGCCGGCACGCTCTGCTCGCGCGAGGCCAGCACGCTGTGGAAGGCCTCGAACAACGAGGCGAAGTCGCTGCCCTGCTCGGTGCCGGCCACGCGCCAGCCATGGCTCTCGAACCACTGCTGCGGGCCGCCGTGCACCACGCTGCTGATGCGGTGGTCGTCGATGCCGCAGTCGTTCCAGTCGAGCAGCGTCACCAGGTTGCCGAGCCCCAGGCCCCAGGCGCTGTTCTTGGTCTCGTGCCAAGCGCCGGCAGTGTGGCCGCCCTCGCCCTCCAGCGCGAACACGCGCACGTCGGAGGCGCCGGCGTGACGCAGCGCCAAGGCCTGGCCGGCGGCCATGGGCGCGCCGTGACCCGACGGCCCCGTGTTGCACTTGAAGAAGAGCGTCTTGCCCTCCATCTCGGCGTGGCCCGGCAGGCCGCCGTGCTGGCGCAGGGTCAGCAGGTCCTCGGCCGTCAGGGTGAAATCCGGCCCCAAGGGCGAGCCGAAACGCTCATCGCCGCTGCGGCGTCGGCGCTCGGCCAAGGCCTCGTTGAACACCGCCAGGGCGGCGTAGACCACGGGATTGGTGTGCCCGGCCACCAGCACGAAGCGGTCACCGAAGCGCTTGACCGGCTGGCTCACGTCCCAGCGCATGGCGCCGGAGAGCAGCAGGGTCAACAAGGCGTGGACCTTGCTCCGGCTGCCGCCCGGGTGCCCGCTCTGCGAGAGGTTCAGTGTAAAGTCGAGACATTGGTCCACAACGTCGGCCAGCAGCTCGAAATGGGGAATCTCGGGCTGCAGCTGGTCGGGGGTACGCATGGGGCTCAGTCCTTGAATGCGGCGAAAACGAACGCAGGATTGTAGCGCTGATCTCACGCGCTGCGAGGCGCAGGAACTGCAACTGCCTCCTGGGATTCCCCGACCCTTGCTCGACACCGCCGCGCTGATCGACCTGCTGGCCCTGGCGTGGATGCTGGCGGGTGTCCTGCTGGGTCTCACGCGCGGGCTGGCTCCGCTGTTCTCCTGGCTGCTGTGGGTGCTGGCGTCGCTCTGGTTGGCCAGCGTGCTCGCGCCCGTGCTGGTGGGTTGGCTGCCCAACACCCACGGCGCGGATGGCCCTCAGGGACGCCTGCTGGCCTACGGCAGCCTGGCGGCCCTGTCCCTGGGGCTGCCCCTGCTAGGGCGCCTGCTGGGCAACCGGCGCGGGCAGCCGCGCCAGGCCGCCCCCAAGCCGAGCGACCGCAGCCTGGCCGTGGTGGCCGGCCTCGTGTGTGCGCTGCTGACGCTCACGCTGGCGCTGCCCTTCGTGGGCAACATCCCGCGCCTGGGTCGCAGCTACGACCGGGCCATCGCGGCGGACACCGGCCGCCGGGTCAGCGAGCTGCTGCCCTGGCTGTTCCCGGTCGAGCACCGCGCCGCCCTGAGCGAGCTGTGCCAGCCCACCACGACAGAGCCCTGGGAGCGCGAGCCGTCCTGGGAGCCCGGCACTCGCTGAGCGCCGCGCCCAGGCTCGCCGGCCGCTCACGCCCGCCTGATCGCCCGCCTGATCGCCCGCACGCCTGCCCGCACGCCTGCTCGCACGCCTGCTCGCACGCCCGCACGCACGCCCGCTCCGTTCGCAGCCGAGCGCGTCGGGCTGGCCGGGCACCCGCGCAGGCAGCGCGGCTCAGAACAACGTGTAGATGAAGGGCGAGAGCACAGGGCTGGCTGCGGCCGCCACCAACAGCAGGCCCACGGTCATGAGCACGAAGATCACCGGCATCAGGTACCAGTGCCCGCGGTCCCAGGCGGACAGGATCAGCTGCCCCACCGTGGTGAACTTGCCACGCGCGTACCAGATCACCAGCGCCAGCAGCGCCCACACGAACCACGTGAACGAGCTGGCAAACTCGGGCATGCGCGGCCCGGGCGCCGTGGGCGCGTCACTGAACAGCACCATGGCCTGATCGGCGGGCACCTCCGCCGCCAGCCAGTCAAAGCCCGTGATGACCGCGTACACAAAGCCCAGCAGGCCGGCCACCTTGAGCAGGGACGCCGGCAGGTTCTCGCTCCTGCGATACGTGCCGTAGTACGCCGGGCCGACCACGCCGAACAGCACCAGGAACACGATCTCCTTGGTACCCAGCAGGGCCGCGGGCGTCGCTTGAGCCAGGAACGCGTCCATCAGCTCACCATCTCCGCCACGCGATCACCTTCGTGGCGCAGCATGAACGGCGTCGAGTCGATGATCTTCTTGGCGTCGCTCGTGACCACGTAGTTGCCCAGGTAGAGCACGTCCATCTCGCTGCGGCTGAACGTGTTGAAGGCCTGCGCGGGCGTCTCCACGATGGGCTCGCCCTTCAGGTTGAAGGAGGTGTTGAGGATGACCGGGATGCCGGTCTTCTCCTTGAAGCGCTCGATCACCCGGTGGTACGCGGGGTTGGTGTCCTTGACCACGGTCTGCAGGCGCCCGCTGCCATCGACGTGCGTGATGGCGGGCAGCTTGTCGCGCTTGTCCGGCTTGACCGGCACCACGTAGAGCATGAAGCGCGCCGGCCAGCACTGGTCGCCCGGCTCCAGCTCGAACCACTCGCGCGCGTCCTCTTCGAGCACGCTGGGCGCGAAGGGCCGGAAGGCCTCGCGGAACTTGATCTTGGCGTTGACGATCTCCTTCATCTCGGCGTTGGACGCGTCGGCGATGATGGAGCGCGCGCCCAGCGCCCGCGGCCCCCACTCGAAGCGGCCGCGGAACCAGCCGCCCACCTTGCCCGCGATCAGGTCGTCGGACACGCGGTCGTAGAAGGCCTCGTCGTCCTCGATCTTGGTGAAGGCGATGTCGTTGCTGGTGAGGAACTGCTCGACCTGCGCTTCGGAGTACTCGCTGCCCAGGTAGGCGTGCTCGAGCGGACCCACGCGGGGCTTGTCGAGCAGATGGTGATAGGCCCACAGCGCCGCGCCCACGCAGGCGCCGTCGTCGCCGGCCGCCGAGTGGATGTAGATCTGCTCGGCGCTGGTCTCCTTGGTGAGCTTGCCGTTGGCCACCGAGTTGAGCGCCACGCCACCGGCCAGGCACACGTTGGTGCAGCCGGTCTGCTTGACCAGGTGCTCGACCATGGCCTTGACGATGGTCTCGGTCACCTTCTGGATCGACATCGCCACGTCGCAGTAGTACGGATCGAGGCTCTTGTCCTCGAGCGCAGGGTCGCGCCGCGGCCGGCCCATGTGCTGCTCGAAGGCCGGCGTGATCGAGTCGGTGGCGCTCCAGTGGTAGGCGAAGTACTTCATGTCCATCCACAGCGAGCCGTCGTCGCCCAGCTTGATCATCTGCATGATCTTGTCGACGTACTTGGGCTCACCGTAGGGCGCCATGCCCATGAGCTTGTACTCGCCCTCGTTGACCTCGAAGCCGCAGTACGCGGTGAAGGCCGAGTAGAGCAGCCCGACGGAGTGCGGGAAGCGCATCTCCTTGGTGATCTCGATGCGCGTGCCGCGCCCCACGCCCATGCTGGCGGTGGTCCACTCGCCCGCGCCGTCCAGCGTCAGGATGGCCGCCTCGTCAAAAGGCGAGGTGTAGAAACTGGCCGCCGCGTGGCTCATGTGGTGATCGGCGAAGAGCAGCTTGCTCTTCGGGATCTTGAGCTTGTCGAGCATCATGCTGCGCACCCAGAGCTTCTTCTGCATCCAGGTCAGCATGGACTCGCGGAACACGCGCAGGCTGCGCGGAAACGTCTGGAACGCCGTCAGCAGCAGCCGCTCGAACTTGATGAACGGCTTCTCGTAGAACACGACGAAGTCCACGTCGTCGATGGAGATGCCCTCGAAGTCGAGGCAGAACGCGATGGCCCGCTCCGGGAAACCCGGGTCGTGCTTGCGGCGCGTGAAGCGTTCCTCTTCACCGGCGGCCACGACCACGCCGTCCTTGATCAGGGCGGCGGAACCGTCGTGGTAGTAGAAGGAGAGGCCGAGGATGTACATCAGGTGGGTCCGTGGATGAGCGAGGAGACTCAGTCCTGGCGTCGAGCGTCTTCGAGGGTCTCGTTGATCGACTGCCAAGGGACGTAGGTGCTGGCCGGCGCCTTCTTGGTCAGCAGGCAGTCGGCGAACACGCGGTAGAAGATCGCCACCGGCGCCACCGCCACGATGTAGACCAACGTCAGCAGGAGCCGGCCCACGACGTTGCCGAAGCGCTCGAGGAAGTCGAGGACGGGCTGGAACATGGCGGCGGAAGGCTCGTGGGAGGAGGCCAGCGGGAGCTCACCCAGCCCGATGGTCACAGCGCGAGACGCTGGGCCGGGAGTCTAGCGGGGTAATCGGGAGCGGGCAAGGCGACCGCGCGCGGGCCACATGAGTCCGGTCGACAGGCATGCGGTCTGGGCCTGAGCCTGATTCGCCCGCTGCCACGGACCGCTATCATGCCGCCAAGATCCTGGACCGGCCCGCGTTCGGGGTCTCTCCGCAGGCCGTCCGCGGCCCAAACGCGCCCGGGATCAAGACGCCCGGACCGACATCGAGCCCCCGCATGACTCCGCGACCGCCGTGCACGCCTCGCCCCGTCGTGCTGTCGGGACGCCACGTGCGACTCGAGCCGCTCACGGCCAGCCACCTGGAGCCCCTGCTCCAGGCGGGGTCCGACGCCACGATCTGGCGCTGGATGCCGCGGCCGTACTTCGCCGACCCGCAGCTGGGAGCAGCCTGGATCGACGAGGCCCTGGCCGAGATGGACGCCGGGCGAGCGCTGGTCTTCGCCACCTGCGCGCTGTCCGAGACCGGCGCGCGCCCAAGGCCGGTTGGCAGCACGCGCTTCTTCGACCTGCGCCCGGAGCATCGGTCCCTGGAGATCGGTTGGACCTGGATCGGCACGCCATGGCAGCGCACGGCCCTCAACACCGAGGCCAAGCTGCTCATGCTGGACCACGCCTTTGAAGAGCTGGGAGCCCTGCGCGTGCAGTTCAAGACCGACAGCCGCAATCAGCGCTCGCGCGCCGCCATGGAACGCATCGGCTGCCAGTTCGAGGGCGTGCTGCGCAACCACATGCTGCTGCCCGACGGCGGCCAGCGGCACTCGGCCTTCTACAGCGTCATCGCCAGCGACTGGCCTCGGACGAAGGCCGGGATCCAGGAGCTGCTGGCCCGCGGCTGAGGGCCGCGACGCCCGCCCCGGCGACGGGCGGCCGGGCGCTCGCAGACAAGCGCCCGGGCGATGCCTCAGCTCGCTCGGCTGGCGCCCTCGGCCAGCGCAGCTCGCAGGGCCCGCTTGACGTAGACGGGCACCATCTCCCGGCGCCAGGCCGCGTCGCCGTCGATGCTGGTGAGCGGGTGGCACTGCTTGAACGCCAGGGCGCCCAGGACTTCCCAGAGCGACTCGTGGGGAGCTTGTCCGTCGGCGGCCTCGCTCAGCTTGCGCAGGCGCACGGGCGTGCTGGCCAGGGCGCTCAGCACCACGCCGAGGTCGCGCAGCACGCCGCCCTCCAGGCGGAACGCCACGGCCACTGACAGGCGCGGAAAGTCGATCGAGTCGCGCGGGCGCAGCTTGGCATAGCTGCTGTGCAGGCCCGCGGCCGGCGGCGGCACGAGCACATGGGTGAGCAGTTCGTCGGGCTCGAGCGCCTTGTTGTGCACGCCGTCCTGGACGTAGAAGTCGGCCAGCGGCACGCGGCGTTCGCCGCGGGCCGCGCTGGCGATGAGCAGCTCGGCACCCAGCAGCGAGAGCGGCGGCGCGGTGTCGTTGCTGGCGGCGGCCACGCAGCGCTTACCGCCCTTGACCACATGGCAGGCGCTGCCGTCCTTCTTGAGGCAGTAGCCCAGGGACTGGCGCCAGAAGTGGGTCTGGTTGATGTAGACGCAGCGGGTGTTCAGGCAGACGTTGCCGCCCAGGGTGCCCATGCGCCGGTGGTGCGGGCCGGCCACCAGACCTGCGGCGTGGGCCAGGGCCGGGTAGCGCGAGGCCACGCCGGGGTGGGCGGCCAGGGTCTCCAGGGTGACCAGCGCGCCCAGCTCGAGCCCGCCGTCCGAGGTCTCGCGGATGGCATCCAGACCGGGCACCTGGCTCAGCGACACCACCGTGCCCGCCTCCTCGATGCCGTGCTTGAGGTTGGGCAGCAAGTCCGTGCCGCCGGCCAGCAGGCGCGGGCGGCTCCCGGTGTCGGCCAGCAGGGCGAGCGCCGCATCGACGCTCTGCGGCGCTGCGTAGGTGAACGGGGGCAGGCGCAGCATCAGGCAGGCCCCCCGCCGTCGGGAGCGCCGCCGCTGCCGTCGCTGCCTCCGCTGCCTCCGCTGGCGCGCCCGTCGCCGTCACGCGCGCCGTCACGCGCGCCGTCACGCGCGCCGTTGCCCGTGTCGCTCGCGTCCCCCGCCTCCTCGCGCTCGCGCTTCTCGCGCAGGGCCGCCAGCACCTTGGCCGGCGTGAAAGGCAGCTCGGTGAGCCAGATGCCGCAGGCGTCGAAGATGGCGTTGGCCACCGCGGGCAGGCTGCCGTGCAGCGGGCCCTCGCCCGCTTCCTTGGCGCCGTAGGGCCCCTCAGGGTCGATGGACTCGACGATCAACGCCTCCAGCTCCGGCGTGTCGAGGCTGGTGGGGATGGTGTACTCGAGCAGCGACGGCCGTCGGTGCAGGCCCGCCTCGGGCAGCGCGTTGTCCTCGTACACCTCGTGGGACTCGAGCGTGACCTCGGCCACGCCCATGTACGTGCTGCCCTCGATCTGCCCCTCCACCTGCACGGGGCTGATGGCGCGGCCGCAGTCGTGAGCCGCCCAGACCTTGTGCACCTTGATCTCGCCGGTCTCCTGGTCGACCTCGACCTCGGCCACGTGGGCGGTGAACGAGTAGGCGGGCGAGGCGCCGATGGTGCCGCCGCGGTAGTCGCCGCCGCGCTCGGGCGTGTTGTAGCTGCCGGTGGCCGCCAGCGTCTCGAACTTGGCCTCGGCCAGCTGGAAGGCGGCGGTGCTGTCGATGCGAGACTCGCCGTCGGCGCGGTCAAAGGCCCAGCCGTCGGCCAGCATGACGTCGCCGGCGGCGCAACCCAGGTGCTCACCCACCGCGGCCTGCA
>QNBX01000133.1 GCA_003644265.1 Planctomycetota bacterium
CCGACCCACCACGGGACGACGGGCCCGCGCTGAGCCTCAACGTGCTGGCGGATGGCTACGCCGCCTTGCTGACGATCAAGACCTTCTCGGAGAGCGCGCTGCTGGCCGCCGACCTGGACTACGAGGCGTTCCTCGAGCGGTCGTTCCAGCGCATCGCCGAGCAGGACGTGCGCCACCTGATCCTCGATCTGCGGGACAACGAAGGCGGCGACGACGACTTCGGGACCATGCTCTTCGCCTACCTGATCAGCGAGCCGACCGCCTACTACGCGTCGCACACGTTCCGCGCCCGGGACTACGCGGACTTCGCGGCGACCGACCTGCTCGAGAGCCCGGTCTTCCAGGACTTCGCGCAGCGGATCGATCCCACCGGTGCGCGCCCGCCGCTCACCGACGTGTTCGACGAGATGGTGCGGCTCGGGTGGGATCACGACCTCACGCCGCCCCGGGAGCCGGGCTTCGGAGGCTCGCTCAGCATCCTCATGAACGGCTTCACCGGCTCCACGGCCGCGGAGCTGGTGACCATGGCCGAGCTGCACGCCGGCGCCACGCTGATCGGCGAGGAGGCCGCGGGCGCCAAGGTCGGCTGCAGCGGCGGACTGTTCACGACCCTGACCCTGCCCCACAGCGGGATGAGCTTCCGCATCCCCGTGTTCCAGTACCGCAACGCCGTGCCCGCCGACACGCCCGTGGGGCAGTGCCCCCAGCCGGATCACCGGGTCATCCCCGGCATCAATCACCAGTCGAGCGATGACGACTCGACGCTGCGACTCGCGCTCGAGCTGCTCATCCGGGAGGGCTCGCCCTGGAACCTGCCGAGCTTCGAGCCGCCGCTGCTGCTGGAGACCGCGCGAATGCGCCTGGAGCCCCTGGCACCGCGGCACGTCGAGCTCGACTACGCCGCCCTGATGGGCAGTCGCGAGCACCTGCAGCGCACCCTGCGCTGGGGCAGCTGGCCCCCCGATGGCTTCACCCTGGAGGAGAACCGAGGCGACCTGCAGAAGCACTGGCGCGAGTTCGAGCAGCGCGTCGGCTTCGCCTACACGGTGCTGACGCCCGACCGCCAGCGCTGCCTCGGCTGCATCTATCTCACACCCATCGCGCCGGGGGACTTCGAGAACAACCGCGCGCTGCTCGCCTACTGGGTCATCGAAGACGAGCTCGCGACCGACCTCGACCGCCACCTGCTCGATGAGGTCATGACCTGGCTGGAGCGCGACTGGCCCTTCGAGGTGGTTGGGCTGTTGGTCCACGACGACAATGCGCGGGGCGCGGTGCTCGCGCGGGGTCGGGGGCTGGAGGTCGGTGCGGACGTCGACGTCCCGGACAACCAGGTCTATCGCTGGGTGCGGTGAGCCCGGGCCGGTGAGCGTGGACGTCGATGGCGTGCTCTGCACCTGGGACACCGAGGCGCTGCAGCGCGCGACGCGCCTGCCGGGCACGGACGAGTTCGTCTACGACCTGGCCTTCGCCCTCACCGTGGGCCCGGGCGGCGCACTTTACCTGCCGCGCCCGGCCCTGTTCCCCGCAGCGCTGAGTTGACGAGTCGTGTGCCCGTGATCCGATAGCGCTGGCCGGGTCTTCTTTCGAACTCGAGACGCGCAGTGGCTACGCTTGGTGGCATGCCGCTGCCGACCCCAGATCGCGCCGTCATCGACCCTGCCAAGGTGCGTGACTACTTGCTCTCCACGACCCATCCCGTGGGGCGATTCAAGGCAGCGTTCTTCCAGTCGCTGGGCTACGAAGCCGACCAATGGCAACAGTTCGCGGCCGATCTCCGCGCGCAACATCTCGGAGCTGACGCAGAGCCGGTCCCGGGCTCGCGCTACGGCCAGAAGTATCTGATCCGTGCTAGCCTCAAGGGTCCCTCGGGCAAGCGAGTCCAGGTCGTCAGCATCTGGCTTGTGCTCGTTGGCGAGGACTTCCCGAGACTCATCACCGCGTACCCAGGAGACTCCTGATGGCGTTCTCAGCGCTCGAGACCATCGTGCTGACGCGCAGCGTCCCTGATCATGGGCTGATGGCTGGCGACCTCGGCACCATCGTGCATCTGTACGACGACGGTTCGGCCGAGGTCGAGTTTGTGACCGCGTCGGGCAGGACGCAGGCAGTGGTCACGCTCAGCGCACAGGACATCCGCTCCGTTCAGCCCACGGACCTTGTGGCAGTTCGCCCGATCGACAAGTCGGCCTGAGCGACGGCGCGGCAGGGCGCCTGCCGGGTGCAGTCGCTGCTGAAGCCTGCCCTCGCGCCCTACGGCCTCGACAACGTGGACACGCCGCACGCAGGCATCACCCTCAACGTGCCGCTGCGCGTGGAGTTCGACGGGATCGTGACCAAGCGCACCCAGTTGCGCTGCAAGCACGTCCACCTGGGTCCCGCGCTCGCGAACGACGGGCTGGTCAACGTGACCACCGCCAAGCCGGGTGAGCAGCTGCAGCTGCCCGTGCGCATCATGCTCGACGCCACGCTCTGCCAGCCGGTGTTCGAGCTGAACTACAAGGCCAAGTACGACAAGCTCGGCAAGGCCAAGGGCGGCATCTGAGCAGGCGTCGCGGCAGGCTGGACGCGCTGTTGGACGCTCCCGGTTCACGCAGGTACATCCTCACGTGACAGACGATTCCCTCTTCGCCCGCCTCGGCGGATACGACGCCATCTCGGCCGTAGCCCACGAGCTGCTGCGCCGGCTGCGGGCGGACGAGCAGCTGGGCCGCTTCTGGGCCCATCGCGGCAGCGACGGCATCGCGCGCGAACGCCAGCTGCTGATCGACTTCCTGTGCGCCAACGCGGGCGGCCCCATGTACTACACCGGCCGCGACATGCAGACCTCACACGAGGGCATGGCGATCAGCGCCAGCGACTGGGACGTGTTCATCGGGCACCTCGGCGCAACGCTCGACAGCTTCGACGTGCCGCAGACCGAGCATGAGCAGGTGATCGCCTTCATCGAGACCACGCGCGACGACATCGTCGAGGCCTGACGCCGAGCGGCGCGGCTCAGCATTCGCACCCCGGCGTCTGCAGCACGTCACCCAGCACAACACCGCGCCCGGGCCCTCGCCGCTACGGCACGTCGCCCCGCAGCGCGTTGCTGAGCGACACGCCCGCCACGGCCGCCACGTCGCTGATGGCCCACTGCACGTAGATCTCCGTGCCCGGGGGCGCCGCCGGCATGACGAAGCTGATCGGGATGTCGCCCGTCGCGCTCGTGTTCAACAGGATCGGATCGAGGAACGGCACCGGGATCAGCGTGCCGCCCGCAAACGGCGTGGGCGTGGACGAGAAGGCGATGAACAGCCCCGACAGCGCGGAGGGCGCGGCGTTCGACAGGTTGACGTCATTGATGCTGCCGCAGGTGAGCGAGCCGAAGCCCTCCAGCAGCGGGTCGCCGCTCACGCCCGCGAGCGCGAAGCCGAGGTCGGTCCAGTTGTCGACCGCGTCCCAGCCGCCGTTCCAGTAGGCCAGGCGACTGCCGCCCGTGGGCAGGGTGTCCGGCACGCTGTTGTAGGCGCCGCCCACCACCAGCCGCGGCCCGGTGCTGGAGCCGTCGTCGAACACCTCCAGACAGCGCACGTGCTGACCCACCACTCCCGAGCCCGCCGCGGCCCAGCCGGCGCCGTTCCAGCGCGCGATGTGCTCGTACGACGTGCCGCCGATGTCGTCGAAGAAGCCTCCCACGAAGAGCGACTTGCCCGAGCCGTCATCGAAGGCGGCCAGCGCGTAGGGCGCGCTGACCGGGCTGGAGAGCCCCGACCAGCTGGTGCCGTCCCAGGCCGCGACGCCGTAGGTGTCCGGCGCGCCTCCCGCTTCGGTGAACTGCCCGGCCACGTACAGCTTGGGTCCGGTGCCGTCGTCGAAGACCTCCAGGCTGCGCCCCGTGCCCCCAAACGTCCCGGAGGAGGTGGTGAGCCCCGCGCCCAACGCCGACCAGCTGCTGCCGTCCCACTTGGCGATGCCCACAGCCGGGCTGCCGCCCGCCGCGTCGAAGTTGCCCGTGAGGTAGAGCGCGTTCCCGCTGCCGTCGTTGTAGACCTGCATGTCGTGGATCTGGCTGGAGTCGATGCCCAGGCCGAGCGCCGTCCAAGAGACCCCATCCCAGCGCGCGATGTGCTCGGCGGACGTGCCGCCTGCGACGTCAAACGTGCCCGCCGCGTAGAGCGCGGCGCCGCTGCCGTCGTCGAAGACCTCGAGCGCGAGGCACCAGCCGTCGAGCCCCCCGCCCACGCCGGACCAGCTGCTGCCGTCCCAGCGCGCGATGCGGGTGGCGCTGACGCCGCCGATGGTCGTGAACGTACCCCCGACGTACAGCTTCAGGCCGCTGCCGTCGTTGAACTCGGTGATGGCGAACACGTCGCCGTAGTCCTCGAAGATGGCGCCCATGGGGATCCAGGCGCCGTCCTGCCAGGCGCCGATGCCGCGGTCGTGGGCCGTGCCGGGCACCGCGAAGCTGCCGCCCACGAAGAGCGTCGGCCCGCCCAGAAAGCTGGAGCTGCTGTGCAGCGTCAGGACCTCGTCGTTGATGCCCTCGTCGGTGGGCCAGTAGTCGCTGCCGTCCCAGCGCCCGACGCCGTTGGCGCCGCGGACGCCGGCCAGGCTGAACTGGCCGCCGAGCCAGAGCGACTCGCCCGAGCCGTCGTCGTGCACGCTCAGGGTGTGGCAGGTGTCCTGCAGGCCGAAGCCCACGGTGGTCAGGCTCGTGCCGTCCCAGCGGATGAGGTGCTGACGGCCCGCGTACGACCCGTTCATCCAGGTGATGTTGCCCGACAGGTAGAGGTCCTCGCCGCCGCCGTCATCCCAGATGACGAAGTCCTCGACGCTGTTGGACACGCCGCCGTCCACGGCCGACCAGCTGCCGGCCTGCCAGCGCGCGATGCTGATGGCGGGGACGGCCAGGGTGCCGACCTGCTCGAAGCGGCCGCCCACGTACAGGCCGTAGGCCGCGCCTGTGCCCCAGGACGCCAGGCTGTTGACCTCGGAAAAGGAACCGGTGCCGACGCCGCCGTCCACGTCCTCCCACTCGCTGCCGGTCCAGCGCGCGAGGTGCGTCATGGGCACACCGTCCGACTCGGTGAACTCGCCGCCCGCATAGATCTCGCCGTCGTGAATGGCGAAGGCGTTGACGCGATCGTTGAAGCCCGCTCCGAAGGCGATCAGCTCGCCGGCCCACAGCAGGGCGGCGCGGTTGGCGGGCGCGCCATCCGCCAGGGTGAACTCGCCCCCGATGGCCAGCAGGTCCGCGCCGTCGAAGAAGCGGTGCAGCTCGTAGACGTTGCCGTTGACGCCGCCGTCCACCTCTTCCCAGGTCGCGCCGTCGTAGCGCGCGAGGCGGCTGGCGGAGATGCCGCCCACGGTGCTGAACAGGCCGCCGGCGTAGAGCTTCTCGCCGCTGCCGTCGTTGTGCACGGCCAGGGCGTAGACGTCATTGTTGGTGCCGCCGGGATTGCTCCACCCGCTGCCGTCCCAGCGAGCCAGGTTGCTCATGGGCAGACCGCCCGCCGTCTCGAAGCGTCCGCCGACGAACAGCACCGGCCCGTCGCCCAGCCCGTCGTCGTAGACCGCCGAGCAGAACACGAAGACGCTGCCCCCGTCGCCGCGACCCACGCCGGGCTCGCCGCCGAAGGCCGACTCCCACGCCGGCGCGGTGAGGCCGATGGGCAGCTCGGGCAGCTGCGCCTGGCCGTGGGCTGCGCTCGTCTGCGCCGCAAGAGGAGACGCCAGCGCAAAGGCGAGGCACGTCGCGGGCAGGGCAAGGCGGAGCGAGCAGAGCATGGGCCGGTTCTCGGGTGGTCGACAGAGTGGGTGCGCGCCCCGCTGCCAGCGCGGGGCTCCCCCAGGCCTCATCGGATCGATGGGCTGACGGATTGTAGGCGCGCTCCCGCAAGCGGGGGGAGTGCAAGCCGAACCGATCTGGCCGCCCCCGGGGCAGCACATGCAGGCCACCCCGGGGGCAGCGCTTGCAGGGCACCCCGGGGGCAGCGCTTGCAGGCCACCTCCGGGGCAGCGCTTGCAGGGCACCCCGGGGGCAGCGCTTGCAGGGCACACCACCCTGCTCCGCGGCCGGCGAGGGATCGCTGGCATATGGCGCCCTTGCGGGCCACAGGCTGCGGTCCGATATCATCGCCTGAGCGAGGGCCTCGGCGGCTCCGCGCCCGGCCATGACGGAGACCAGGTGACGACCCGAAGAGCGCTGCTCCAGCCCGCCTGGGCGCTGGCGTGGGTGCTGCTCGCCGTGACCGTCGCCCGCGGCCAGGATCTCGAGCCGCGACGCTGGACGCACATGCCCGTGGGCATGCACGTGTTCGGGCTCGGCCTGGTCCAGGCGGACGGCGACCTCGCCCTCGACCCGGTGCTGGAGCTCACGGACACGACGATCGAGTCGCGCCTGCAGGCCGCCTCCTACGTGTACGCGTTCGGGCTGCTCGGCAAGTCCGCGCGCGTGGACGTGCAGGTGCCCTACCAGCAGGCGCGCTGGAGCGGCAAGCTGAGCGGCAGCAAGGCCCGAGTGCGACGTTCAGGCTTCGCCGACCCGCGCATCCGCTTCTCGATCAACCTGGTGGGCGCGCCCGCGCTGCAGGGCAAGCAGTACATGGACTACCGCGAGCAGCACCCGACCAACACCGTGATCGGGGCCGGCGTCGCGATCCGGGTGCCGCTGGGCGAGTACAACGACAAGAAGCTGCTCAACATCGGTCAGAACCGCTACAGCATCCGCCCGCAGCTGGGTGTGCTGCACACGCGCGGGCCCTGGAGCTACGAGCTGACGGCGTCGACCTTCCTCTTCACCGACAACGACGACTTCTTCGGGGACACCAAGCGCGAACAGGACCCGCTCCACGCGCTGCAGGTCCACGTCGTGCGCACGCTGTCCAACGGATGGTGGGTCTCCGCGGGCAGCGCCTACGGCTGGAGCGGACGCTCCAAGATCAACGGCGTCGACAAGGACGACCGCCGCGGCGACCTGCTCTCCGGAGCGTCGTTCGGGTTCCCCATCGCCAGCAACCAAGCGGTCAAGTTCGCCTACATCCGGCGCCGCACGCAGAAGGACGTCGGCGTGGACAGCGACAGCGTGGTGGCGGCCTGGTCGGTGCGCTTCTAGCTAGAATAGCCGCGCCGGCAGGGCACCCCTGCGCGCACTCCCCACGACGCGAGCTTCCCCATGATCGGCGCCATCACCGGCGATGTCATCGGCTCTGTGTTCGAGTTCCACTCGACCAAGAGCAAGGACTTCGAGCTGTTCTCGGAGCGCTCGAGCTTCACCGACGATTCGCTGTTGACGATCGCCGTGGCCGACTGCCTGCTCACCGGACGGGACTACGTGGACGCGTTCCACGAGGCCGTGGCCGAGCACCCCCGCCGCGGCTGGGGCGGCAACTTCCGGCGCTGGGCGCGGCGGCGCGACACCGAGCCCTACAACAGCTGGGGCAACGGCTCGGCCATGCGCGTCTCCGCCGTGGGCTGGGCCTTTGACGACGCCGAGCAGGTCTTGCGCGAGGCCGAGCGCAGCGCCGCCGCCACCCACAACCATCCCGAGGGCATCAAGGGCGCCCAGGCCACGGCCCTGGCCGTGCTACGCGCCCGCATGGGTGTCGAGAAGCACGCGCTGCGCGACGAGCTGACCGAGCGCTTCGGCTACGAGCTCACGCGCACGCTCGACGCCATTCGGCCGGACTACCAGTTCGATGTGTCGTGCCAGGGTTCGGTGCCCGAGTCGCTGATCTGCGTGTTCGAGGCCGACGACTTCGAGGACGCCATCCGCAACGCCGTCTCGCTCGGCGGAGACGCCGACACCATGGCGGCCATCGCCGGCGCCGTGGCCGAGCCGCTCTTCGGCGGCGTACCCGAGGCCCTCTCGCAGCCAGCGCTCTCGCGGCTCACGCCCGAGCTGCTGGCGACGGTCGAGGCGTTCGTCGAGCGCTTCGGCGGGAGCTGACGCCGCGCGCGGGGCCGCCCTACAGCGCGGCCCCACGCTGGGCCAACAGCTCCGCATACTCCGCGCGCATGGGCTCGGGCAGCGGCGACGCCTGCACCAGCGCGACCGCGGCGCCCATGCGCTCGCGGAGCTCGCCGCGAACACGCCGCGCCGCCTTCAGCCCGATGCCGAAACGCTCGGCGAGCTGATCCCAGGTCTCGGCCTTCAGGTTGTCCTGCTTGCCGCAGACCGGCATGGCCAATGGGTCGCCCGGGATCACGAGCCGCGTGTTGAGCTGGTCGTAGGCCGGCGACAGGCTCCAGCGTCCCTGCGTGTCGCACAGCAGCGCGAGGTTCTTGAGGTGCAGGTCCCCGTTGCCGACCCACCAGGTAAACACGAACTGCCGATAGAGTCGCAGCAGCTCGACGAGCGGTTCGCTGGCGTAGCGCCGCAGGTGCCTGGCGCAGCTCTCGGCCGAGCCGTCGTACTTGCCTCCGGGAGGCAGCTGCGAGAGCTGGCAGAAGTCCTCCATGCCGAACTTGGTCCCGTCGTCCAGACGATCGAAGCGTCGCACAACGTAAGCCCAGGTGCCGCCCGAGAGCTCGACCAGGGCCGCCGGAGGGACGGAGAGCCCGGCGAGAGCCGCGAGCCGCTGCGTCACCCACTCATTCTCGGGCAGGTGAGGGAATGTGTCCGCTTGCGGCTTGAGCAGGTGGCAACTCTGGCCCACTGCGATCTGCAACGTCGTCCGGCTCTCGTTGAGCTGAACGCTCAGCTTCTTCTGCACTCCCGACACCGACACGCGACCCACCATCGCGAGCGCGAGCGTGTGCAGCCGCGCGATGTCGACATCGATCGAGGGCAGCGTCTTTACACCGAACAGCGTGAGCAGGCAGCGCTCGTGGTAACGCTGCTCGCCGCCCTCGAGCGGTTGCGCGCAGGAGAGGCAGAGCATCACGCGATCCCCGACCCGGGCTCGGCGTCGGGCTCGGCGTCGGGCTCGGCGTCGGGTTCGGCATCGGGCTCGGCACCGGACTCGACAGCGGGCACGACGTCTGGCTCGACGGCGGGCACGACCTCGACCTCACCCATGCAGTCGCGGCAGGTCGCGAGCAACAGTCCGAAGGCATCATCGCGAGCGATCTTCAGACCGGCGAGCGAGATGTCGAACAGCCAGCCCTCGGGCAGGAGGTTCGAGAAGAAGGGCAACAGTCCCGGCGCCTCGTAGGGCTGCTCCCGCAAGGGCATGCTCAACGAGACGGGCCGCGCGGTCGCCAGCTCGAGCCAGCTCCGGTCGTAGCGGAAGCGCGTGCCCCCGCCCGGCAGCTCGTCGATCACACCGCAGCGCTGACCGCTGAGCCGCACCTCAGCTCGACGCCCCCCACCGGGGTTCACGGCTCTTGCTCACGTTGCATGTCCACCGGCCCGAGACGCTTGCCGAAAGCGCCGAGCACCCGGTTGACCGCGTCCATGCGGAGAGTCGGCTTGTCGTTCTCGAGGTCGGAGATGAAGCGCACACCCGTACCGACGAGCTCGGCGAGTTGACGTTGCGTCAGGCCGGCCGCCTTGCGCCGCGCGCGCACGAACCGGCCAACTGGTTCCCGATCGGGAACAGAGTTGCCCTGGAGATGAGAACCGTGTGTGGATGTCATAGTCTTATTCCCGATCGGGAATCATCGGCACGCGAAGACTCGAAGTCAAGCTGAGACGGATTAATTGTTCCCGAACGGGAAGAAACCGCAAGGCAGACCGCTGGATTCGGCCCGCCGGCCAGCCCCTCAGCCCTGCCACACGAGCTTCAGCTCCAGGTGCTCGCGGCCCTCCACGCTGACCAGCGTGCCGCGCTCGGGGTCCCGTTGGCTCTGCCCCTCGCCAGGCGGCTGGATGGCTACGCGGTAGCTGCCCGGCGCCAGAGCCTCGATCAGGAACTCCCCGGCGCGGGTCCGCACGGCGGGGCGTGGCCGCGGCTCTCCGACGGCCCAGACACGCACGCGGTATCCGTCGCGGACGGGCGAGCCGTCAGGCGTGGTGACCAGCCCGTGCATGCGGGCTCCCTTGGACAGGTGCAGCGTCACGGCGTGGGTCCGATCCTGCGCGAGGATCACGGGCGGCGCGGAGTCCAGCAGCCAGCGCGCCCCGCCCGGGCCGTCGAGCTCGACCTGGTAGCGCCCCGCGTCCAGGTACGCAAAGCGAAACGCCCCGGAGGCATCGCTGATCGCGCTGCCCACCAGACGCCGGTCGGAGGAGGTCTCCCAGAGCACCACGCCCACGCGCTCCGCAAGCGATTGCTGCCCCTCCACTGCCAGTCGCTCGCCCAGCGCTTGCTGGCCCCCTGGCGGGTGCTGACCGTCCGGCGCCCGCTCAGCCTCCAGCTCGATCACACCGCGGATCACCGAGCTGCCCAGCTGGATGTCAAACTCGGCACCGCGCTGGGCGTCCACCTCGACGCTGAGCTCCCGCGGGGTCATCGTGTCGTTCGCCGCGATGCTCAGCGTGACCGGGCCGTGCGCCGTCACGGGCAGGACGTAGCGCCCGTCGGCATCGCTCAGCACCGTGGGTCCGTAGGGCACCTCACGCAGCTGAGCGCCTGCGACCGGCTGGCCGTGGGAGCTCACTCGCCCCGTGACCACGGCCGCGATGGTGAGCTTGAGCAGACGGCGCTCACCGGGCGTGACGTTGACGGTCAAGGGAGGATTGCTACCCGCCACGATCACGTGGCCGCCGGGGCGCAGCTGATTCAACTCGACGCGCCCCTCGCTGTCGCTGCGCTGGAACGACTCGCGCAGCATGTGCAGCTCCTGGCTGGGCAAGTCGGGCTGCCAGGTCTCGACGGCGTACACCGCGACGTCGCAGTCGGCCAGCCGGGCGCCGGTGAGGTCCAGCAGGGTGAGGATGACTCTGGCCGTGTCCACGATCACCAGCTGCACATCCTCGCGACGCTGTGCGTGCGTGACCTCGACAACGAGTTGGCGGTCCTGGGCGATGCGGGCCTCGCGGTAGTCGACCGAGAGCGAGAAGAGCCCCGCGGGCAGACCCTCGAAACGGAAGCCGCCGCCCGCACCGGAGCGCAGGGTCCGCGCTGGCAGGATGACAGAGCGCAAATGGGCGCGCAGGGTGATGGCCAAGCCGGGCCGCGGCGAACCCTCCGGCGTCTCGACCACGCCGGCGATGTGCGCGCCGGGGGCCAGCAGGAGCTCCGTGGCGACCTGCGTATCCGGCTGCAGGCCGGGCAGCTCGATGATCGTGCTGGCGCGCCCAGCCGCGTGCACCAGGAGCCGCGTGCCGAGTGGACCGGCGCCGACGACAACGAACTCATGCGGCGCCGACCCGGCGTGAACCGGCAGGGCCGTGTCCTGGTTGGTTCCAGTCAAGCGCTGCGCCTGGACGATCGCGCCACTCACCGGCGCACCGTCCTCCTCGCGCACCATGCTCACCACCAGGCGCGCGGCGGGCTGCAAGCGCAGCTCCAAATCGTGCCGGCCCGACAACACGTCGCGCTGGCGCACGGGCTCCCAGCCCAGGCCGCGGGCGTAGAGCGTCAGGTTGCCGGGCGGCAGGCCATCCAGGGCGAAGCGTCCCTCTGCGTCCGTGCGCCCCATGACAAAGTGAGCCCGTGGGTTCTCGCGGTCGAGCTCCACAGGTAGCCGGTCGTGCTCGTCCGTGAGCGACATGCCTATGCAGCCCCGACCGGCCGTGTCGATCTCCCGCGCGGTGGCGAGCAACTCGATGCCGGTAAGTGCCGCGCCCTCGTTGGACACGACGCGCCCCGACACCTGACCGCCGGGCGCCAGACGCAGAATGCAAGGCTCACTCGCGCGGCCCGCCGCCGCGTGGACGACGCTCGTGGCGCGGCCACGCACGAAGCCGGCGGCGCGGGCCCAGAGGCGGACGTTCGCAGGCCACACGCCCGTCAGTCGGAAGCTGCCGTCCGTGTCCGTCACGGTCTCGTGCAGCTCGGGCAGCAGCGCGCGCACGGCACGATCCACGCGCAGGTCGAGCGGCGCGTCTCCCAGCTGGGATTTCAGCCAGATCAACGACGCGATGCCGACGCGCGCGCCGGCCAGCCCTGCCCCACGCTGATCGACCACCCGCCCTACGACGATGGCCTCTCGCTCCAGTCGGACCACGCCCAGCTCCTGTGCGCTGGCGGGCGGAACGTCCAGCCGTCGCGTCAAGCTGGCAAAGCCCGGCGCCGCCACGACGAGCACGGGCTCGGGCAGACCGAACGCAGACTCACCCAGCACCATCGGCATGGGCAGCTGCGGCGCGGTGAGTACGAAGCGGCCCTCCGCGTCGGTGTGGGCCTGGGGCATGGAAGCCAGGGAGATCTGCGGCATGACCCGGGGCCCCTCCATTCCCATGCCGATATAGGCCGCATAGGGCTGCGGCGTCAGGCCCACGGCGGCACGCGTGCGACCGTTGGGGATGATCCAGACGCGCGCGTCCGCGATGGGCGCCCCCTCCGTGTCGCGCAGCTCGCCGCTCCAGGTCACGCTCGGCAGGCCGAGGGCCTCCCAGTCGGGCGCGCCGGCGGGCGCGGGACCGGGAACGCCAACGAACGCCTCAGCCGGAGCAAGGCTCCACCCCGGCGGCTGGGTCGGCGGCACGAACGCGGGCCACTCGAACAACGGCACGGCGGCATCTGGACCTGACGTCGCCTCGGCGGCGCCAGGCCCAGACGCAGGCCTCGTCTCCGGCCTCGTCTCCGACCTGGGCCACAGCGCCCAGGTCGCCACCGCCACCAGCGTCGCCACAGCGGCCCATCTGACGAGGGTCCTGCTCATGCCGCGCTCCCGCGAGTCATCCCACGATAGGCCAAGCCCACGAGCGTGTCACCCTCAACGTTGCATACTTCGCCGTTGATCAGCCGGGTCGTGCGCAGGGCTGACCTGCCGTGCGCGATTACGCAGCGCTGTCGAGTCGCCCGAGCAGCTTGAGCATGTCGTCCTGGACCCTGCG